>CALKDI010000273.1 GCA_938084065.1 uncultured Alphaproteobacteria bacterium
GTTGCCGCCGGCACGGCCACCCATGCCACCACCGGCGCCCTGACCTACATTATCCGCCAGGACGAGAAGCCCTACTTCCTCAGTTCGGCTCTGACCGGCGGCGAGCCGGAGGTACACTTCAAGACAGAGCTGCACACCGTCGCCATCAACGACATGCGCACCATCGCCGCCGACGTGGATCAGGAGGGCTTTGAGCTATCCCGCTCGCCCAGCCAGATCAAAGACTTCTACGACGTGGCGGCGGTCGACACAGAGTATAATGCCGAGTTGGTTGCTCTTTTGAAGAAGCGGTTCGGCGCTTCCGCCGTCCACATTTTCGACCACACCCGCCGGTCCGACGGTGGCGCGGGTGCACAAAACCCCGATGGCAACCGTGGCCCCGCTGTACGCGTACACTGTGATTATACTGACAAAAGCGGCCCCCAGCGCGCCAAAGACGCTATGGGCGAACCCACTTACGAGCGTGCCATCGCGGCAGGCGCTCGGATCGTGCAAATCAATGTCTGGCGGCCTATCGGCGACGCGCCAGTTCAGCGTGCGCCGCTAGCCCTCGCAACTGCCAACAGCGTGCCAAAGGCCGACCTAATCGCTACCGACCAACGTTTTCCAGACCGCACCGGCGAAATCTACCAACTCGCCTACGGTGAGGGTCACGAATGGTATTACGCGCCACTCATGGAGCGCGACGAGATCATCCTGATCAAAGGCTGGGATACCCTGGAGAACGGCGTCGCCCGCTACACCCCGCACGGTGCCTTCCAACTCCCGAACCAAGATCCCAATGCTCCGCCCCGTGAGAGCATCGAGACCCGGACCTTCCTGATCATCGACGCGGGCTGATCGGCCTTACGTCACCGGGGCATACTCAACCGTCTTAGCAATCTGCGCCTGTGCATCCTGCCGGGCGCGGAATTGTTTCATTAGCCGCTCATGGTTAGCATAGGCCTCCGCACTTAGCTCTGCGCCCACACGCTGTTCCGGCGTGAAGTGGCCAAACCGATCCTCGCCCCGCACCAACATGGCTGAGCCTGGGGTCTGGCCGACATCGCGCACCCGTGCCGGGATATAGCTGATCCCAAAGCCCATACGCCGATCTGCCGCTTGATTCGGGTGGGAGCAGTGCACCAACTTGGTATGATGCAGGCTCATTTCACCGGCCTTTAAAGCCATCGGCACACCCTCGCGCCCCTCAAATCTGTCATAGATCGCCTGGCCACGCAGGATCAGGTTGTTTGGGTTGGTGTCGTCGCCGTGTTGATGCCAATCGTCTTGATGCGTTCCCGGCAGCACATGCATGCAGCCTGCCTCAACACTCGCATCGGACAGCGCGACCCATGCGGTCACGTGCTCGGCAGGGTCGAGGTAGAAGTATGTGCCGTCCTGATGCCACGCGATATACTGCGGCGTGCCAGGGTCCTTGATCCACATGGTGGTGTGATAAACCAGGATATCCGGCCCAATCAGATCCTCGACTGCATCCAGGATGGCAGGATGGCGGATCAACCGGTCAGCCCAGTCAAACAGCAGGTAGGACTTAGATTTCTCCGGGTAATCCAGGGTTCTGCCACTTTTCGCCTCAAAGGCCTGAATAGCGGCCCTCGCGTCACGGACCTCTTCTGGGTTCAACACCGGCACCGGGCAGGTGAAACCGTTGGCCTCGTATTCGGCAATCTGTTCTGCAGCTAGGCGCTTAGGCATCCGCGCTCCTCCAGGATAATGACGTCTCGTACATTCTGACCGATCTCCGCAGACAATAGCAATGGCCCGGCGGTGGCTCGGCTCTGGAGTTGAAATCCCGCGCGGAATTCCTATCTCTTAAACATGCCAATTGGCCCATTGCGGCGGTTGGTTGTGCGGTGCCGCATGGTGCGGGCTGTGCATGAGGTTTTGGGCCGCCATTGGCTAGGTCCGATGCGGCAGAGGAGATACGCCTGATGACACGGGTATCTTTATTCAACAGCCCGCTTTTGCTGGGCTTCGACCATATAGAGCGGGTGCTGGACAGTGTCAGCAAGGCCTCCGCCGATGGTTATCCCCCTTACAATATCGAACAGCTGAGCGAGACCGAATTGCGGATCACGCTGGCCGTCGCTGGTTTTGCTGAAGATGAGCTGGAGATCACGGTTGAAGACAACCAGCTGATCGTCCGCGGCCGTCAAGGCGAAGATGAGCGCGAGCGCGTGTACTTGCATCGGGGCATTGCTGGACGTCAGTTCCAACGGCGCTTTGTCATGGCCGAGGGCATAGAGGTTGCCGGCGCTACCATGGAGCTGGGCCTGTTACACATCGACCTCAACAGACCCGAACCGGCCGTACGCAGCCGCACGATTGCGATCAACACAACTGGCGAGGCCAATGGCCAGCCGGGCATCAAGAAACAAACTCAGACCATCGATTTATAACGGAGGGGACCCAAATGGAAGACCGTCAGAAGCTAGATCCCAACACCGAATTCGACCTGCAAAATTGGGGCTTACAGCACATGGCCTATCTGCGGCAAACGCACGTTGATGGCCATCGCGGCTATGGCATTTACTCGGCCACGGGTGAGATGATCGGCTTTGCCATCAACCGCGGGCAGGCGCTAGGCGCGATTATCCAGAATGACCTAGAGCCTGTGGCGCTGCACTAGCGCCAAGATACGCCCCCTTGTCTCGAACACGTTTCGGGACAAGGGGGCGAGAAATCGGCTACGCGCCCTCTGCGTCGCTCAGCATCTCCAACTCATCAATCATGCCGCTGATCACATCTAGGCCCAGGTTCCAGAAGGCCGGGTCGCTTGCGTCCAGGTCGAAGGGCGCTAGCAGCTCCTTGTGGCGGTAGCGCCCGCCGGAGGATAGCAGCGTCATGTACTTCTCCTGAAAGCCATCAGGATTGCGCTGGAACTCGCCATAGAGGGCATTCACCAGGCAATCACCAAACGCATAGGCGTAGACATAGAACGGTGAGTGGATGAAGTGGCCGATATAGGTCCAGTAACCACGGTATGTCTCGTCAAACCGCAATGCTGGCCCAAGGCTTTCGGTCTGAATTTCCATCCAGAGGTCGCAGATTTGCTCAGCGGTCAGTTCGCCTTCGCGGCGGGCGGCGTGGACCTTTTCTTCGAAGCAATAGAACGCAATCTGGCGAACCACCGTGTTCAGCATGTCCTCGACCTTGCCGGCCAGCAGGATACGGCGCTTGGCCGGATCGGTCTCGGCATCGAGCACACGACGGAAGGTCAGCATCTCGCCAAAGACGGAGGCGGTTTCGGCCAGGGTTAGCGGCGTCTGGCACATTAGGTGGCCCTGGGTCTGACCTGCCAGCACCTGATGACAGCCATGGCCCAATTCGTGCGCCAGCGTCATCACATCCCGCACATCGCCTTGGTAGTTTAACAGCAGATAGGGATGCGCGCTCGGCACGCAGGGGTGGGCGAACGCGCCGGGTGATTTGCCTGGGCGGGTCGGCACGTCAATCCAGGCATTATCGAAGAATTTCTGACCAACCGCCGCCAAATCCTTGGAGAAATCGCCATAGGCCCCCAGCACGGTATCCCGTGCCTCGTCCCAGCCAATGGTGCGGTCGTCCGCATTCGGCAATGGCGCGTTGCGATCCCAATAATCGAGCGTGTCGACCCCCATCCATTTGGCCTTCAACGCATAATAGCGATGGCTGAGGCGCGGGTAGCTGTCACGCACCGCCTTCACCAGAGCATCGACCACCTCGTCCTCGACCTGGTTGGCGATGTTGCGGGCGGAGACCGGGCGCGCATAGCCCCGCCAGCGGTCGTCGATCTCTTTGTCCTTGGCCAGCGTATTGGTGATACGGGCAAAGATGCCGAGGTTCTTTGTGAAGACCGCGCCCAAAGCATAGGCGGCCTTTTTGCGGGTCTCTGCCGATGGGTCGGAGAGCAGATGCAATGCCTCCGCGCTGGTCAATTCCTTGCCGTCCACATCAAAGCGCAGGCCAGCCATCGTCTCGTCAAACAGCCGGTTCCAGGCGGCGGAGCCGACGACATGCTGCTCGTGCAGGTATTTTTCCAGCTCGTCCGACAGCTGGTGCGGACGGTTGATGCGCAGATTGCGCAGCCAGGGGGCGTACTGCGCCATCGCCGAATCAGACAGCCACCGGTCTACTTTGGCATCGTCGACCTTGTTCAATTCCAGTCCAAAAAACAACAAATGGCTGGAGATGGTGACGACGCTTTCTTGGGAATTCTGGTAGAAGGCGCTGACCTGCGGATCCAGTTGATTCTCGGCATTCTTAAGACCGGCAAAGCTCATCAGCCGCCAAAAGCGCTCGTCCATCTGCTCGTATGCGGCAATCGCTTCGGCCAAGCCCTGGGCGGACAGCGCGGCCAGCTTGCCCTCGTACTTCGCGGCAAAGGCTTTGGCCTCGCGGTCGGCGACATCGAAATCGGCGGTGATCTCCGGCCCATCCATAGTGGGATAGAGGTCGGTCAGATCCCAGGTTGGCAGGTCGGCCAGCAGGGCGTCAGCGGCAGTTGCGTCAGGCATAGACTTTACTCCAATTGATCAGCATCGGATATAAGATGCCAGCAGAGCGGGACCAACCCGCGTGAAAGTCACAGGGAGGCCAGCCGCCATGTCAGATACGTTAAAGTCTATCACCGATCCCGCTCGACGGGCAGCGCTGGAGCCCTATCTGGCCTGGACGTCCCTGGCCGACATGGCGTTCGACCGGATGGCGCACTACGGCGCGAAGCCCTTCTTGTGGGGGAAGCGAGATGGCACCTATGTCAGCCAGTCGTTTAACGCGGTTGCCGAAGCAGTGGCAGATTGCGCCCATGGGTTGGCTGGGTTGGGCCTCAAGCCGGGAGAGCGGGTCGCCCTGGTAGCCGAGAACCGGCCGGAATGGTTGATTGCTGATTTGGGGATTATCAGCGCGGGCGGCGTAACGGTACCGGCCTATACAACGAACACGGTCGACGACCACATCCACATCTTGAAAGACAGCGGCTCCCGCTTTGTCATCGTCTCTACGCCAGAATTACTTGAACGGGTGTTGCCTGCCGCCGCAGAGGTGGACACTGTCGAGCGTGTGATCCTGATTGATAGTGCTGCGCCTACGAGCCCTGCAAAGCCCGTAGATACCTGGAGTGACCTGCTTTCATCCGGACATTCGGCCCGCGGCGAGGCGGCCCCTGCCCCACTGCATGAGGCCAAGCGAGAAGACCTCGCCTGCCTAATCTACACGTCCGGCACTGGCGGCGCTCCGAAGGGGGTGATGCTGAGCCATGGCGCCATCCTCTGCAATTCCATGGGTGCCTGCGACCTGCTGTATGAGTTAGACGACCGACTGCCGGAAGACGAGGTGTTCTTATCCTTCCTGCCGCTCTCGCACTCGTACGAGCATACAGCAGGGCAGTTCTTCCCGCTCTCCATCGGCGCTGAAATTTACTATGCCGAGAGTGTCGAGGCGTTGGCGCGCAATATGGCGGAGGTCAAGCCGACGATCATGACTGCCGTTCCCCGTCTCTATGAGACCCTACACGGGCGCGTTGTCAGCGGCCTGCGAAGCCAGCCGGCCCTGCGCCAGAAGCTGTTCTGGAAGACCGTTGCGCTTGGCCAGAAAAAGTATCTGGAGGGACGGCTGGGCCTCTGGGAATCGCTGCTAGACAAAGTGCTGGAGAAGCTGGTTCGGGTCAAAGTTCGTGAGCGCTTTGGCGGGCGAATCAAAGCGCTGGTCTCCGGCGGCGCGCCGCTGAACTATGACATCGGCCTGTTCTTTACAGCGTTGGGCCTGCGCCTGCTGCAAGGCTATGGCCAGACCGAGACAGCGCCTGTGGTCTCCTGCAACCGCGCTCACCAGATCAAGCTGGACACTGTTGGGCCAGCGTTGGCAGGCGTCGAGGTTAAGATTGCAGGCGACGGTGAAATCCTGGTGCGGGGTGAGTTGGCCATGCTCGGCTATTGGAATGAGCCGGAAGCGACTGCCGAGGCGCTGAAAGACGGCTGGGTGCACACTGGCGACGTGGGCGAGATCGACAGCGACGGCTTCATCAAAATCACCGACCGCAAGAAAGATATCATTGTCCTATCGGGCGGCGACACACTCTCACCGCAGCGGGTTGAGGGGATGTTGCAATTCGAGCCAGAGATCGGACAGGCGATGGTGGTCGGCGACAAGCAACCCTATCTGGTCAGCCTGATCGTGCCCGATGCGGACGCGGCGCGGGATTGGGCCAAGTCGCTGGGCAAGCCGAATGATCTTGCAAGCGCAGTGGCAGACCCAGCCTTTCATGCCTATATTGAAGAGGCGGTGGAACGGGTTAACAAGCGCTTGAGCCAGCCAGAGCGGGTACGCCGTTTCCGTTTGGTCGCGGAACCCTTCACCACCGATAATGCTATGCTAACGCCATCGATGAAAATTCGCAGGCACGTGATTAACGGCACCTATGCGGACCAATTGGCCGCGTTGCGCCGCTAAAGACTTGCAGTTACCCGCGAGCACGCTTATACGACCGCTTTGATTTGAGAGGCCACCAATGAAAACCGAGATTCACCCAGAATACCACGAGATCACCGTCGTCATGACGGATGGGACCGAGTTCACGACCCGCTCCACCTATGGGCAGGAAGGCGCCACGTTGCGCCTGGACGTTGACCCGCTGGTGCATCCGGCATGGACAGGCGGCAACCAGCGTCTGTTGGATACCGGCGGTCAGATCGCCCGCTTCAACAAGCGTTTCGAGGCGTTCGGCCTCAAGCGCTAGCCCGCGAGGCTACGGCGCGGCCAGGACGAGGGCCCACGCTTTGGCCGCTGCCGCACCCCCAGACGACAGAATACCCGCCCCTTACCGGCTAGTTTGGCCGGACAAGTGGCGGGTTCCTTGCGTTTTGTCGGTACCTCACAGCGGACGCGACATTCCTCAGCATGCACGCGAGGGTATGAACCCCAGTGCAGACTTGGAAACGCTCGAAGATCCGCATCTGGATGTGCTCGCCAGTCACCTGCACCAGTTAGGGCTTCCGGTGCTGACCAGCCAGTTTGGCCGGGCCTATTGCGATATCAACCGCGCAGAGACCGAGTGGGATGCCGGCATGTTCCGAGAGATCCTGCCGCCGCGGTTGGCCAGCGATTCTGGCCGGGTGCGCGCTGGGCTTGGTCTCTTTCCCCGCTTTTTACCGCCACGAGTCCCCGTCAATCGCCGCCGATTGACCATAGCTGACGCCCAGTTGCGCTGGCTGGCAGGCCACCGCCCGTACCATCGGGCAGTGTCTCAATTGTTGCGCGCAGGGCGCGAGCGGTTCGGTTATGTGGTGCTGCTAGACCTACATTCCATGCCGCAAATGCCGGGCGAAAGGCTGCCCGATTTGGTGCTAGGCGACGGATTTGGCCGAGCCTGTGCCAATGCCATACCGCAAGCCGCAAGCCAGGCCGCCCAGGCGCTGGGGCTGAGCGTCGCCCGCAATTATCCATACGCCGGCGGCTTTATCACCCAGAACTATGGCCGGCCAACGATCGGTCTGCACACGTTGCAATTGGAGTTCTCCCGCCCGCTCTATATGGATGAAAAGAGCCGCGTACTGGGCTCTAACAGCCATTTGGTGGCGGAGACGGTTGGCGGGATCATCCGCCAGATCGCAGACATCTCGCCCACACTGCTGCGCCCTGCCCCCAGTGCAATGGCAGGCGAAGACTAAGTAATTTGATCGGCAGGAGGCATGTCGAACTCCAGGTCGCTGGGCAACACATCCGCTGGCAAAGAGCGTGCACCGTGCTGGCGCAATGCTCCCTCAATTTCAATAGCTCGCAGGGCGGCAGCGCATTGCCGTTGACGAATCGCATGGGTGTAGACTTGCTCCACCTTACTCAACATCCGGTCGAGCGCCGCTTGCCCTGCTGCAGCGGCATCGGCATTGAGCCTGGCGACCTCCTGGCGAATCTTACCCTGGGCCAGCAGTCGACTGGCCTGTTGCGCGGCAACTTGTGCGCTATAGCCAGCCTGCCGTGCCGCTTCGGCGCCAGAGGCGCCGCCGACAATTCGCGCGCAGAACACGCGCTGGCGTGGCGTCAAATCGGTGGTATTTTCGGTGATGAGACGGTGAACAAGAGAATCTGGCATCGGTACGGGCTCGCTTCTAGCGGACGATGATCATATACGTACCGCATTTGATCAAATTTATCAAGAATATTTTCCTTTAATGAGGACGCTATGGAACGGATCACCGCAGACGGCATGGACTACTGGATCGGCGGCACCGGGCCAGCGCTGCTGATACTGCATGGCGGCGGCGCCAGCGCTGAGGCGTTGTTAGGCTTGGCCGGCCTGGTCGGAGACGGCTATCGCGTCCTAGTGCCGAACTTAGCTGGCTATGGCCGCAGCGCGCCGCAGGACCCGAACCAACCGGCGATGGCTGCGCATTTGGCAATGGTTGAGCGCGCCTTTGCTTTGTACGACGGGCCAATCGACCTTATCGGCCATTCCATGGGCGGCTTTATGGCTCTGCGCGCCGCATCTCGCCAGCCAGAGCGCGTGCGCCGGTTGGTGGCGATTGAGCCGATGTGCTTTGGAAGTCTGCACACGGGTAGCCCCTTGGACACCGCCGCTCTGGCGGAAGATCGGGCGGCAATTGATGCATTGGTGCGGTTGGTTGATGCCAATGAAGTTGAGGCTGGCGTCGCCGCATTCATCGATTATTGGGGCGGTGTGCCTTGGGATAAAATGCCAGAGCGAATCCGGGCCCGTCTGGTGGCATTGGGCCGGCAATTGCGACGGGAGGCCTTTGAAACATCCTACGATGAGACCTCCGCCACCGCTTACGCCGCCTTAGGCGACCGGACATTGTTGCTGGTCGGTGCTGAGGCGCCGTTGCCCGCCCGCCGCATCGTCACCCGCCTGGCCGAGGCAATGCCAGGTGCACAGACAGAGACCATCGCCGGCGCTGGACATATGGCCGTGGTGATGCAGCCGAACTTGTTCGCCGAGACGGTGCGACAATGGCTGGATGCTGGCTAACCAACGCCTCGCTTCTATTGTTCATCCCGGAATTGCAACCGGCACGCCCTCCGCCGCCGAGCGGGTCAGCGCCTCCACCACCTGAAGCGTCCGTAAGCCTTCACGGCCAGACACCAACGGTGCCGCGCTATCACGGATAACTGCACGAAAATGGGCAATCTGCAGGACCAAAGGGTCGGCATCCGGCGCATGAACCCGGCTGGCGTGTAATGGTTCCCACCAACTGCGCGCGCCAGTATTGGTCCACACCTCGCAGCGCGGTAGGGACAGGGAGCCATGCGTGCCGCCAATCATATAACAAGGCTGATCTGTGCGCGGGTAGGCGAGGTTTTCGCCCGAAGTCTGCTCCCAACTCCATGGGGCGACGGCCGTATCCGAGGCATTGATCGTGCCGAGCGCGCCATTCTCGAAACGCAGCACCGCCGCCGCCGTATCCTCAACCGCAAAGCCGCGCACAGCGTTAGAGGCCATCGCCTGTACTGAAACGATCTCTCCACAGAGATAGCGGAGCAGGTCCAGATCATGGATCAGGTTGATCAACACGGGGCCTGCCCCTGCCTGCTGGCGCCACTCAACATCAAAATAATCATCGGGCTTGTAGAGCCAGAAGAACCCGTGAACCGAAACCAACCGCCCCAATTGCCCCGCTTCAACCACAGCTTTGGCGCGCTGAATTAAAGGGTTATGCCGTCGGTGGTGCCCGACCAACAGAGGAACCCCAGCCGCCTCAGCAGCCGTGACTAAAATTTCAGCGGCGGCAACGCTATCAGCAATCGGCTTCTCGACCAGCGCTGGCGCACCGGAGGCAATCACGGCCAGTCCGTGTTCAACATGCATCTGATTGGGTGTCGCGATCACCACGCCATCCGGCTTTTCTGCTGCCAGCATCTGGTCAATTGCTGGATACCAGGGCACCCCCTGCCCCTCAGCAAATGCGCGTCCGGCCTCAGCCGGGTCAACCACCGTGCAGAGGCTCACCCCCGCCTCTTGCTGAATCAGGCGAGCGTGGCGCTGACCGATCAGGCCTGCGCCAACCACGACAAGCCGCACGTCGTCAGTCATTACACAACTCTAAAATAGATAGGGCTAAAGCGCGGCCTCCGCAGAGGCCGCGCGCGCTATTACCGGCCGGTGAAGTTCGGCTTGCGCTTCTCACCAAACGCGCGACCGCCCTCTTTCTGGTCCTCACTGCGGGAGATGCGGAACAACTGCTTGCGGGCCAGACCAGCCTCTTCCGA
>CALKDI010000274.1 GCA_938084065.1 uncultured Alphaproteobacteria bacterium
GCCGATCCAGACCATGATCGACGGCAAAGAGATCTGGAAGGAAAAGTTCATCACCTGAATTTAACCTGACAGACACCGCCAAAAACCGCCGACTGTCAGATTACGTCTGAACTACTACAACTGAGGACCTAATGGGAACACTCGCACCCGCCCTAGCCTTTCGGGTTCAGCGCGCATTCAATCGCCTTGATCAGCACCGTGTAATACCGGTCGCCGAAGCCCATTTCCGCCGCCCGCTGCACCACGGCACGCGTCGCATACGCGCCCTCCATCTTCACACCATTCTCCTCCGCCAGCTGGATCGCGTAGTCCAAATCTTTGAGGATATAGTCGATGGGGAAAGACTTGGTTGGATGCGTATCCGGCAGCATCGACTTCATGCCGTGGTTGCGAAGCACAAAGCTGTCACCGCTGCTTTTGGTCATCGTTTCGAACAAAACATGACCATCAACCGCACCACTGGCCTGCGCGACGGTCAATGCCTCAGCGATGGCGTGCACAGTCTGGACGACGACCATGTTGTTCATCAGCTTCACCGCTTCGCCAGCGCCAACCGGCCCACAATGGGTGATCGCCTCGCCCATGCAATAGAGCAACGGCTCAATCTCGCCGAACACCTCAGCCGTGCCGCCGACCATAATGCTGAGCGTGCCATCGCGGGCGGCTTGAGCAGTCCGCGCTACGGGCGCATCGGCGTAGTCCACCCCCTTCGCCGCACACTCCGCTGCGATTTCGCGGGCCAGTGCGACCGGGCACGTGCTGGTATCGACCAGAGTCTGGCCCGCCCGCATCTGTGCCAACAGTCCTTCCGGCCCTTGCACCACAGCCCGCACCTGCGGCTCGCCCGGCAGGCTGAGGAAAATGATGTTGGTGCGCGCGGCCAGGTCAGCCAGCGAGGCGGCGCTTTCGACGCCATCTTCGGCGGCGCGCTGCAACGGCTCCGACCGCAGGTCGAATGCCACAACCGGCAGGCCGCTCTTTTTCGCCAAATTCCGACACATCGGCTCACGCATCACGCCCAGGCCGACAAAGCCAAGGGTCGGGTTTCCATCGTTGCTGCTCATTGGTCGCTCCCTTTCGCGTATTTTCCGGCCCTTGGAGGGTCTCCTCCCAAGCCAGGAGATGCCGCGATGCTACCGGCGCGCAAGCAACCTGTCGTCAGACCTTGCCGCCGCACACAAGCGGGGACAAACGGCCTGCAAGGCGAACATTTCGACATTCCATTAACCATCCACTAACCAAATTACAACTTTTATAAGCATATACACATCTTTTAATTGTAAATCGTCCGTTAACCTTTGAGTACCACCGAACCAAACCCACCGCGAAGGAGACCCAAACCATGGTCAGTGTACACTCAACGTCGACGCAAGAACAAATAGCGTACGGCATTTCCAATTTCCGCAACCGGGACGCGGCGCATCTCCCGAACCTGTTCCGCCGCATCTATGGCGACCATTATCTGGCTGCGGAGGTTTACGACCCAAATGCCTATCGAGACGCTAACGCCGCCGGCACCTGCCGCTCGCTGGTGGCGCATGGCGCAGACGGATGGCCGGTTGGGCACCTGGGCATTCTGGACTCTGCTCCTGATACCGGCGTTCGTGAGTTAGGCCAGGGCGTCGTCGATCCCGGCCACCGAACGCAGGGCCTGCTGGGCCTGCTAATCGCACGCTGCATCCAGGTGGCAGACAGTGATCCAACCTGCTGCGGCCTGTTCGGCGCAGCCCTGACCAACCATGTGTTCTCACAGCGCGCATTGTGGAAGGCGGATTTCGTCGATGTTGGCTTCGAGATCGGCTTTGTGCCGGCCCGCATGATGCAGATCGAGGCCGCCGGTGCCGGGCCGACCGCCACCGTGCTGCAATATCGGCCGCTGGATGACGCGCCCACAAAGGTTGCCTACCTGCCCAGCGCCTACAGCGACCTGATGCTGGCCCTCTATGACCAACTACACTTGAGCCGCGCCTTTGCCACCAGCGACCAGCCGCTCGACAAGGCCGGCCATAGCCAGATAGAGGCGATCGACCTGCCGCGCTTCGACCTGGTGCGCATCAACGTCCACCGCATCGGTGCTGACCTCGAGGCGCAGGTGGCAGCCGCTGTCCACTCCGCTAAAGTCCAGGGCCGGACCATGGTGCAATTGGCACTGGCGCTCAACTCTCCCAGCACCGACGCCGCGGTCGAAGCCATGCGCACTGCGGGCTTCTGGTTCGGCGCCTTGCTGCCGCGCTGGATGGGTGATGACGCCCTGTTGATGCAACGCGCCATCGGCGAGCCCTGGTTCGGCGGCATCGAATTGTTCACCAATGACGCGAAAGCCTTGCTGCGCTTTGTGCAAGAAGACGCCTCCCGGCAAAAGGTACTGGCCTAACGGCTATAGGCGAAGGTCCACGACGGGCCTACACTCTGCCCGCCGTAATATGCCTAAACTGGAAGATAAACACCTCATGCCGGTGACCTTGACCGATATCCGCACGGCGGCCCATGAGATTGCCGGCCACGTGGTGCGTACACCGATGCGCCCGTCACCGTCGATCTCGGCTCTGACTGGAGCGGATGTCTGGCTCAAGCTGGAGAATCTGCAATTCACCGCGTCCTTCAAGGACCGCGGCGCGCTCTATCGCCTGCAGGCGCTGAGCGAGCTGGAGCGGAGGCTGGGCGTTATCGCCATCTCCGCCGGCAACCACGCCCAGGGCGTCGCCTATCATGCGGGACGGCTGGGTATTCCAGCCACCATCGCCATGCCGCGCGGCACCCCTTTCGCCAAGGTCGCCCGCACAGAAAGCTTTGGTGCCCGCGTCATTCAGGATGGCAACGAACTTGCCGACCTAGAGGCGCTAGCGGCGGAGTTGGTGGCAAAAGAGGGACTGACGCTAATCCACCCCTATGACGATGATCGCATCATCGCCGGCCAGGGCACGGTGGGCCTGGAAATCCTGGACGCCGCGCCGGAAATCGACACCATCGTCGCCCCCATCGGCGGCGGAGGTCTGATGGCTGGCATTGCCATTGCCGCCAAAGCACTGAAACCCTCTATCCGCCTCATTGGGGTGGAGGCCAACGCCTTCCCCAGCATGTCCTGCGCCATCCACGGCACAAACGCTCCGGCAAGCAAGCCAACGATTGCAGAGGGCATCGCCGTAAAATACCCCGGCAAGCGCACCCTGCCGATCATCCGCGAGCATGTGGAGGAAATCCTGGTTCTGGATGAGGCAGAGCTGGAATACGGCGTGCAGGAACTCGCTACAGTCGGCAAGGTCGTGGCGGAAGGTGCAGGCGCTGCCCCGCTGGCTGCCCTACTGGCCTATCCCGAGAAATTCGCCGGTCGCAAAGTGGCGCTGGTGATCTCCGGTGGCAATATCGACGCCACTTTGCTCGCCTCCACCCTGATGCGCAGCCTGGTGCGCCACAAACGGCTGATCCGCCTGCGGGTTGAGGTGTCGGATGCGCCCGGTGGCCTCGCATCGGCTACGCGGATCATCGCCGATGCCGGCGCAAACGTGCTGGAGGTGCAACACAACCGGCTGTTCTTCGACGTGCCCATCAAACTGACCGAGATCGACTTTGTGCTGGAAGTCCGCGACGCCGCTCATTGCGACCGCCTGTTGGCGGCTCTGGCGGCAGGAGGCATCACGGCGCAATTGCTGGCGACGCATGCCCATAGCATTCCGGGGCCTTGAGGCGCTAAACTCCACCCAATCGAATTCAAGCCTTTTGGGAGGATATCCGCCATGAAGTTGGGCGTAATTGGAGCCGGCGGCCGCATGGGCCGTATGCTGGTGCAGACCATCACCGAGACCGACGGCGCAACCCTTGCCGCCGCGTGCGAACAGCCGGCCAGCCCGTTTCTGGGCCTGGATGCAGGTGAGCTCGCCAATGTCGGCAATTTGGGCGTTACCATCGGTGACGATGCCAACGCCGTATTCGCCGCTTGCGATACCGTCATGGAGTTCTCCGTCCCCGCCGCCACCATCGCGCACGCCCGCATGGCAGCGGCCAACGGCACCGCCCATGTCATCGGCACCACCGGTCTTTCCGCTGACGATGAAGCTGTCCTGCATGAAGTTGCGGCCAAAACCGCTATCGTCTACGCCCCAAATATGAGCGTCGTCGTCAACCTAATGTTCGCGCTGGTGGAGAAAGTCTCCAGCCTGCTCGGCTCCGACTACGACATTGAAATCGTGGAGATGCACCACAAGCACAAGATCGACGCCCCATCCGGCACTGCCGTTGGCCTGGGCCAGGCGGCAGCACGTGGCCGACAGGTGGACCTGAACGAAGTTGCACAATGGAGCCGCGAGGGCGAAACCGGCGCTCGCCGCCAGGGCGATATCGGCTTTGCCACGTTGCGCGGCGGCGATGTGGTCGGCGAACACACCGTCATGTTCGCGGCACCAGGTGAGCGCATGGAAATCACCCATCGCTGCACAGACCGGCAACTCTTCGCCCGCGGCGGTGTGCGCGCAGCAATGTGGGCCGGCGACAAGCCGCCCGGCCTCTACACCATGAAGGACATTCTGGGCCTGGATGTTTAACGCGGTCTTGCACGGCTGCCCCTCCCCCGTCATTGCGAAGCGGTGTCGAAGCAACCCAGGAAATTCAAAGCTCTACAGCCTCTAGGTTGCTTCGTCGCCTTCGGCTTCTCGCAATGGCGGCGAGAGCCGCTAAAGGGTGCTGCGCCGCAGGCGTGCATCCTTGCGCTTTGGTACGTCCGGCAGCAGTTTCAGGCCTAGGCCCGGCCCTTCCGGCGCGCGGATCATGCCGTTTTTGACGGGTGGCAACGCAGTCACCAGGTCTTGATACCAGCCGTAGTAGAAGGCGCGCACCATCTCCTGGATCAGCGCGTTCGGGGCGTTCAGGGATAGGTGAACGCTGGCGGTCAACAGCACTGGCCCGGTGCAGTCGTGCGGGGCCACCGGCAGTTGGAAGCTCTCGGCCATGCTGGTGATCTTGCGTGCCTCGGAGAAGCCACCGACCCAGGACAGGTCGAACATCACCACGCCCGCCGCCTGCGCCTCCATCAACTCGCGGAACTGGCCGCGTCCACCCAGCGTCTCGCTGGCGGTTGTCGGAATGTGAGTGGAGTCGGCGAACTCTTTCAGTGCGCGGATGTTGTCCATCTTCATCGGGTCTTCGTACCAGAACGGCTCCAGCGGCTCCAACGCACGGGCGATTTTCTTCGCTGCCGGCAGGTTCCACATGCAGTGTAGTTCGCACATGATGTCCATCTTGTCGCCGACCGCCGCACGGATTTTTTCGAACGGCTCGATGGCCTTTTTCAGATCTGCCGACGAAATATAGGTGCCGTTTGAGGCCTCCGCCGCATAATCAAACGGCCAGATTTTCATACCAGTGACGCCCTGTTCCAGCAAGGATTCGGCCAGTGTGCCGGCATCGTTCAGGAACCATTGCAGATCCTCGTACGGCCCTTCCTGGCTGTCCAGGCCGAAATTGTGCGTGCCCTGGTTTGGCTTGGAGCGCACATACTGATAGCCGGCGCAGGTGTTGTAGACCCGAATCGAGTCCCGCGACGCACCGCCCAGCAACTGGTGGATCGGCTGGTTCGTCGCCTGACCCCAAATATCCCACAACGCAATGTCCACGCCGGAAAAGCCCCGCATCTCGGCGCCGGAGCCGGTATAGCCTACATAAGGCACCAGCGCCTTGGCATGCCGATCAATCAACAGCGGGTTTTGGCCCAGCAGGTAGGGTGCGATGAACTCATGGATATGCGCTTCCGCAGCACCGGCGCCATAGAAGATTTCGCCGAGGCCAGTCAGCCCCTCGTCAGTCTCCACATGCACCCAGAGGAGGTTCGGGAACTCGTCGAGGCGGATGGTTTCGATAGCTGTGATTTTCATGGGGCGAGGCCTTCGGTGGCAGAGGGATATCTGAGTTTACGCCTTTCCCCCTTTCCGCGACCAGCCCCCGCCTCTACCTTGAGGCGAGTGACCACAATTTGGGCAGGAGACCATCCATGCAACGCGTCCTCCTCACCGGCGCTGCCGGTTCCATCGGAACATTCCTTCGCCGCGAACTGGCCGGGGTTTATCCGGAGCTGATCCTGGCGGACGTCGCGCCGATCACAAATCTTGGCCCCGGCGAAACCTACCTGCCATTGGATATCACCGACGCCGATGCCTTCACCAAGGCTTGTGAGGGTGTGGACGGCATCCTGCACTTCGCTGGTCAGGCCGGTGAGAACACGTGGGAGGATATCCGCGCCAAGAATATCGACGGCGTCTACAACCTGTTCGAGGCCGCCCGCATCCAGGGCGTGAAGCGTGTCTGTTTCGCCACCTCCAACCACGCCGTGGGCTATTACCCCCGCAGTGAGCGGATCAATATCGACAGGAAAGTGATGCCTGACAGCCGCTATGGCGTCTCCAAAGCGTTCGGCGAGGCCATCGGTGCGATGTATGCCATGAAACATGGCGTCGGCGTTTTCATGATGCGCATCGGCAATGTCTCCGAGACACCGGCGGACCGCCGCCGCCTGTCCATCTGGCTCAGTCCGCGGGACATGGCCCAACTCTGCCGCATCGGGCTGGAGCATCCGGAGATCAAATACGAGATCGTCTTTGGCGTTTCGGACAATGACCGCACCTTCTACGACAATGCCAATGCCTACCGCCTCGGCTACAAACCGCAGGATTGCTCCGAGGACTACGCTGCGGAAACCCTTGCAGCCGATCCACTAACCAACCCGGATGACCCGGCAGAGATCTATCAGGGCGGCATGTTTATTACCGCCCGCTGATACGAGGAAAATTCCATGAAGACCCTTGCTGCTATTGCTGGAATTGTCACGTTCCTGCTGGCCCAGCCGGGCGAGGCAGAAACCCTGCTGGAACGCTACCAGGCCGGCGTCGCGGATGCTTCGGTGGCGGAAAAGTCTGAGCGGGCTAACGACTTGGTCGCGGTCACACGCGACAACGCCACGCTGGTCTGGAGCGAGGATCGCGCCCGCATCAAGGTCGTGACCTGGAAGACGCAACAGGCCTATGCGGGCTTTTTCGAAGGTAAGACCGCCACATCGGACAATCCGGCCTACCCGGTCTGGGTTACCGTTGCCCCGCACATGCAGGAGCGTTGCCGGCAATTTCGTCATGATAACGCAGGCGCCGACAAGGCGGACGTCGAGCTCTACCTGAAGCAGTTCTTGGGCCTGCATCCGGACTGGAGCTACGACCTGTTCGTAGAGCTTTGGGTTTCGCCCGACGCACTGTTCCGCCCCTGCGTCGATCCGGAGCCGACTGACCGTAGCTGCGAGATCAATTTCTCGCCAACCATCACGCGACAGGTGAAGGGCATCCCAGATTATCGTGCCTATTACGAAGCCCTGTATTTCAAGAGCTTCCGCAGCCCACCCGGCGTACCCTGGACCGGCCTTGGCTACACCTACAACTGGGGTGATCCGGCGAACGAGCAGGGGGCCAGCGAATTCATCCTCGCGCCGGGCACCGCCTACGAGATCGCGCGGGCGACGCCGACGATGGAATATTGCCAGCCGGAGTGATCAGGAAATTTTATCGGCCATGAAGAAATGCCAACCGGTGCAACCGTCGTTGGCAGTATCCACCCAAAACTGCAAAGCATTTCTGGGTCAGGTGACAAGGTCGCAGCCAATTTTTTGCCTTCGAACCCGGGCCGGCACACATTCGACTTCCCGCGCACACAGCTATAAGTGCGGGGGAGATCTCGTTACCAGTCCTCTTCGATCTCAACCCGGAAGCAGAGCTAATGCCCGCAGACCCGCGGACCGACCTGGACAGCCCGGGAGAGATCTACCAGGGCGACACATTCGTCACTGCGCGCTGAAAGGGAGCCGGTTCAATGAGATTGATCGCCACCGCCGTATTTTTGGTTCTCGTCTCTGGTTTTCCAGCGGCAACAGCCTGGCCGCAGCTCGAAGAGGGTCAAGAAGCATGGCGATGAGAAGCATTCGAACGGTTCTGGCGGCGCTGTTCGCGGCGGTCATTCTCAGTTCTGGCGGCCAAGCGGAAACCAAGGATCCGCCAGCTGATTTGGAGCTATATCACGCGCTGAACCTTATCTACAAAGGCGCGCCGGAGAATTATCAGGGCTTGGACTGGATCCTGGCACGCGGCAAGCCGGACATGGCGGCGCATCTGATTACCTCCATGCGCTATTCGCGCCTCGGCCAGATCCGAATCAACCATGTATTGCAACAGATCACTGGCGAGGAGCAGCGGCGCGACTGGTACGACTGGATGCTCTGGCAGGAGGCCAATCCCCAAATCAAGCCGCATCGCAGCCTGCAGGCCTTCAAAGCGGCGGTGTTCGAGGCGCTCGATCCGGATTTCGCGCGCTTCTATCGCTTCGATACCGAACTCACCGTACGCCCGGAGGAGGTGACCTGGGGCGGTGTGCCGGTCGATGGCATTCCGGCGCTGGACAACCCCAACCTGATTGCGGCGGCTGAGGCCGACTATCTGCTGGATAGCGACGAGGTGTTCGGGGTCGAGATCAACGGCGACGCCCGCGCCTATCCCCTGCGCATCATGGGCTGGCATGAGATGTTTAACGACGTTGTCGGCGGCGTTCCGGTCAGCCTAGCCTATTGCACGCTTTGCGGTGCTGGCATCCTGTTCGAAGGCAATCACCCGGCGCTTGCGGCGGCCGGTGTCGAGGGGCCGTTGACCTTCGGCTCAACCGGGCTGCTCTATCGCTCCAACAAGGTGATGTACGACCGCAACACCGACTCCATCTGGAACCAGTTCACCGGCGAGCCGATTGGCGGGCGTTTGCTGGGGACGGATATCCAACTCGCGATCCGGCCGGTAGTGATCACCACCTGGGCGAAGTGGCGGGCGAAGCATCCGGACACGAAAGTCTTGTCGCTGGAGACCGGGTTCCGGCGCAATTACGGCTCCGGCGTGGTCTATGAGGACTACTTTGAATCGACGGAGTTGATGTTCCCCGCCTTGGGTGATGCGGCTCGGCGCTTAAAGCAAAAGGACCAGGTATTCGGCATGCGTCTGAAGAGCGGAACCAAAGCCTGGCCGCTCAGCGCGTTTGCCGGGGGCAAGGTGCTGAATGATAAGGTCGGCACTACCAATGTTGTGCTGATTGGCGACGCGGAGAGCCGAACGGTGCGGGCCTATGACCGCGGTGATCACAGCTTTACCGGCGAGGGATTTCGGACCAGCGACGGGCAGGTTTGGCGTCTTACCGAGGACGCACTGATTGCGGCGGACGGCCAGCGCCTGCCGCGGCTGCCCGGTCACGTATCCTATTGGTTTGCCTGGGCCGGTTATCTCGGCGATGGGAGCGCGCTGTTCGGTCAATGACATTGGCGGCGGGAAGCCTTTTTTCGCCCTCATCTTGCCGCCATTGCATGCCATCCCTCCCCCTTCGGCGTCATTGCGAGTCCGCGTCGCGGGCGAAGCAACCCAGGAAATGTATCACCTAGTGCATGCGTTTGCCTGGGTTGCTTCGTCGCCTACGGCTTCTCGCAATGACGGCGGTTAGCAGGCTTCGCTTTGGCCTCTATCCCGCAAGCCCCTCACCGCGTCAGCACGATATTGCCCTGTGCGTCCAGCGCCGCGCTCCAGCCAGGCGGCACGACGCAGGTGGCGTCGTATTCCTCGACGATGCACGGGCCGGCTTGCTCGTTGGCGAGGTCGGCGCGGGCCAGGATGCGTGCAGCGCACCAGCCATGCGCCGCGCCGAAATAGGCCTGCCGCTCTCCAGCAGACGGTGCAGCAGCGGCTTCGGGCATAGAGGCTGGCTTCAACGCCACCTCCGGCAAGGCGCGGGCCAGCAGGCGTAAGGTGACCAACTCCACCGGCTCCGCATCGCTGGCGCGGTGACCGTAGACGGTCTCGTGCTCCTGGTGAAATGCCTCTGCCAGCGCATCCAGAGCCGCGCGGTCGATGACGCCGTCAGGCGCTGGCACGGTCAATTCAAACGTCTGGCCCTTGTAGTGCAGGCTGGCTGAGCGCCGCAGTTCCTGCCGCGCCACCGGGAAGCCATCGCGTATCAGTTGCGCCCGGCCCTCATCCTCCAACGCGCCCCACAAAGCACCAATCTCCGCTGGGTCACCGTCACGCAGAAGCCGGCGCTGCGTGCGAGTGTAATGATGCTCCACATCGGCATACAGCAGCCCAAACGCCGAGAACACGCCCGGCGCTGGCGGCACGATCACCCGCGCAATCCCCAACTCATCCGCCATGCCGGCGGCGAACAACGGGCCGTTACCGCCGAAGGCGAACAGGGCATAGCTGCGCGGATCGCGCCCCCGCTCAGTCGAGACCGACTTGATCGCCCGGATCATGTTAGACGCGGCCACCCGGTGTGCGCCCAGCGCGGCATCCGCTGCGGCCAGCCCCATCGGCTCCGCCACTTTCGCCGCGAACACCGCACGCGCCTTGTCAGCATTCAGCGAGACGCTGCCGCCGGCCAGTGAATCTGGATTCAGATAGCCCAGGATCAGGTTCGCGTCGGTCACCGTCGGTTCTTCGCCGCCAATGTCGTAGCAGACCGGCCCCGGGTTCGCGCCAGCGCTTTCCGGCCCGATTTGCAGCGCGCCGCCCGCATCGATCCACACCAGCGAGCCGCCGCCCGCGCCCACTTCCGCCAAATCGATGGCCTGGGTTTTGAGCAAATAACCAGCGCCGGTCAGCAGCCGCGAGCCGGCCAGAATACCAGCGCCCACCTCAAAATCATCAGCACGGGCATAGCGCCCATCCTCCACCATCGAAGCCTTGGCCGTAGTCCCGCCCATGTCGAAGGTAATGAGATCGCCCAGACCGCCCGCCTCCGCCAAGAAGCGCGCGCCGACAACGCCGCCGGCGGGGCCAGACTCGATGATGTTCATCGGTAGCCGCTTCGCCGTATCCGCCGGCGTCAGGCCGCCATTCGATTGCATCAGCAGCAATTGCGCCTCAATCCCCGCGGTCAACAGCCCCTGTTGGAGGTTCGCCAGATAAGCCGCAACGATGGGTTTGACGTAGGCGTTGATGGTGGTGGTTGAGGTCCGCTCATACTCGCGGATTTCCGGCAGCACCTCGGCACTGATCGAATAGGGCAGGTCTGGCGCCAACCTCTCAATCGCCGCCTTGATCACCATCTCGTTCGCCGGGTTGGCGTAGGAGTTGATCAGGCAGACGGCAATAGCCTCAACGCCCTCGCCCAGCAGGTGCTGAACTGCGGTCTCCGCGTCAGCCAACTCGCAAGCCTTCACCACCACACCAGCCGAATTGACCCGCTCATCCACCGTCACGCGCAGATAGCGCTCCACCAGCGGCGGCGGCTTGGTCCAGGTCATGTCGTAGAGGCGTGGCATACGCAGGGAGCGGATTTCCAGCACGTCGCGAAAACCCTTGGAACCGATCAGCCCGGTCCTGGCGCCCTTGCGCTCCAAAATGGCGTTGGAGGCGACGGTGGTGCCGTGGCGCACCTGCTCTATCTGACTCGCCTCCAGCCCCGCGTCGCCGAACACCTGCCCCAGGCCATCAATGATCGCCTGGGCATAGTCGCCAACGCTGGACGAGACCTTCTTGACCAGCACCTCCCCCGCATCGCTCCAAAGCACGATGTCGGTGAATGTACCGCCAATATCAACGCCGACGCGATAGCGGGCCATACGAAACTCCAGAAGGTCGGGATGAGAGGTCTATCCCCTCATCCTGGCGCACATTGCGGACTAGAGCAACGCCGGATCAAATGGAACCATTTGGTTCGGGCAAGTTGCTCGCAACCTCTAAAGTTCGAGCAAATTCGCCGGCCCTTTGCCGTTTACGATCCCTGCCCCGCCAGAAACTCCGCGTCCGGCAACACCCGCAACGGCAACAGGTCGCTGTCCGTTGTGATAATCAACGAGGCATCCAGCCGGATGCCCGCGCCGGCGAAGTGGCCGTCGACGGAAAACGCCTGGATCTGCGCGTTCCGACCATCCACCTGCGGCAGGCGGAACAATTCCTGATAGATCGTATCCCGGTCGTCGAACTTACCGGCGGTCTCCGCGACAACGTCCTCTTTGCGGTTGTAGAGCGCGATATTGGCACCACAGCGCCCGACAATCGGCTTGGCGGCATAGCCGCCGGCCCGCAACTCGTCGGTCAGCTCGAAGGCGGTGTTCAGCAGAAAGCGGCTGGAGGGAAACATTTGCTTCACCACCGGCAGGATAGCCTTGTTGCTGGTTACCAGGGTCCACAGCGGCTCAAACACCATAACCTCCTCCCGCAGCAGCACATCGACAAGCCGCGGCGGTTGGGTGGTGCGGTCGATGGCGCGGTGCAGGCGCAGGTTCTCGGCATCGTCGTCCAGGTCATGGCGGATTTCGTCCAGCGCGGTTTCCCAGGCCCAGGTCTTCCAGACCCACAGGATGGGCTCGCCATCGGCATCCAAAACCTGGCCATCATGCCCCCATTGCAACTCCTCAACACCATGGACGATCTTGCAGCGAATGCCCGCTTCTTCGATCGCCTTGTGCATGAATTGCGCGTGGTAGGATTCCTCCAGATCATGGTCCAGCATGATGTGCAGCAGCCCGTCGATGGACCGGTCAGTCCATGCTTCGACCAGCGCCTCGTGCAGGTCTTCTGCCGGATCACGCCCGTCTATGCAGCCGAACGCCTCGGCCCAGCGGCCATGCAGGAAGCCGGCTTCCATATAGCAGGCGGCGGAATCGGCGTTGTACTCATACGCTTTGATCCCATCAGGGCGGACGGCAAAGTCCAACCGGCCAGTGATCATTTCATTGCGCCGGTTGGTCCACGATTGGCGGATGCGCGGCCAAAGCGCCGGTGGCAGGTTGAACCGTGCCAGCACATCGTCATTGGCCAACACCAAGTTGGTGGCGTGCAGGAACATGCGGTGCAACTCGTTTGCTGCCCGCCGAACCTCGCGCATCGCCGTCTCGCTGATGCAATAATAGGCGGTCAGATCAGCTGGATCGGCTGACAAGGCCTGGCCACCGACCAGCTTGATATAGTTCGCCTGCATTGGATCGGTTGGGTCAAGCCATTGTCGATCAATGCTGGTGGCTTGTGGCAAATGTCGGCGCAGGATGGCGTATAGGGCCGGGTCATCCTCCAGGTCCGTTTCCGCCTCGCTCGCATCGTCCGATTGGATCATCCAGCCGAGGATCTGAGAACCCGCAAACGTGCAATCAACCCAATAGCCGCCGTCAGCCGTGCGCCGCATCGGCAGCTGGCGCGACCAGGTCTCGCCCTCGCGCCAGACCGAGTCTTCCACGTTCTGCTCAATACACCGCACCCAGGTATCGCCAATCTCCGTGACAACGGCGACATGGCCGGTGACTTCGAACTCGCCGCCCTCATTCCAGATGAGCAAAGCGCCAAACTCGGGCGGGCGGCGGGCGCCATTGCGGATGGACTGGAGCGGCAGCACCGATTGGTCGGCGATCACGCGGACCTGACGCAGCCGAAAAATGTCATAGGCCATGACGATATCGTCGAAGATATAGCCTCTTGTCAGGTACAGCCACCGCCGGGCCAGTTCCACGCACTGCCATTTGTGGCCCAGATACACGCCATCCATGACACTGCGATAGGATTGGCGGTCCGGGAACTCATCATCGTCTGCGGTGTCATAGTCGGAGGAATAGACCGGTACCTGGCCTGGACCATGCCCCAAAACGGCGCCGAATTTTGCTGAGATGGGGGTATGTCTGTGTTTCATGCGGCGACACCTTCGCATTCGCCCCCAATCAGTATCACGCCCGTTGCGCTGGCTGTCGGCAGCCGAAGTATGCCATAGATGGTCGAGGCGCCAGCGCGATCAAGCATGATCTCAGCCACGATACGACGCCGAACTTCACGTCGCACCGCATCGGCGCGAAAGGCCCGAAATGCCTCATTTTCAGCGAACCCAGCATCTGGCCCTCTCCTACGAATTCGATGACTTCACCGACCCGTGGATGAACCGGCCTTTCCTGGTGCTGCAGCACGGCAACGGCAGAAACGCGCGGTTCTGGTATCGCTGGATCCCCTACCTCGCCCGCCATTTCCGCATCATCCGCCCGGACATGCGCGGGCTTGGGGAATCCACCGGCGCGCTAGACCTGGAGCAAGGCATTTCGCTGGACACGTTGATCGGCGACCTGCTGGCGGTGCTCGATCATGCCGGCGCGGCGCGGGCGCATTTCTGCGGCGAATCCATGGGCGGCATTCTAGGCCTAGCATTGGCCGCACAGCACCCCGACCGCGTCCAAAGCCTGACCCTGGTCTCAACCCCGGTGTTCATCGAGGAGCAGATGAAGGAGCGCTATTCCCTCGGCCATGGCTCACGGACCGAGGCGATGGAGGCCATGGGCATCCGCGAATGGGTTGCCGCGACCACCCGCATCACACGCCTGCCAGCAGATGAAGAGCCGGGCCTGTTCAACTGGTATGTGGACGAGTTCGCCAAGGGCGACCCGGCGGTGCAGGTTGCCATGTCCCGCCTCGTGAACGGCGCCAACGCGGCCGATTTCCTGCCCCTGGTCAAACAGCCCGTGCTGGGCCTCTACCCGACAGCCGGCCAGATCACCAGTGCAACACAGGAGGCTCTGCTGCGGGATAAGCTGCCACAGCTAGAGTTGATCCACCTGCCCACCGGCTATCACATGGTGCAATTGCTCTATCCCGAGATGTGCACCAAGGCGCTGATTGCATTCATTCAAACGTACGAGGGCGGTTAGAGGGCAGGCTTCTGCCACAGCACGTCCGGCACCTCTGTCCACCCGCGCGCCTCGCGTAGCCGCTCACGCTCAGCAACCGTCGCAAGCTCATCCACCGCAAAGTCCGCCGCCAACACCACGCCGTAGTCAGCCAGAGCCGCAACCCCGCTGATAATCTCATTCCGCACGTCTCGCGCCACGGCAGCCGGTTCGCGCTCCAGCGGGTCGCCCCAGCCGCCGGCGCCGGCGACTTCATGGCGAAAAATTTCACCCTGTTTGACGATCTCGGTGAATTTCGGCGGCATGCGCCGTGCCTCACCGTCTGGGTCCCAGACGTTCTGCGATGGCTCACCCGGATAACCGCCGTAGAGGCCATAGGGCCGGTGCGTCTGGCGGTCGGCGCGGATCTGGAGCACGCCTTCCGTCTCCGTAAACCGGTAGTCACGGCGGTAGGGTGCGCCGCCACGGTATTTGCCGGCGCCGGCACGGTCGGTGACGAACTCGTAGGCCAGGATTTCCAGCGGGTTCTCCGCCTCTATCACTTCCACAGGCTGGCTCGCCATGTTGGCGAACATGTTGGAATTGCCGTCCAACCCATCGGCAAATGGTCGTCCGCCCCAGGTGCCGCAGGTGAAATCCACAAAGATGAAGGGCTTGCGCTCCGCGTCATAACCACCGACGGAGATGCCAGTGTTACCGCCATCGGACGCCGCATAAACCTGATCCGGCACTAATTGTGCCAGCGCACCGAACAAGCAGTCCATCATCCGAAACCCGGTCAGTCCACGCGCCGCACACGCCGCCGGCAACTCACCCCAGGCGATACTGCCCTTCTCGGCGGTCACATCAATACAACGGAAAAAGCCCTCATTCGTCGGAATATCGCCCTCCAGCACACAGCGGATCGCGGCATAGCTGGCTGCTTTTGTGTAGCTCAGCGTGTTGTTGATTGCAGCCCGTGCCTGTGGAGCCGTGCCGGTCCAATCAACCGAGACCTGATCGCCGGCCTTCTCGATAGTGACAAACAGGCGGATCGGCTTGCCGTGGTCGATGCCATCGTCGTCAATCCAATCCTCGAAGCTGACCTTGCCATCCGGCAGCTTGGCGATGGCGGCGCGGGTCATGCGTTCGGCGTAGTCGACGAGCTGGTCCAGCATCTCCAGCACGGTGTCGCGGCCATGCCGTGCGATCAACTCTAGAAACTGCCTGTCTGCAATATGGCAGGCGGAGAGCTGGGCGCGTAGGTCACCGAAATACATGGTCGGCGCACGAACGTTGGTTTCGATCAGGCTGAACAGCGTCTCGTTGCGCTCACCCTTAGAATAGAGCCGCAATGGCGGGATGCGCAGGCCTTCCTGATAGATCTCAGTCGAATCCGCCGCATTCGAGCCTGGCACACGCCCACCGGTGTCGACGTGGTGACAAATGACGGCAGCGAACGCCGCGTGGACGCCCTCATGAAAGATCGGCCTGAACACGAACAGGTCCGGCAGATGCATGCCGCCGGCATAAGGGTCATTCAGACAGAAGACATCGCCCTCGCTAATGCTATCGCCATACTTCTCGATCACCGCAGCCAGAGCGCTGGGGATAGAACCCAGATGGCCCGGCAGTGTCAGCCCTTGCGCCACCAACCGACCATTCGCGTCACAGAACGCGGTGGAGAAGTCCATGTTGTCCTTCAACACCCCAGAATAGGTGGTGCGCACCACGGTCAGTGCCATCTCGTCGGCGATAGCGTGGACAGCGTTCTTGAACAGCTCGAACAGGACAGGGTCGCGGGTGGAGGTCATGGGGTAGGGTCCTTGCGGCACGGAGGCGGCCTTCGACGGCATGATAGTCCTGCCATCGCCGACTAGACCAGGGATGTTTCGCTAAGCCACCCGCCGTTAATACCCACAAATATATGTTGCAGATATTTGTACAATGACTAGCCTGTTTATTGTCGGAGAAAGCTATCTCAAATCAAATGCTCGAAAATAGTATTTTACTATAAAGGAGTACTCCAATGAATGGAAAAGCCGCTGCAACCGGATTAACCACAACAGCCGGCGCTGCTGCTGGCGTTGCTATCGCAGCAACCATCCAAAAAGGCATTGAAGGCGGCGCCGCCGCAGGCGGGTTCCTGGGCGGACCAGGCGGCTTGGTTGTCGGCGCCGTCGTCGGCGGCATAGTCGGGCTGGCCATCGGCCTCGCAATTTTCTAAAGGCTGTTGTCAAGCGGCCACGGACCATGCAGCCTCGCCGGAGCAGAAACTCATACGGCGAGGCAGTATGGCCGACCAAACCACTCCGGCAATCGATATTAAAGCCGCGGCTGCCGCAGCAAACGCTGTGCTTTCGCAAACCGCTACCGCCTCTGAGCAGGCACGCCAAGTCGATGCTGCCGCCATCGCGGCCATCCGCGCCGCCGGCCTGTCGCGCCTAATGGCCCCGACCCGGTTCGGTGGCCAGGAGGCACCAGTTAGCGCACATATCCGATCCTGCCATGCGTTAGCGCATGGCTGCTCCGCCGCCAGTTGGGTGCATATGGTCTGTGCGGCGCACACCTATGTAGTCGGGCGCTTCCCAGAGCAATGCCTGCAGGAGGTCTTTGGCGAGACGCCGGACGTGCTCATCCCCGGCACGCTCGCCCCTCAGGGACAGGCGCGCAAGGTCGACGGCGGCTGGATACTGACCGGTCGCTGGCAGTTTGGCAGCGGTGCCGATCACGGCCCCTGGCTTCTGCTCGGCGCTATGGCAGTCGCGGACGATGGCGAGACCGCCTTGCCGCCAGTCCATCTGGTCGTGCCAACCGCCGACATTCAAATCATCGACACCTGGTTCACCCTGGGCATGCGCGGCACCGGCTCTAAGGATCTGGAGGCCGATGCGGTGTTTGTGCCGGCGCACCGCGCCATGCCAACCCGGGAGTTGTTCCGCGGTGATTTCGAAGGCGAGGCTGGCCCGCTCTATCGGCTGCCAGTGATGGGCGGGCTGGCGTCAATGCTTGCCGCCACTGTCGTCGGCACCGCCGAGCGCGGGCTGGAGCATTTCATAGACATCACCAAAGCGCGGAAAGAGGCCTATAGCGGCCGCGACAAATCCCAAAAGGTCAGCGTGCAAATGCGTCTGGCCGAGGCCCAGGGCGAGGTCCGGCTGGCGGCCCTGCTGGTGGAGGAAAACTGTGCCCTGCTCGATGCTGCCATGGCTGAAAACAAGCCGCCACTCAGCGTAGAGCGCTCCGCCCACATCCGCTGGAATGCGGTCTATGCGGTCGAGCTCTGCCGCCGCGCCACTGAACGGGTGTATGCTGCTGCGGGCGCGGGCGCGACGTTCGATTCTAGCCCGCTGCAGAAATGGTTCCGCGACATCAACACCGCCTGCCACCACGCCATCTGCGATTTCGACGGCGCGTTGGAAATCCAAGGCCGATTGGCGCTAGGCATGTCCGCCGGCGCGATGGTTTAGGCGTCTCACCAATTCACAAAGGCCCTCCCATGCCCATAGCCAACACCCTAGGCGGTGCCATCGCATACTCCAGCGCAGGCACCGGCACACCGGTCGTACTGCTGCTGCCACAAAGCGCCGGCCCCGTAGGCGTCGCACCGTTTGTTGAGGGGCTGGCGGAGCACTTCTCCGTCATCCGCTATGACCAGCGCGGCACTGGCTGCAGTGCGCCACCGACCGACCCCAAAGCCGTCACCATCCCCGACCGGGCGCAGGAGGTAGCGGAGTTACTGGATGCGCTCGACATCGAGCAGGTGCACCTGTTCTGCCATTCAACCGGCTGCGGTATCGGCATTGCTTTCGCGCAGGCTTTTCCAGCATGGGTTAAACGACTGGTGCTGACGACCCCCTGGCAATATGGCGACCCGTTCATCACCACCATGCAGACCCTGCGCATTT
This sequence comes from uncultured Alphaproteobacteria bacterium, assembly GCA_938084065.1. Lineage (GTDB taxonomy): Bacteria > Pseudomonadota > Alphaproteobacteria > Bin95 > Bin95 > JACKII01. The sequence continues at coordinate 18,541 of CALKDI010000274.1, forward strand.
CTGCCGCCCGCGCGCTGGGCCCGCAGGATTATGCAATCTACAACGCCAGCCTGCTATTCCCGCCAGACTATCGCCGCGCACATGCTGAGGCCTTCGCAGTTCAGGCTGCAGCCGCACTGCCTCAGGATGCCGACCAGATCGCCAGCCGCCTGCACGCTATCCTGGCCTTTGATACCCGCCCCGTGACGCCCGCAATTCAAGCGCCGACGCTGGTCGTCTCCTCCGACGATGACCAGCTAATGCCCTATTGGTTTGGCCGCGCTATCGCTCAGGATTTGCCGCACGCCCGATACGAGGAATTGCGTGGCGGCGGGCATATGCTGCCAGAGACGCAGACGGACCCGCTGCTGGCGCTTGTCACAGACTTCCTCGGCAGCGCCGCATAACCCATCCTTGGCGATCTCCACAAAACCGCCTATCATGGGGGCAGGCTGGCCTCGTGCTGGCCCACACAAACAAGGACCCCCACATGACCGAGCGCTATCATCTGATTAGCTCCGTCACTTGACCCTGGGTTCAGCGCGCCGTGATCGTGATGCGTGCCAAAGGGGTTGAGTTCGACGTGACCTATATCAACCTTCGGGAAAAACCAGACTGGTTCCTGAAGATTTCTCCGCACGGCAAAGTGCCCGTGCTGAAAGTCGGCGATGTTAATCTGTTCGAGAGCAACGCTATTGCGGAGTTCGTCGAGGAGACCGTAGCGCCACCACTGCATCCGCAGGACGCAGTCAAGCGCGCGCAAAACCGCGCCTGGACCGACTTTGTGCCGACCTTCTCCAGCGGCTTGTCCGCCACATACTACGCCAAAACCACGGCGGAGCAGGCGGAAGGCTTTGACAAGGCCCGGGCCGTGCTGATCAAGCTGGAAGAGGCCATCGCCAACCAACGCGGCAATGACGGCCCCTACTTCAACGGGCCAAAGCTGTCGCTGGTGGATGCCAGTTATGCACCGTTCTTCCAGCGGTTCGCAGCAGCCGACGAGAAAATGCAAAGCGGCCTGCTGAACGACTTCCCGCTGGTCAAAGCCTGGAGCGACGCCCTGCTGGCGACCGAAACCGTCACCGGTTCTGTCGCCGAGAGCTTCCCGCAGGAGTTCGCCGGTAACATGCACCGTCGCGGCACGGTAATCGCCCCATTGTTTGAGGCTGCTGCCCAGGGGAATCGCATTTGAGATTTTTCGCTAGCCTAAGGTATGCAAATCGATTCAGTAGGTAGGCCTCCTGTTTTCGAAGAGGCTCGCCGATGTGTTGGTTTGAAGAAGCGTTTGCGGGATTGCCGGACCCGCGCACGGG
>CALKDI010000275.1 GCA_938084065.1 uncultured Alphaproteobacteria bacterium
ATTGTCTCGCGCATTCATCAGATGGCGGGCGAGGTGAGCAGCATTGCCGCGCTGGGAGCCTTTCAGGATCATTCAGGCCCTCCAGGCTCCATCCCCAGCGCCTGTAGCAGCTCAGCCCGCATAGCGGTGATGGTTTCGCATGCTTCCGTCAGAGCGGTTTCGGTATCCGGTGTCACCGGCAGGGAGCCGGTGTTGGCCGCCCTTGCCAATTGGTTCAGGTTCGAGGGCAAGCGCGATGCACCCAGCGCCGCCAGGACGCGGGCAAGGGCTTCATGGTCCTTGACCGGAGATTTACCGCGCGTTCGGCGCGGACTCACATCCTCACCAAACAGGCGCGAGCGGATATATTCGCCGAGCGCCATGCCAACGGCATCGCGTTCCAGCCTGGCGCGTTCTTCGAATGTCAGCCGCAATGAGAAGGGCGGTGGGTATTTTTTGCTATCACTGGGCATGTCGTTTCATCTACGACAGACCGCTCACAAGCAGGATTATTAAGTTAAATCAGCCAGGTATGCGGTACGGTATGTCGTATTCTGCGACCAGTGAGAGGCGTTGGTTGCCTGCCCCCGCAACCAACCGGCCCTAGAAAATTATCAATACGATCTCTGTTGCCCACCCAGCACTACTGGCTATGGCTGCCTTGTTGGTGCGAAATTGGCAAAGATCTTTGAAGCCTATTATAGGCTGTTGCCTCCATATCCAGCGCCTCACTTCTTGGTAAGCCCGATAGCTGTTGATCCATGGCTGTCCAAATGCGGATGTTAGAGTTCTCTCCTGTTTGGCCTTATAGCGATGAACAGCCTGCCCCTTCGAAGCAGAGCCTGCGTCCGAAATGGCGAAACCCAATACGGCACGCTATCTATCCAAATGCCTCTAGCGCCCACTCGGTAACCGGCAACGCTCTGACGTCACCTGAAGGAACCCACGATTTGTGGATTTGGTCAGGACGAACCGGTATTCGTTGCTGCCGCGAATAACCGAGTGGTGCAATGGCAAAACTCCAACCGCTTCGCTTTTGCCGCCATCAATCTTGGTGAAGCTAACGGTGACCGGCTTTTCCTCGTCGAACCACGCCTGCGCTCGCCCGTCAGCTGTCTTAACAGCTTCGCCCTTGGCCCGGATGACGATGGTTTGGCCGGCGACGGCCACCCAGTCGTTCTTGCCCCGGGTTAAGCCGGTTTGGACGATGAAGCGTTTCTGATCCGGGCTGCCGTCGCACCGCACCGCCTCACCAGCAGTGCCTATAAGAAACCGCAGGCGATCTTCGGAGACACCGGCATCCAATTGCTCGCGCATCAGCTCGAAAATCTCGCGAGGTTTGCCGGTGGGGACGTCCTTTTCATAGCGGGATTGCAAAGCTGTCAACTGCTCCAGGGCATCATCGCGCTGGCCCAGAAGCTTCTCGCCTGCTTCGGTCTTGCCGGACAGGTTTCCTTCCAGCACAACGATCTGCTCTTCTAGCTTGCGCACGTCGTGGCGCGCCAGTTCGGACCCGGCAGCGTAGGCGATCCAGCCCAGCGCTGCCAATCCACCGATCAGCAACAACCATTTGAGCACGACGAGCCGCCGCTTCGCCGCTTCGCGTTTTCGCCGCTCTCGAAATCCGCGTGCCATGTTTCACCTATTGCTCTGCGTTGCCAGCACTATAGCGCCGTCGCGGCCAGACAAAAGAGGGCGCAGCCGTTCAGAAGGTCACGCGCCGGCTCACTTGTCGTTCGATTCAGGCGGTTTCCAGCCCTCATAATACCGCCGAATGCGCTCAACGTCTGTTGGGCCCAAGCTCTTGGTTTTAAAACGGCTAAGGCCTGCGAGCGTGACGGCGAACCAGCCCGCAATCAGGAAGAATCCACCAACCGGAGCAGCCAAGACCTGCGGGATCCAAAAACCAAGACCGGGAGCGTAGAGCGGCCCGCAGCACGCCGCGAATCCTATCAGGATCAGCACGAACCCGCCGTGCAGCCACTTGTTCGATTTACGGCTCAGGGCCAGTGCCAGCAATGCCATGCTATGAATGGCATGAATCTGCCACCCCGTTTGAAACATTGCACGATGGCTCATCTCGGCACCATCCATGAAATGGGTGCCGAACACGGCAAGCAAGACCATGGATATGCCGTTCAACCCGGCAAGGGTGAGGAAAAGGCCGCTCATGATGTGGTCGGTCCAAGTTTAGAATGCACTAATGCTGACTTCTTTGCTGGTGATAAATTCGAGCAGGACAGGCACCCCGTTGCGCGTCTGTTCAATGCCCCGTTTGATCGCGGGAATGATTTCTTCTGGCGTTGTTACACGTTCGCCATAGCCGCCGAAAGCGCGCGCCATAGCCGCATAGTCGCCAGAGATATCGGTACTGCGATATTTCTCTGTTGATTCCTGCATGATGTGTAACTCGATCGCCATGGAGAAGTTGTTAAGCAGGATGGAGAGGATTGGAATGCGCTCCCGCACCGCGGTCTCGAAATCCATGCCGGTAAAGCCAATAGCAGCATCTCCCCAAACGTTAATGCACAGCGCATCCGGCTTGTAGAGCTTGGCACCCATGGCGAGGCCGAGGCCATAGCCCAACTGGGTGGTCTTGCCCCAGCCGATGTAGGAGAGCGGCGTCGTGCTCTTCCAGAAAGGGCTGAGCTGGTCGCGTGGGCTGCCGGCGTCGTGGGTGATGATGGTGTTGTCTTTCTCCACCACTTTCTGCAAATCCCAGAGCACGCGGTAGGGATTGAGCGGCGTCTCATCGGACGTCAGCTTTGGCATCCATTCGCCGAGCCAGGCTTCTTCAATGCCTTTGATCGTGGCGGCGACTGTTTGCGAGTCCCGTGCCTGCGGTTCTTTGGCTTTCACCATGGCCAGCATGGCTTGCAGGGTTAGCTGAGCGTCACCGACCAAGCCGATCTCAGCCTCTAGATCCTTGTTCAGGTCCATGTGGTCGTTGGTGGAGTGGATGTAGCGTTTGCCCTTGGGCAATTTCACGCCAAAGCTGGTCTCTGTGAATGAGCAGCCAACGCCAAAAATCACGTCCGAGTCCTGAAGGAAGGAATGCACTGCCTTCGGGATTGCCCGCCCGCCAGAACCTAGTGCCAGCGGGTGGTCCTCAGGGAATGCGCTCTTGCCTTCCAGGCTGGTGACCACGGGCAGAGCCAGATGCTCTGCAAGTTCGCGCACTTCGCTCCAAGCTTCGGCGTAGTGGACGCCTTGGCCGACGTAGAACACTGGGTTTTTAGCCGCCAACAGCATGTCGACCGCGCGCGCCACATCCGCCGGGTCCGGGCCGGAGCGGGTGCGGAGGACCGGCGTGTAGTTCAACTCGCCCTCAATCTCCTCGAACATCGTGTCGCCGGGGACTTCAACGATCACCGGCGCGCCGCGGCCGTTCTTCAGGCGAGTGAAGGCGCGGCGCATGATGTTGCAGAGCTCGTTCGCTGCCATCACGGGCTCGACCGATTTGGAGATGTCGCGCATGGATTGGGTGGCGTTGTAATTCGGGTGGATATGCGCGATGCGCCGGGCATAGCCGGCTGGCAACACCAGGATCGGCACGCTCTCGCCGTAAGCCTGGGCGATGCCGCCATAGGCGTTTTCCGTGCCGGGGCCATGCTGCATGGCAAACGCGCCAATGCTCTTGCCGCTGGACAGCCGACTGATCGCATCGGCCATGTGCAGACCTACGCGCTCCTGGCGGACAATGATCGGGCGGATATCTGTGCGGGCCGCGTATTCAATGATGTGGTTCACGGGATAAGCCAGGAGGGTTTCGATGCCCTCACGCTTCATGATCTCACAGATGGCTTCGACGACTTTCATGGGGCGATTCCTCTTGGCGTTTATTGTGTTACGGATAGGATAGGACGGTATCCATCATCACGCCAACCAATCGTTGCTGATTAGGCACCACTGCAACACGGGCATTCGGATTTTTGACGGGAGAGCCGCGGAAATCGCACACCGTCATGCCGCGGGTGTAGGTGCCGGTCAATTCCACGTCGACCCGGGTCTCGCGATAGGTCATGGCGTCCGGGTCTAGCAATGGAATCAAGGCGCAAGCGTCGTGCATCGGCGCATGGGTGAGGCCGGTGCGCTCGGTCTGGCGGCTCATATAGAAGCTCAGCAGGTCGGCAATGACCCCGGCGGTGCGTTTGCCAGACGCGCGCAGAATTTCGATATTGGCGGCGTCGATGCCGACGGTTCGGGTCACATCCACGCCCACCATGCGTAACGGCCAGCCAGCGGTCATGACAGCTGCAAGTGCCTCCGGGTCGCAATAGGCGTTGAACTCGGCTGCAGCGGTCATGTTGCCCCCTCCGCCGGAGCCGCCCATGACCGTGACCTCTTTGACCCAGCCGGCAAGCCGCGGCTCCTTGCGCAGGGCGAGGGCGATGTTGGTGGCAGGCCCGATGACGGCCAGGATGAGCTCACCCTGGTGTGCGCGGGCGGTCTCGATGATGACATCTATCGCGTGATCCGGCACCGGCTGTAGCGAGGGCAAAGGCAAGTCGTGACCGTCCAGCCCGCTCTTGCCGTGCACATGCTGGGCGTGGTGCGTCGCGCCAACCAGCGGTGAGGCTGCGCCCTTGGCCGCCTGCACGTCCGCAATCCCCGCCAGTTCCAGAACGGCCAGGGCGTTGCGGGTGGTGTTCTCCAGGCTGGAATTGCCGTGGGTCGTCGTGATCGCCAGCAGGTCGAAGTGGCGATGGCCGACCAGGATGGCGACCGCGTCGTCATGGCCAGGATCGCAATCGATTAGCAGTTTGGTGCGCTCGCCCGTGCTTATGGTCATGTCATCCCTCCCGGCGCTATTGCGTGTGCTTCCGGCTCGTAGCAGGCTGTCGGCATAGTACACAAAACACGGAGACGCCCCAATGGCTGACGATCTATTGGTTGAGGTACAGGACGGCATCGGCATCCTCACCCTGAACCGCCCGGAGAAATACAACGCCTTCACCAGCGCCATGCTGCACGGCTTGGTCGCAGCGCTCGACGATTTTGAGACACGGGACGATGTCCAGGTCGTCATCCTAACCGGTGCCGGCAAAGGCTTCTGCTCCGGCGGCGATATCGGCGGCATGGGCGAGGGTCATGAGGACCGCCCGCATATGACGAAGGAGCGCATCTGGCGCGAGATCCAGGCCTTCCCGAAACGCGCGGCCCGGTTCGAGAAGCCCTTGCTCTGTGCCGTGAATGGTGCTGCGGTCGGCGGCGGCATGGATTTGGCGCTGGCATGCGATATCCGAGTCGCCAGCGCCCGCGCCCGCTTCTCCGAGACTTATGGCAAGATCGGCCTGGCACCGGGTGGTGGCGGTGGTTATTTCCTGCCGCGCATTGTCGGCAAGGCGCAGGCGCTGGAAATGCTGTGGACCGCGGATTTCATGGATGCGGAAACAGCGCTCAGCATCGGCTTGGTCAACCATGTCTATGCAGATGAAGACCTAATGGCAGAGACCATCAAGCTTGCGAAAAAGATCGCCGGCCAGCCGCCGCTGTCGGTTCGCCTGATCAAGCGGCTGGTAGACCAAAGCCTGCGCAGCGACATGGACACGGCATTCGATCTTGTGAGTTCGCATATCGCCATCCTGCGCTCCGGCCCGGATCACAAGGAGGCTATTGCGGCGTTCAAGGAGAAACGGCCCGGGAAATACCAGGGGTTTTAGGCGGCGTTTACGGCGATTGCAGTTTAAAGCTCAACCGCCCATTTTTTCTTCACCCTGAGCCTGTCGAAGGGCGTTTTCTTCGTGACTGGGCGTTCGCTGGGAAAACAGCCCCCCAGGCTGTTTTCATTTCCGGCTCACCCTTCGACAGGCTCAGGGTGGAGAATTGTAGGGAAAGTTCGAAGCGCCACCATCACTCCTCGGTAATCGGCTTGCCCGTCAGGCTGGCGCGTTCTGAGAGTTCTATCCAGTTGCCGTCTGGATCGCGGACAAAGCTGTAGCGAACCTGCCCGACGGTCTTCGGCGCCTGCCCGATTTCGACGCCTTGCCGCTCTAATGCGGCGGTGAGGCCGTCGCAGTCGAAAATTTGCACGGTCATGTAGCGCAATCCGCGGTCCTGCCATCCAAACCGGGCGGGCTGTGGACCTGTCGTCGCAACAATTCGACTGCCACCCAGTCGGAAGGTTGCCGGCCCATCCGCCATCAGCCCCAGCCGCGTGCCATAAAAATGCGTGAAGGCATCCAGGTCGCTGGTCACCACATGCAGTGTGAGATCAGCATCTGTGTCAGCACGCAAGCGCACCGGCATGCCATCTGGCGTTTCCAGGTCAGCAGCAGTCGCAGCCCGCAGTGTTAACGCCTGATACCCGCCTGGGGGCTGCGCCTCCAGCGGTTTGCGCGTGTGATTGATCTTGATGATCGAGTCGCCCTGCCGCCAGCGGTGCTGGTGAAAGCCGTCGCCCAGCTTGGCCAGATGGTCATAGGCAATGCCGGCCTGTTGCTCCCATAGCGCCCGAAAGCCATCAAGATCGTTGGTGGCAAAGCCGACATCAAAGGCCGGTTTGGCGAATTCCATGGCTTCAGCCGCCAACCGTCATGCCCAGGCTCGCTGCCTGCCGCGCCTCGAATGCCTTGCAATTCGCGCCGTGCTCATGTCCACGGATGCCGCCGCGCACGCTGCCCGGCGTGACGCTGCGGTAGAAATCGCCCCAGCTATCGGGCAGCAGGGTCGAGTCCGGTGGGGCCAACCACAGGCGGAATAGCAGGCGTTTCTGTGCTGGGTCATCAAAATCCACATACTCGGTGCGGGAGTGCAGAGTGGTGTGGTTGTTAAAAATCTGCATGTCGCCGGGCTTCAGGTACATGGTGAACATATGCTCTGGCCGCGCCAGAATTTCGTCGAGCAGGTCCATGGTTTCGCGCTGCTGATCGCTCAGCGCCGGCACGCCATCGATACGCTGGGCGCTCTGCACCCGGTTGCGGTTCCATTTGCCGAACATCAGCCCATCCGCAAAATCGAACAGAGGTTGGCCGTAGAAAGCGCCCTCGTCCTCGGCTTCTTCCTTCTGGCGGCTGAAATAAAAGTCCTGGTGGGCGATCTCTGCCAGATCCGGGCGTTCTTCAATCAGCACCTGCCGCGCCCGAACACTGCTGGAGATCATGCTCTGCCCGCCGGATTTCGCGGTGTTGTAGCACGCCAGCGTCGCCAGATCGGCCCCATCCACATGGAAGTCCAGCTTGGCATTCGAGGAATATCCGCGCCCGCTCGCCGCCCGATAATCGACACCAGCATCGCGCACTGGTGAGATGTACTGGCTGGCCTTGCCCTGGGGCCGGGCAACGCCCGCGTGCAAGCCGATGGCCCAGTTGAGCAGCTTGAACTCGTCCTCACTCAGACCCTCGCGTGGCAGGCCATGGATTAGGGCTACACCCCGTCCGCGATGCGCCTCCCGCAAGCCAGCCGCGATGGTGTCCCAAGCCGGGCCGAGGTCTATCTCCTCGCGGGTATAGTCGAACAGAGGGCGATCAGGGTCGAACACAGCCTTAACGACGCGGGCCAGTTCCTTGGCAGCGCTATCCGGGATGGAAAAAATCCAGCTCTGGTCTCGCTCCATATCTGCCACTTGCCATGCGGCGGCGGTCTGTTGTTCAGCCGGGGTCATGCAAATCACTCCAGTGTCATGTGTCGCGCTGGCGCCGGTCTGGCTCCAGGCGATTTGAACTTGCCGTACTGTATCGTCTTCCATTCAACAGCCAGCACGGCTCAATTTGTCGCCTACCCCAACAGCCCCAGTCCATCGACGGCAATCAGCTTGATCGCCAGCAGCAACAATACGATTCGGAAGGCAATCAAGAAGTAGGTGTCGTCCATCTTGCTCAGAACAGCCCGGCCAACCCGCGTGCCGATGATCGCAGCAGGGATCATGCACGCCATTAACGGCCCGAACTCGGCGAAGCTGAAGCCGATTAGCGTAAACCCTGCGATTTTCAACAAATTGCCCAGGAAGCCGAAAAAGCCCAGTGTGCCGACCATCGCCTCCTTTGACAGGTCGCGGCGGATGATCAGCACACCCAGGATCGGCGCTATTACTCCGACCACCATATTGAGTGCGCCCGTCACAAACCCGATGGGCACGAATGCCCACAACGGCACGTCGCTTTTCCGCCAGTTGCCGATCTGGCGAGCAGCCAGCGAGATCAGGACGAAACACCCGATCAGGATCTGAATGCCTTCCGCTGTCAGGCCCTGAAACACGGCCAGCCCTAGCCAGACACCCAAAGGCATAGCCAATGCAAACCGAGCAATAATCGGCCAATGCATGTGCTGCCACAGCAGATAGATCCTGGTTGTATTCGAAGCGAGTTGGACTGCGCCATGCACCGGAATCGCCGCCGCTGGTGTCAACACTTGCACCATGATCGCAATCAAGGCTGTACCGCCGCCTGCGCCCACCACCGCAGTCAACGCTGAGGTACAGAATGCAGCGCCAGAGAGGACGGCTATTTCGACCAGGGTCATCCCGTCACAATCCTCAATACGTCGGGTGGTTGCCATTCCGCTAGCACAGGGCCCTGGCAAGTTGTATGGCACCCATCGCCCTATTACCGTATCAGAGTAAAACGAATTGCGTAGACTTTGTGCGTCATCGTTCGCGGAATTGAGTGGAGTGCGTAATGGTCGGCTTAACCTGGATGAACGCGCAAAGTGCCGTAGGCTTGTTGGCATTTACAGCCTTCGCCTGGATCATCAGTGAGAACCGCCGCGGCGCAAGCATACGTGTCGCCCTGGCTGGGCTAGCGCTGCAACTGGGCTTGGCCGGGCTTCTGCTGTTCCTGCCCGGCTCGCACACGATCTTCGAAGCAATCAACAGCGGCGTGCTGGCATTGAGCGCGGCGACGAAGGCGGGCACCAGCTTTGTCTACGGCTATCTGGGCGGCGGCCCGTTGCCCTTCGACGAGAAATTTCCGGGTGGATCGTTCATTCTGGCGTTCCAAGCGTTGCCTCTGATCCTCGTCGTCAGCGCGCTGACGGCTCTGCTGACCTATTGGCGCGTGCTGCCGCTGGTCGTGAAGGGCTTCGCGTTTGTCCTCCAACGCAGCATGGGCGTCGGCGGTGCTGTAGGATTGGGAACCGCCGCGAACATATTTGTCGGGATGGTCGAAGCGCCTCTATTTATCAGGCCCTATTTGGCGAAGCTCAGCCGATCGGAATTGTTCGTGCTGTTGACCGGCGGCATGGCAACCATCGCTGGCACAGTGCTGGTGCTCTATGGCTTTATACTGAGTGACAGCATGCCAAATGCTGCCGGGCATTTGCTGATGGCATCCGTCATAAGCGCGCCGGCGGCTGTCACGGTGGCACTGTTGATGGTGCCGGCGGATGGAGATAACACAGCCGCAACCTTCAAGCCGCATCCAGACGCGGATAGCGCAATGGACGCCATCACCAAGGGCACGGTTCAGGGCCTGTCTCTGCTGATGAACGTCACTGCGATGCTAATCGTACTGGTCGCGCTGGTGCATCTGGCCAATGCGGTTTTGGGCGGCATATCAGGTGCAGTAGCGGGTGAGATATTAACCATCCAGCAGATTTTCGGCTGGGTCTTCGCACCGGTTTGCTGGTTGATGGGCATCCCTTGGAGCGAAGCCATCACGGCCGGCAGCCTGATGGGCATCAAGACGGTTCTGAATGAGTTCTTAGCCTATTTAGAGCTAGCCAAAACATCGCCAGATGCGCTCAGCGAGCGGTCGCGCCTGATCTTGACCTATGCCATGTGCGGCTTCGCCAATTTTGGCTCGCTGGGCATCATGATTGGCGGGCTCTCGACCATGGCCCCGGATCGGCGCGGTGAGATCGTGCAACTTGGCCTGAAAAGCCTGCTGGCCGGGACGTTGGCGACCTGCATGACCGGCGCGGTGGTCGGAATTTTGAGCTAGATGGCCTGGCTCACGCAAAACTCAGCAACGGCCTGACCTCTTTGCCGAATTGTTCGATCTGCTCGTCGCGTTCCTCTGGCGTGCCGAGGAATTCTAACTCGAAATGGCGCACGCCGGCGGCGTGGAATTTGTCGAGGAAGGCAGCGATGTCCGCTGGCGCACCCAGTGCTGCATAGCGTTGTGTGGCGCGGGAGAAATCCATGGCGTAGCGTTTGGACAACAGCGCGTTGGCCGCGTCGTAGGCTTGCTCATACGTCTTACCCAAGCGCATGAACAACAGGTGCGAGGTGCCGTACTCTGGCAGGGAGCGTTGTGACGTTTCATAATGCTCACCGATGCTGTCCAGCGCGCTGCGATACTGCTCCGGCGTCACGACATAGCTGACATAGCCGTCGCAGAGCGTGCCGGCACGCCGGAATGCCGCCTCGGTCCGGCCTCCCACCCAGAGCGGCGGACCGCCGGGCCGTGCCGGCTTCGGCAGCATCTGCGTTTCCGGGAAGGAGAAGTGTCGGCCCTCGTGCGCCACCGGCTCGCCGGTCCAGAGCTTGCGCAGCACCTCAATCCCTTCATTCAGGCGCGCGCCGCGCTGGTTGTGCGGCACGCCGGCGGCTGCGAACTCGCCGGGGAACTCTCCGCCGACGCCCAGGCCCATGACGAAGCGCCCGCCGCTCACCCGGTCCAGCGTCGCCGCCTGCTTCGCCACCGGCACCGGATGGCGCAGCGGCAGCAGAAAGACCGAGGTGTGCACGTTCAGCGTATCCGACAGCGCCACCACCTGCGCCAGTTGCACAAACGGATCGAGGATCGGCAGCGCAAAGGCCAGATGATCGCCGACGGCGATGGCAGAGAACCCTCCATCCTCCGCCAGTTTTACCAACTTGCGTGTGTCGGCAACGGTCGGCATTTGCGAGTGCAGGCCGAAAGTGACATTAGGGGAGAGTGGCAGGGGCATTGGGTGCGGTCCTCGAATAGGCGTCGGCGTGTTTCTTTGCCATTGAACGCCATCACCAGTGTATTTGCCAAGCCGCGCCAGCGTGGTACTGATCGCAGCATCAAATCACCGAAGGAAATTCCCCATGGCCGACGCGCCCATCGACCTGAACAGCCAGAACATTTTCGACATCATGCACACTATGCGCGCCATGCGCCGGCTCAAACCCGACCCGGTGCCGGACGAGCTGGTGCTGAAAATCCTGCACGCCGCGACCCGCGCGCCTACCGGCGGCAACAACCAGCCCTGGCACTTCGTCGTCGTCAAAGACATGGAGATGAAGAAGAAGGTCCAGGTCTGGTACAAGAAGGCGCTGGATGAGGTTATCGGCCCGCGCTACGCCACCAGCGCGCCGCCCCCCGGCTCCGACGCCGAGAAATACCATCGCCAGCACCTGGCCGTCGAATACCTGACCGACCACTTCCACGAGGCGCCGGTCTGGATTGTCTGCTGCCTGAAGGGCGGTGACAGCCTGCCAAGCCGGATGTCCGGCGCGTCGATCTACCCGGCAGTGCAGAACATCCTGCTGGCATGCCGGGCGCTGGGCCTGGGCGCGAACCTGACCACCCGCCACCTGATCTTCACGGAAGAGACAGAGAAGGCGTTGGAAATCCCAGACGGCTGGCTCTCATACGCCATCATCCCCATCGGTTATCCCATGGGCAATTTCGGCCCGGTCGGCCGCGGCGACCTGAACGAGTTTGTGTCGTTGGATCGTATCGGCGAGAAGTGGGACGCGCTGAAGTAGGGCGGTTCAATCACTTCTTTCCCGGCCGAGCCGCAGGCGAGAGTTGGGATCTTTGGCCCGGGAGTAGCTCCGCGGCCAAAACTTGCCTCGGCAGGAGGTCCCGGGTCTGCGCCCGGTAAGGTGTGGATTTGGGGGTAGGGCCTACCTCTACTTCAACAACCCGGCAATCTCTCCCGCGGGCGCGAAGTCGTTGCGGAAGGTGAAGGTGCCGGGTTCTGCCACTTCCTTCGCGGCTCGCAGAAACGCGCTGTAAGCCGCGTTGGCGAAGGCTGCGCCGAGGCTGACGCGCTTCACACCAAGTTCGGCTAGCTCCGCCATGTTGTGGAAGCCCGTCGCGCCGCCCATCAGCATGTTGAAGGGCCGGTCGATCTCGGCCAGCACGCTGCGAATGTCCTCCAACGTGCGCAGGCCGGGGGCGTAGAGCACGTCGGCACCCGCCTCCTGAAAAGTCTGTAGGCGTTTGATCGTGTCGGACAAATCGGTGACACCGCGGATGTGATTCTCCGAGCGGGCGCACAGTATGAACTTGAAAGGTAGTGCGCGTGCAGCCTCGACTGCGGCAGCTACGCGCTCGGTTGCTTCTGCCACTGGTCGGATGCGGGCGGCGCTGCCGTTGCGCTCAGGCGCCCAATCCTCGATAGAGCCACCAACCAACCCCGCCTCCGCACCCAGGCGAATGGTCTCGGCTACGTCGGCAGGTGTATCGCCGTAACAATCCTCCAAATCCGCGGCCAGCGGCAGGTCGGTGGCGGCTGCCAGCACGCGGCAATGCTCCAAAACCTGATCACGGCTGACCTCAGTATCGCCCAGGCCCATGCCCCAGGCCATGCCCGCCGACGTGGTCGTCAATGCCTTGTAGCCGAGCCCAGCCAGCATCTTGGCGCTGCCAATGTCCCGTGGGTTAGGGATCACAAAACAGCCTGGAGCGGTGTGCAGGTCGCGAAAGGCTTCTGCTTTTTCGGATTGCGTGGCCATGGTGGCAGCTCCTGACTTGTCGTTTGGCGGCGTGCTGGCCATGATGCCGCAAATTCAAAACTGGAGGAAGCCCATGGGCGTAGTTATCGCCGCCGACAAGCTAGAAGCGCTGATCGCGCGGATATTCGAGCACACCGAGTGTGACCGCGCTGAGGCAAAGCGTATCGCGCACTACCTCATGGACGCCAACCTGACCGGCCATGATAGCCACGGCGTGCTGAGAACCAGCCGCTATGTCTCCTGGTTGGAGCAAGGTCTGTTCTCGGCCGGGCGCTCGATCAAGGTTGTCAGCGAGAACCCGGCAATGGCCGTGCTCGACGGCGACTATGGCATGGGCCACACCGTCGCCGAACAGGCGGTTGAGTTCGGCCTGGAGCGGGCCAAGCAGACCGGCTGTTTCATCGTCGCCTTGCGCAACGCCGGCCATATTGGCCGTGTCGGCTCGTGGGCGATCAAGGCGGCGGAGGCTGGCTTTGTGTCCGTGCACTTCGCCAATGCCCGCGGCTCGGTCTTGGTCGCGCCTTTTGGCGGCACGGAAAAGCGATTTTCCACCGCGCCTTTCTGCGTCGGCGTGCCCCGCAAAGACGAACCGCCAGTGATCCTTGATTTCGCCACCTCCGTCGTGGCTGAGGGCAAGGTCATGGTCGCGGCCAAGGGTGGCAAAGGCCTGCCTGATGGTGCGTTAATTGACGAGAAAGGCGAGCTCTCCACCGACCCGGAAACGCTCTATGGCGCGGCTGGACCAGATGCGCCGGTGGCCCAGCGCAACGGCAAGGGAGCGATCCGCGCGTTCGGCGATCACAAGGGCTCTGGCCTGGCGCTCATGTGCGAGTTGCTGGGCGGCGCGCTGACCGGCAACGGCACGGCAGGCCCGCCGGGCAGACCGTTCGCGAACGGCATGCTCTCGATCTACATCGATGCCGCGACCATGGATGATCAGGGCGGCTTCGCAGCAGAAGTGGCGGAATATGTGAACTTCGTGACCTCGTCAAACCCCGCTGACCCGGCCAAGCCCGTGCTGGTGCCCGGCGATCCGGAGCGCGCAACCAAGGCAGAGCGCCTGGCCAACGGCGTGCCTTTGGCCGACGATGCCTGGGCCAGCATTCAGGATACAGCCCGCAAGGTGGGCATCAACGACACAGACATCGCTACAATAAGCGGTCAGTCTGCTTAGCTGGAAATCGGAGGAACACCATCATGAATGATCTTGCTGCGCAACTGGTGACCCGGCTCGACAAGGGTCCGGTCAGCTATGTGACCCTGAACCGCCCGCAGGCTGGCAACAGCCTCTCGTCGTCCACCATCGACGCCCTGCACCGCACGCTCCAGGATTTGCGTGAGGCGAAGGACATCGCCGTGATCGTGCTGGCAGGCTCCGGCAAGCGCATCTTCTGCGCCGGCCATGATCTGAAAGAGATCGACGAGGACGGCGGCACCGCCGAATTCTCCAAGGAAATCGCGGAAAAATGCTCAGCTATGATGCTAGCGATGCGCGATCAACCGCAGATTGTCATCGCAAAGGTCGAGGGCGTCGCCTCCGCCGCCGGCTGCCAATTGGTTGCCGCAGCCGATCTTGCCGTGGCTGAGTCCGGCGCTCGCTTCGCTACGCCCGGCGTCAATATTGGCCTCTGGTGCCTGACGCCAATGGTGCCGCTCAGCCGCAATGTGCATCCGAAGCACGCCATGATGATGCTGGCCTCCGGCCGTCTGTTCGACACAGCCTTTGCACTGGATATCGGCTTGATCAACCAAGTCGCCGCGCCAGAGGACCTGGACGCCACCGTCGACGAACTGGCCGCCGATATCGCGTCGAAATCCACCTTCACGCTATCGCTCGGCAAGCAGGCGTTCTACCGGCAACTGCAAATGCCAATCTCGGATGCCTATGAGTATGCCGGCAACGTCATGGTCCGCAATATGGCCCATGACGATGCTAAGGAGGGCATTCGCGCCTTTGTCGACAAGCGTCCGCCAAACTGGAAGGGCCGCTGACTTCCGAGCTTAGACCACATCAATTGGCCTGCCGACCGTCAGCACGTCGCGGAGACTTTGCGGCAATTCGTTGAACTTGCTGTCGGGGCGAGTTCCCAAAGCGTCCAAAGTTTTGGTGAAGAAACACCGCACCGCCGCGGCTGTCGTAACATCAAAGATTTCGGTGTCGGATAGACCTGCATCCTGGAGCGCCTGTATATCCGCCTCTGTGATCGCTGATGCGTCGATGGCCAGCTTGCGCGCGTAAGCCATAATCGCCTGATCGGCCTCACCCAGGTCGGCGGTTGCATAGTCCGTTGCAATCCGCTGCAGATCTTCAGCACCATAGTGATCGCGCAGCAGCACGGAGCCATGGGCCAGCGAACAGTAGGAGCAATGCGTCGCCTGTGCCGCCGCGAGCGTCACCAACTCATAGCGCCGCGCATCCATTCCAGCTTTAACGCTTTCCAAAAGCGCTTGAAACGCCCGGTACACCTCCGGGCGATGGCTGAACACCTTCGTCAGGTTCGGGATGAAGCCGAACGCGGCTTTGGCTTCTCGGTATAATTCGGCGACTGATCCCGTCGCCTCGGCTTCCGGCTTGGTCGAGATGAAGCTCATGACAATGGTCCTGCCTGACAAAAAGAGCTAATCCTAGCCTCTCGCCAAAGACCTCCACAAGGATTGCCTCGCCAATCCCCCCTCGTCTAAGTTCTCCCCCGTACCGCCTACTCCGGCGCCTCAACAAAGGATTCTGTGACAATGGATTACGTCGGCCTCGGCCTGCACTGGAACGACCTGACAGTGGGTCAGAAGTTCCGCACGATCAACCGCACCATCACCGAGGCGGATCTGGTCAACTTCATCAACGCCACCGGCATGGTGGAGATGATCTTCACCGACGCCACCTATGCCGGCCAGGGCGCAATCCAGGGTTCTCGTCCGGTGCCAGGCGCGCTGGCCTATTGCTTTAGCGAGGGGCTGTTGGTGCAATCGACCATGCAGCACACCGGCTTGGCTATGCTTGAGACGACGCTGAAAATCCTCGGCCCAACCAATGTCAACGACACCATCCATGTGGAAGTCGAAGTGCTCAGCGTACGACCAACCTCAAAAGGCAATCGCGGTATCGTCAAAACGATGAACAACATCGTCAACCAGACCGGCGAAACCGTCGCCACCTACGAGGCGACGCGGATGATGGCCGGTCGCTGACGGGCCCTGGTTCTGAGGCACGACGATGCCGTCAACTGTTGACGTCGCCATCGTTGGCGCCGGAGCCGCCGGCATAGCCGCAGCGCGCGCCGTGCGAGCAGCTGGCGTATCCTATGTGGTGGTGGAGGCAGCGGCCCGGCTGGGCGGTCGGGCGCTGACTGACCACTCGCTTGGCTTCCCGCTCGATATGGGCTGCACTTGGCTGCATTCCGCTGACCGCAACCCATTGGCCGATGGCGACCCGGCCCAGTATCAGCGCGACGGGGAGAGCTCACGCCTGTTCCTGGATGATCAGGCGCGCTGGGCCAATGCGGCAGAGCAATCCCAGCACGCCGCCTATATCGCAGCTTGCGAAGCCGCAATTGAAAGTGCGGCAGCCCGTGGCGAAGACCCACCAGTTGCTGACGTCATACCGGACGATCCAGCCTACCGCCGACATTTTGACTGGTGGTGCGGTGCCTATACCAGCGTGCCGCCGGCGGAACTCAGCGCGCAGGATTGGTGCCGCTACCTCGATACCTACCAAAATTGGACCGTGCCAGATGGCTTCGGGCAGCACATTATCCGCCGAGCGATTGGCCTGAACATTCGCCGCGAGACGCCTGTGCTGGCAATAGATCGCCGCGGACCGCGTGTGCGCTTGACCACGCCCGCCGGTGTGATTGAGGCTGCCAGGGTCATCATTACTGCCGGTACCGAAGCGCTGAAATACATTCGTTTTCTGCCGGCGCTGCCACAGAAAACCGAAGGCGCGATCCATCGCCTGCCTCTTGGGCGAGCCAACAAGGTTGTCATGCGCTTTGACCGACTGGACCCGGATTGGATACCTGCCCGCAGCGGCGTGTTGTCGATCCGGTTCGGCCGATTTGGCCGGCCTATTGCGGAAAGCTTTGTCGAGGCTGCCATCGCGCGTGCACTGGAACCCGAAGGCGAGTCGGCCCAAATAGCCTTCGTTCTCGACCAACTCGTCGCCATGTACGGCAGCGCTACCCGCCCACGAATGGCAGTAGCACGTGCCTCGCTGTGGGGACAAACGCCCTGGATTTGGGGCGCTTATTCCGCCATGACGCCCGGCGGCGGCGATCCACGGGCGGATTTGGCAGAGCCGGTCGATCAGCGCCTGTTCTTTGCTGGGGAAGCCGTGCATCCGATTTTCTGCACCGCGGCGCATGGCGCCTGGGAAAGCGGCCAGCGCGCGGCGAGGGCGGCAATTGCAGCATTGCCGCCGGGGTGAAGCGCCAGAGTTGCGCGCCTATTCTGCTAGCTTTAGCACCTCAATGATATCCGCCTCACCATTCACTTTGCGCGGGTTCATATGGGTCCAGCGGTCGAACATGGTGTTCTTGGCGATCAGATCGTACTGGTCGGGCGTCACGCCGACTTCGCCCAATGTCCGGGGCAAGCCCAAGCCGGCTATGAAGTCGGCCAGCACCTCTGACGCTGGCACGCCTGGCCGGCCCATGGCCTCGGCTACAACGGCCTGACGGTCTGCGTTAACGCTAAGGTTCCACTCCAGCGCCGCTGGCAGCATCACGCAAGAGGTGTAGCCGTGGGGCACATCGCAGGTGCCGCCCAGGATATGGCCGACGGCGTGGCTAATACCCTTGGGGATATTGCCTGTCATGGACATCCAGGCACCCATCAGGCATTGCTGCCTTGCTTCCAAATTGGTCGGGTCGGCTTTCGCCGCGGCCAGCCCCTTGGATAGCTGACGCAGACCGTGCAGCAGCGCGCCCTCGGCATAGGGGTTGAGGTATTGCGAGCACAGACCTTCAACGCAATGGTCGACGGCACGCAATCCTGTTGAGAGCCAGAGCCATTCCGGCGTGTGCACTGTTGGCGCGGGATCGAGGATCACAGCCGCCGGCACCAGGTCCGGATGGGTATAACTCTGCTTCACCTTGGTGCGGTGGTCGGTGCAACCGCCCAGCGGATTGAATTCGCCACCGGAAAGCGTCGTTGGTACGCTGATCTGGCGAACGTCCGGGCCATCGAATTTCGGCGCGAAATTGTTGCCGTCGGTGCGAACCTTCACGTGGTAGTCGTCCAGACCCTCCACCGTGAACACCTTATGCTTCAGGCATATCTGAACGACCTTGGTCGCGTCGGTAACGCTGCCGCCGCCGAAGGTCACCAACAGATCTGCACCGGCAGCTTCCGCGGCCTTCGCACACTCAATCACCGCATCACGCGGGCTGTGTGACGGCATGCCGACGAACGTACCAGCGTGGCGGTTGCCCAGTGCCTGTTCGACCCTGGCGATTTCGTCGGTGTTCTCATAGAGCGACTTGGAACCGACGATGAACACTTTCTCGGCGCCGCGGCGGGCGGATTCCTGGGCGACGGCCTCGGCAACAGGTGTGCCGAACCAGACGTTGTCCATTCGGGTAAAGCGGTGTTGGCCTTGGATCATGATTTCAGTCCTTGGATCTTCGGTTATTCGGCAGTGGTCTGCTGCGATTTATCGTAAAATGCCTGCGCCATCTCCCGCAGCTTAACCCGCTGGATTTTGATCGTGTTAGGGCTTATGGCGAGCGGCCATTCGTCAATCACGACGACACGCACAGGGCATTTGTAGTTGGCTAGGCTCTGGCGGCAGCGGGCGATCAGCGCTGCTTCGTCAAACGCAGCACCCGCCGCCAGTTCAACAAAGCCGAAGGCGCGGACGCCGCGATCGGTGTTGATGGAGATGACCTGGGCTTTCTCGACGCCCGGCTCCTTCTCCAACTCCGCCTCAATCTCGGCTGGGCTGACCAGGAAGCCGGAGAGGCGCAGCATGTCGTTGATGCGGCTGAGAAAGACCAGACAGCCATCGTCCCGCAGATAGCAAAGGTCGCCAGTCCGCAGCCAGCCGTCGTCCGTCCAGGCCTTGGCATTGGCCTCCGGGTTGTCAGCATATTCCAACATGAGCGTTGGGCCGTTGACCTCTAGTTCTCCGGACTCACCGGCGGCGCAAAGGTCGCCCGTTTCGGTGTTCCGGATGCGCATACCGCTATCCGCCGAGACGACATCGCCGCCGCCAAACATGGCTTCCGCCATTGGCACATTACGTTCTGGGGTGGGGCGGGGCCGCAGCGTGAAATAGGCCAGGCATTCGCTCATGCCATAGGCGCTGCTGGTGAACATCTCAGCATGCTCGAACGCGTCCATGTGCGATTGCAGCGGTGGGTTGATGCCGAATGCTACAACCATATCCAGGGATGGATAGGGGCGCTGGTCCTCCTCTGCCTCCAGCATACGCACCAAAACTTCGTCCGTGATGACGAGATGGGTAACGTTCTCTCTCTTAATGAGGGCGCTGGCCTCCACCGGATCGAACAGAGCCTGGATAACCTGAGGCGTCTTGGCAGCGACTGACACCGTCAAATTCACCAGGCCGACGGTGCCACAGAGCGGTGCAGTCTGGAAAAACACCGTGTTCTGCTCCGCCATTCGCCAATGAGCCGAAACGCGCTGTGCATGGCCCACCAGGGAGGCGTGGGCGTGCAGTACGAATTTTGGCGCGGATGTGGTGCCGGAGGTGGTAAAAATCTGGGCGGGAACATCCGCTCCACCATGATCCTCCACCATCGGCTTCGCCTCGGCCAGCGCGGAAAGACTGTGTACCGGACGGCCAAGCACCGTGTCAGGCACGTCCGGCCTGCCGTCGACATCGTGGGCGATGACCATTGCCAGGCCGGTCAGCAAAGCAGGATCGACCTCGGCCAGAATCGCCTCGAAGTCTATCTCTTTGAAGCCCGGCCAGAACACCAGCGCTTTTGCCCCGGTGCGGCCGACAATGTCCTCCACTTCCTTGGCGCGGAAGCGGGTATTGACGCCCACCACCGTAGCGCCGATGCGCCAGACCGCGAAGGTAAGTGCATAGTGGGCAGGCGTGTTCGGCAGCCAGAGCGCGATACGATCGCCTATGCCCAGGCCTAGCGCCGCGAGGCCAGTGGCAATGCGGCGGCTGAGGCCGTTTAACTTAGCATAAGACGTGGTACGGCCCGCCTCGATCAGGGCGGGCCGGGTGGGAGCGGTAGATGCTGCGTCGGCGAGCAACGCGGCAAGCGTGCCGGTAGGCATGGGCAATTCCTCTGGGGTTTTTACCACTAGCCTACCAGCCACCGCCGAGGCTGCAAGATCAGGCCTCCGCGCGCCGTGGCTTCAGGATCAACAATCCGATCGCGTAGGTTGCTGCCAAAATGGCCGCGCCGATCAGATCGCTGTACGTGCCCGGATAGAGCAGCACTGCACCGGCCGCCAGCATCGGAAGGCGGAGATCAGTCCACTCGACCCGGCCAACCCAGTAGAGCCAACCCTCCAGTGATGCGGAAATCAGCCAGACCGCGATCACCGCTGTCGTCACGTCGTGGATAATCGCCAGCGGCTCTCCATGCAAGATCAAGGTCGGATTGAACACGAACAGGAATGGCAGGATGAACAGGATGATGCCAAGGCGCATCGCCATAATACCGGTCTTCATCGGATGCGAACCGGCAATGGTTGATGCTGCAACGGCGGCCACCGCAACCGGCGGCGTGATATAGCTCATCATGCCCCAGTACAGGATGAACAGGTGACCGGCGACAAGGTCGAGCCCGCCATCGGCAATTGCCTGGCCCATCACCAGTGCCAGGAAGATGTAGCAAGCGCTAACGGTCATTCCCATGCCAAGAATGAAGCTGGTCGCAGCACCAAGCACCAACAGCAGGAAGGTGTTATTACCGGCAAACTGCAGCAACTCACCCGAGAATGCCGGGCCAACGCCGGTATAG
>CALKDI010000276.1 GCA_938084065.1 uncultured Alphaproteobacteria bacterium
AAGAGCCTTTTTCAACGGGCTGCTAATCGGCATATCCAGGCGAAAGTCGATGATTTTAAGAAAATTTGGATACCTCACCAACCCTCGCCGAGTTTTCACACGGTCTGAGTCATGTTTAACGTCGGCATTTCGCCCAAAGAAAAGGGCGGCAGGAATCACCCGCCGCCCCTCCCATCGAACCGCTAGGCCGGTGGCTCAGACCACGCCAAACGCCAACATCGCATCGGCGACTTTCTTAAAGCCTGCGATATTCGCCCCTTTGACATAGTCAACAGAGCGGTCCGCCTGGGTACCTTGCGAGACACAGGCATCATGAATATCGGACATGATCTTACGCAGAGCCGCACCCAGATCCTCCTCATCGCGATGCAGACGCGCCGAGTTCTGGCTCATTTCCAGGCCGGACATGCCGACTCCACCGGCGTTAGCGGCCTTGCCTGGTGCGAACAGAACCTTAGCACCCTGCAATGCCGCGATGGAATCGACAGTGCAAGGCATGTTGGCGCCCTCTGCCACGGCCTTGCAGCCATTGCCGATCAGCGCCTTCGCCTCGCTTTCGCCCATTTCGTTCTGCGTCGCGCAAGGCAAGGCCAAGTCGCACGGCACATGCCAGGGGCGTTTGCCCTCGTGGTAGCTGCCGCCAAACTCATCGACATAGGCGGAAATACGGGCGCCACGTTGGGCCTTGTGCTTTTTGATCCAATCCAGTTTCTCCAGCGTAAAGCCTTCTGGATCATGGATAAATCCACCAGAATCTGACAGCGTCACAGGCTTACCGCCGCGATGGACGATCTTCTCCGCCGCATGCGTCGCCACATTGCCCGATCCGGAAACGACCGCCGTTTTGCCTTCAATTTGGTCGCCAATATGGTGCAGCATGTCTTCCATGAAATAGACCGCGCCGTAGCCTGTGGCCTCAGTCCGCATCAGAGAGCCGCCGTACTCAAGCCCTTTGCCCGTCAGCACGCCGCTAAAGGAATTGGTCAGGCGCTTATACTGCCCGAACATGTAGCCAATCTCGCGGCCGCCAACACCAATATCACCAGCAGGAACATCGATGTCAGGGCCAACATATTTGTAGAGCTCGGTCATGAAGGATTGGCAAAAGCGCATGATCTCATGCTGCGAGCGGCCCTTCGGGTCGAAATCTGCACCGCCCTTACCGCCGCCCATTGGCAGGCGGGTCAGTGAGTTCTTGAAGGTCTGCTCGAAACCAAGGAACTTCAGCACGCCTTGATTCACCGAGGGGTGAAAGCGGATGCCGCCTTTGTAGGGGCCAATCGAGTTGTTGAACTGCACCCGATAGCCGCGGTTCACCTGCACTTCACCATTGTCATCCGCCCAGCTGACGCGGAAGGAAATCGTCCGATCCGGCTCCACCATACGATGCAAGACTTTGATCTTGGCATAGACGGGGTTGTCGTTGATGAACGGGATCACCGTTTCCGCGACTTCGTGCACAGCCTGATGAAAGACCTGCTCCCCCGGATTGCGATCCACGACCCAGTCCATGAAATCAGACAAATTAACTTGATCGACCATTTGGCGTCCCATCTCGGTTATTTGTGAATTCAGCAAATCACCAACTTCGCCCTGCGCGATGCGGCGATTTAGCCGAGTGTACCATGGCTTGGTTAACACGGTCTAGCACGCACACGCCCTGTTTTCGTCATATTTGCAAAGCAGCTTCCACCCGGGCCAGTCGCGGTCTACCCTGTGCGGCAACGGATCGGATACCCAATCCCGCTCTTTTACGCTCCACAATAAGGCAATCATAATGCGCGCAGTCGGAATCATGGTGCATGGCGGCCCCGAGGCACTTCAGGTCGTAGACGTTCCAGAAACCCATGCCGGCCCGGGGCAGGTTCGCATTCGCGTCCAGGCTGCAGCAGTCAACCCCACCGACGTGATGGCCCGCAACGGCTCACGCGCAGAGGTGCAAAAGCTTGACCCACCGCCGTATATCCCGGGCATGGATGCCGCCGGTATCGTTGACGAGGTTGGCTCTGGCGTCACCACCGGTGTCAAGGTCGGCGACGCCGTCATGGCGATGGTCGTCCCCAAGGCCAGCCACGGCGCTTATCGTGAGCAGATCGTCCTGGACCAACGCGCTGTTGTGCCTGTGCCGCAGGGTGCCAGCGTCGTTGAGGCCTGCACTCTGCCAATGAACGGCCTGACCGCGCGCCAATCGCTGGACCTGCTTGGCCTGAAACCCGGTCAGACCTTGGCCGTATCCGGTGGGCCGGGTGCCTATGGCGGCTATGTCATTCAACTGGCCAAAACCGATGGCCTAACCGTCATCGCCGATGCAGCGCCCAGTGATGAGGCGTTACTCAAATCACTGGGCGTCGACATTATCATTCCCCGTGGTGATACCTTTGCCGATCAGGTTCGCGCACGATTCCCCGACGGCGTCGATGGGCTGGCCGATGGCGCCTTGCTGAACGCGGCCGCGATACCAGCGGTTAAGGATGGCGGCGCCTTCACGTCAATCCGTGGCTTCATCGGCGAGGCGCAGCGGAATATTCGCTTCACTGCCACCTCTGTCCGCACGTACGACTGCGAGTACGAAAAGCTCGACCAGCTACGGCAGTTTGTTGAGGACGGCGCCCTGACGTTGCGAGTAGCGGGGACAGTTCCGCCAGAGCGCACGCCAGAAGCCCATGCAAAACTAGAGGCCGGCGGCACCCGCGGTCGCATGGTAATTACATTCTAAGCTCACCCCAGCCGCATTCGACAATTGGCACGGCTGGCACAGTTTGTTTGCATTTCCAGTTCACAGATTGTTTCGAATGCGGCAAATTCATGGTACATACGGAGACGTGTAGGAATATCAACTGAGTGGGTGGAACTTTCATGAAAACCGCGTCTGATCTTTTTGTTGAAGCGCTTGAGGCCGAAGGCGTCGAGTATGTGTTCGGAATTCCGGGCGAAGAAAACCTCGACATGCTCGACAGCCTGTCCCGTTCAACCAAGATCAAACTGATCCTGACCCGGCACGAACAGGCCGCGGGCTTCATGGCCGCAACCTATGGCCGTTTTACCGGCAAGACCGGCGTTTGCATGGCAACGCTAGGCCCTGGTGCCACCAACTTCACCACTGCTGCGGCCTATGCGCAGCTTGGCGGCATGCCGATGATGATGGTTACCGGCCAAAAGCCGATCCGCAGATCGAAACAGGGTCGGTTCCAGATTCTCGACGTCGTTGAGATGATGAAGCCGATCACCAAATTCGCCCATCAACTGCAATCGGCAGACAATATCCCGTCGCGCGTTCGTGAGGCCATTCGTCTTGCCGAGCAGGAAAAGCCCGGCGCTGTTCATCTGGAATTCCCAGAAGACATTGCCGCCGATGAGACCGATGCGCAGGTTATCCCACCCTCCACTTCCCGCCGGCCCACGGCTGAGGAAAAAGGCGTTCGGGCTGCTGCTATGCGGATCGAAGCCGCCAAATCTCCAATCCTCGTGATTGGCGCGGGCGCGAACCGCAAGGTGACCAGCCGGATGTTGACCCAGATGGTGACCGAAAAGGGCATCCCCTTTGTCACCACCCAGCTGGGCAAGGGCGTGGTCGATGAGAGCCATCCGCTGTTCATGGGCTGTGCCGCACTGTCTGCTAACGATTTCGTCCATCGCGCCATTGAGGCATCCGACCTGATCATCAATGTCGGCCATGACGTGATCGAAAAGCCGCCTTTCTTCATGGAATTGGGCGGAACTGAGGTCATCCACATCTCCTTCAACACGGCGGAGGTTGACCCGGTCTACTTCCCGCAAATTGAGGTGATCGGCGATATCGGCAACGCCATCTGGCAGTTGAACGAGACACTGAAACCCCAGGCTCACTGGGATTTCAGCCGCATGATGCACGTCAAGGCCGCGCACGACGCAAACATTCAGCAAGGCAATGACGACGACCGCTTCCCGGTCTATCCGCAACGGCTGGTGCGCGACGTGCGCGCGGCGATGCCAAATGACGGCATCATCTGCCTGGACAACGGCGTCTACAAAATCTGGTTCGCCCGCAACTATTTGGCAGCCGAGCCAAACACCGTCCTGCTGGACAACGCTCTCGCTACCATGGGCGCCGGCTTCCCCAGCGCGATGGCCGCGCACCTGCTCTATCCACAGAACAAGGTCTTGGCGATCTGCGGCGATGGCGGCTTCATGATGAACAGCCAGGAGCTGGAAACCGCTGTGCGTCTGGGCATGAACATGACGTGCTTGGTGCTAAACGATAGCTCCTACGGCATGATCCGCTGGAAGCAGGCGAACATGGGCTTCCAGGATTGGGGTTTGGAATTCGGCAACCCCGATTTCGTCAAGTATGCAGAGGCCTACGGCGCAAACGGCCATCGCGTTACCAGCTCTGCCAATTTGACAGAGGTCCTGGATCATTGCCTGAACACCAAGGGCGTGCATCTGATCGATTGCCCAGTGGACTACTCCGAAAACGACGAAATTCTGAACAACCGCATCAAAGACCTTAGCGCGGCCGTTTAGTGGGGTTCCCCCGGCGGGTTGGCTGTTAAGCCAAACCACTCGCCGGGGGACAACCATTCGGAGATCGAGTTTCAGAATCCGCAAACCGCCGCGATGCCAAGACGGCTTGCTCTAACTCTATCAATCGGCGCTTCGAAATTTATCGCTGCCTAGCTCACCCAGCTATCGTTTCCCGTTTTGCCCTGAGATCATCCAGCACTGGCAGGATGTAGTCGCGGAACCTTGCGGGGTCCTCGCTCATGGGGAAGTGGCCGAGGCCTTTCATCTCGATGACCTCTGGTCCGCCTTTGATCTTGGCCGCCGTGCTGCGCGTGTCGGCGGGGGAGCAGGAGAAGTCGTATTCGCCGGTTAACAGGTAGAGCGGGCAGGCGCTGGGGTCGATCTTGTTTGTGTCGTGCCGGAAGTCGCCATCGACGCGGTAGAAGTGCAGGTCGCCCTTAAAGATGCCGGGTCCGCCCTGCATATAGCCCCAGAGCGTCTCCCATCGGTATTCGTCCGGCGCAGTCGGAGCGACCAGGCCGGAGACCACTGCAGCGGCGACGTTGCCGCCGTCGAAATCCGGGCGGTTCAGCCATTCCAGATCGTACCAACCCTCGGGCTGGAAGTCTGCTGCCTCCAGGCCGATCAGGCCGCCAAACTCTGTGGCATAGTGGATGGCCAGATAGACCACCTCGCGCCCGCCGATGGAGCAACCCATGACCACGGGTTTTTCAAGCTCCAGACCGGCGCAGAAGGTGCGGATCAGGTCTGCATAGCTGGCGGCGGTCAGGGCGTAGTCGCCGTCCTCACGCCAGCCGACGGGCGGCAGCGATTTGCCGTGCCAGGGCATGTCGAAGGCCAGGACACGGAAGTGTTGCGTCACCTCAGGATCGGTAAGGAGGTGCCGCCACTGCTTGGCATCGGCGCCGGCGGTGTGCAGGCAGACCAGTGGGATGCCATCGGCGGGGCCGGCTTCCTCAAAATACACCCGGTGCGGCTTGCCACCGAGGGTGAGGTGGATGTAGCGGCCCGTGATGGGCTCAATATAGGCGGGCATGGTCTGACCCAATCCCTCAAACTGGTCCGTTGAACTCGATCAGGTTCATGCTGGGATCGAAGCAGAACACTTGACGCATATCCTTCATGGCGATGGAACCGGCGTCAGAATACGGCACGCCCATCTCATTAAGATTGGCCACAACTTGGTCCAGGTCCTGCACGTTAATTGCCACGTGGCCGCCAATGCTGGGGTTGTGCGCAAGACCGTTGTCTTTGGCCCAACTCGCAACCGGGCGGATCAGGTGCAGGCCGCGGTTGTCGGAGCCGAAGATGGCCAAAGCGTCGCGATCAACGGCGAAATTGCCGGCGGCCTCTGGTTGGACCAGGGACTTTTCTTTCAAACCCAGAATGTCCGTGTAGAACGCCGCCGCCTTGCGCACATCGATGACGGAGATGTTGACGTGGTGCAGGTACCAGCCGCCCGGCTGGTCTACCCGGCCATGCTCCTCGCCCGGCGCGGGACCAGGGCCGGCGCGGTCGCCGACATTCTGGTTGATCTCCACCAGATTGAAGCTTGGGTCATAGCAATAGACCTGATGCATCTCCGCCATGGCATAGACGCCGGCGTCGTCATAGGGGATGCCGGCGGCTTCCAGGCGTTTTTTCACCGCGCCCAGATCATCCACTGTGATGGCAAAATGGCCGCCTATGGTTGGGTTGTGCATGAAGCCGTTTTCGTGGGCGAACAGCGGGCGCTCGTTCACGATGTGCAGACCGCGGTTGAACTCGCCCAGGCTGGCGCGGTTATCGAGCGGGCTGTCGTCAGTGACTCCCGCATCCGGATAGACCCAGGGACATTCTTGCAGACCGGCGGCCTTGTTGAAGAAGGCGGCGGACTCGCGAACATTGTGCGCGGAGATGTTGACGTGGTGGACGTACCAGCCCATGGCGTAGCTCCTTAAGTTTTTATGTGAAAAGAGCGCGCGGCTTGGCCAGCACGTCTTTGATATTCTGCAATTGCTGCATGAAAATGGTCATGTCGCCATCGATGCGCAGCTTCATCGCCTTGGCGAGGCCGAACAGGTCGTGGTGCGGCGGCGTTGGGATAGGCCGCCAATGCTCCAGCCACACGTCCGGGGCTGCGTTGAAGGCGACGACGGCGGGTTGCAGGATTGAGCCGGCGGCGATGGCGTCGCCCGGCTGGCCGGCCTCGAACGGCAGAAACCAACGCTGATCGCCGGCAGCAACCGAGAGCTGGCCGGTGAAATGGCGCATGCGATGCCGCAGCGGTGCGTCGGCGCGGACCAACTCCGGGATGGCGATGATTGCGTCGGCAACAGTGGGCATCGGTGTTCCTGTACGGGTTGAGCCTGTAACGGCGTTCGGCCTAGTTCGGCAAAAGGCCTAGCATTTGCAACCCATACAATACGGCAGAGATGCTGACGACTGCAATCGACGTGGAGACCAGGATGGTCGTGGTCGAGATGCCGACCGCCGCGTTGTACTGGTTGGCGGCGATATAGACGGTGGCGCCCACCGGCATGGCGGCCGTAACCGTCGCCACAGCCAGCGTTAACGGCGGCAGGTCTATAGCCATTCCAATGCTCAGCACGACCAGCGGATGCAATACCAGCTTGGCAATGACTACAGTGCCGACCGCGCCGGGCTCATTCTCAACGCCGCGGTGGGCCAGATCGCAGCCGATGGCGAACAGGGCGCAGGGCAGGGCCGCCTGGCCGATCAGGCCCAGGGTCTTGTCCGCGATCTCTGGCAGAGGCAGGCCGGCAAAGCCAATGGCGAGCCCGACCATGGTTGCCAGTACCACCGGGTTGCGGAACACGTTGCCAAAGGCAGTACGCAGCACTTTTGCCGTACATCGAGTCCGGCCACCGCGGCGGCCGCTCTCGATGTCGCGGGCCTTGGCGATGTCGAGCAGGACCATGGCGAACGGCATCAGCACCATGGTGTCGAAGGCCAGTATCAGCAGCAATTGCACCACGCCGGCCTCGCCGAAAAGCGACAGAACGATCGGCAGCGCCATGTAGAAGCCGTTGGAGAAGCTCGCGCCCAGCCCCATCACCACGCAGCCAGCCATGCTGCGCCGCCACACCAGCCAGCCGAGCAAGACCGCGAAGACGAATACGCCCGCCTCGCCGCCGACATAGGCGATCAGCAGCCGTGGCTCAAACCCGCCGTCTAGCGCCGCACCGCTGACGGTGCGGAAGGCCAGCGCCGGAATGGCGAAATAGAACACCAGCGCATTCAGCTTGGCAGCGCCCACGGCATCAAACACCGGCAGACGCTTGCCCGCGGCGAAACCGAGGAACACAACTGCGAACAATGGGATGATGGCGGAGAGAATAGCGGCCATTGGGGCCTTTGCGTAGGTAGTAGGGAATAGTCGGGAGGCTCTGCATGGCCCTATGGCCAATGGCTCGTCAAGCTGCTAGGCGCAGGTCCAACAGTCCTTTCGCACCTGGAGCCCCAACTTATGAACGACTTCACTGGCCAAACCGCCCTCATCACCGGCGCCACCAACGGCATCGGCCTCGGTCTCGCACAAGCTCTGGCGGCGGAGGGCGCGCGCATTGCTGTGGCGGGGGTTGGCGCCTCAGATGTCGAGCCTGTGGTTGCTATGCTGAAAGCAGACGGTGCCGACGCGCAGGGCTTCACCGCCGATCTGGCCGGCAAAGATGGCTGGAAGGCGCTGTTGGGCGACGTGCAGACGGCCTATGGTCAGGGGGGCATCTCGATCTTTGCCCACTGCGCCTCACCCAAACGGTTGGAAAGCGACACGGTATTGCAAGTCTCTGAGGAGACCTGGGACGGTATGGTCAACACCAACCTGCGCTCTGGCTTCTTTCTGGCGCGGGAGTTGGCGAAGGATATGATTGCCGCCAAGGTTCAGGGGAACATCCTGTTCATCACCTCACAGCATCGCTTCAGCCCGCGGAACCTGCCGCACTACAGCGCATCCAAGGCCGGCCAGGAGATGCTGGTGAAGGAATTGGCTAAAGCGCTGGGCCGCTATGGCATCCGTGTCAATGGCATCGCGCCCGGTGCGATCCCCGGCGGTGGCTTCGATGCCTCGACCATGCCAACGATCAACCAGATGGTGCCCCTCGGTCGCCCTGGCACGCCGGCAGACATTGCTGGCACGGCGCTGGCGCTGCTGTCCTCGAAATACAGCGCTTATGTCACCGGCGAAGTGATCTCCGTCGATGGCGGCATCCAATTGCACAACTGGATCACACCGCCCGAGACCATTTAGGCGGAAACAATTTCAGCCTAGAAGATCAAAAGGTCGAAATCTGTGATGTTCACCACATTTTTTGTGGAATAACACGGTTACTCTGCCCAAATGCTGAGAACGCTCACCATTGATGAGGGAACGCCATGTTAACCGACCTTCAGAAGAAAACTGCGCAAGCCATTGTTCAAATTTTTGAGACAAGCCGCGTGCTCGGGAATTACGGCCAGGTGACTTTGCTTAGAGCCTGCCCGAAAAGTAGTTGAACGATATCAGTGGATTGTGATTCACCGTCTTTGTGAAGAGATGGAGGATCAGATGCCCTGGACAGATACCGCTCGCGTTGAGCATAGCCGCAAGACAGGCCGTTATCCAAGC
>CALKDI010000277.1 GCA_938084065.1 uncultured Alphaproteobacteria bacterium
GCGGGCCAGGTATTCCAGATCGACCTGATCGGCCTTCAGCAGTTCGTGGATGATCGCCATCACGAACAGCCCGTCCGTGCCGGGCCGGATGCCAAGCCATTGGTCGGCAATCGCCGCATAGCCGGTGCGCACCGGATTAACCGCCACAACCTTGGCACCGCGCGTCTTCAGCTTGCCGAGGCCCGCCTTGATCGGGTTCGAGTCGTGATCCTCCGCGACGCCGAACATGATGAAATACTTGGTGTGCTCCCAGTCCGCCTCACCAAATTCCCAGAACGAGCCACCGGCCGTGTACAGCCCGCCAGCCGCCATATTGACCGAGCAAAAGCCGCCATGCGCTGCGAAATTCGGCGTACCAAACTGCTGCGCCCAGAATCCGGTCAGTGACTGGCTCTGATCACGGCCCGTAAAGAAGGCCAGCTTCTTCGGGTCAGTGTTGCGAATGTTCGAGAGCCATTGCGTCGCCGTGCCCATGGCCTCGTCCCAGGAGATCTCCTCGAACTCGCCAGAGCCGCGCGGCCCGACCCGCTTCAGCGGCTTGGTCAGCCGCGCCGGTGAGAGGTGATGCATGATGCCAGCAGAGCCCTTTGCACACAGCACGCCCTTGTTCACCGGGTGTTTCTTATTGCCCTCAATATAGCGGATCTCACCATCTTTCAGGTGCACGTTGATCCCGCAACGGCAGGCGCACATATAACAGGTGGTGGTTTTCACCTCGTCAGAAACAGGCGTCTGAGTCGCTACCTGCTCCGGCGGGCCGGCGAGAGATTCGAGCATGGGGCGGGGGTCCGAAACAACGGGCGAATGAATTACCGCCCATCCTAGCGTTTGTGCCTGAGAGAGCAAGCCCACCGGAAATTTCGCCCGCACTAGAATGCCGCGGCGGAAAGCCTTCCCGCTCGTCCTATCTCGGTCCGGCGACCTGGTCTCTCAAGGAAAACCGGGATCACTGGGCAACCACACTTGACATTCCGGCACCAAAAGCGACCTTGCGGATATCACACTGCCACGAGGTGATTATGACGGTGCCAGCGCAATGCCCATTTTAAGTAAGAGCCAATGACCGAACTGTATCTGCACAATACCTTCTCCCGCCAAAAAGAGCTGTTCACTCCGCAGGATCCGCAGGTGGTGAAGTATTATGTCTGCGGCCCGACCGTGTACAACCATCCGCACATCGGCAATGCGCGGCCAGCGGTTGTCTTCGACGTGCTCTATCGCGTGCTGCAACGGTTATATGCAGAGGTAAAATTCGTCCGCAATTTCACTGACGTGGATGACAAGATCAACGCGGCGGCGCTGGAGCAGAATATTCCGATCGGTGAGATTACCGAGCGGTTTATTGCGATCTATCAGGCAGAATCTGACGGATTGGGCGTCCTCCGCCCAACGGTCGAGCCGCGGGTGACGCAGCATATTCCAGAGATCATCGCCCAAATTCAGGCTTTGATCGACGCCGGCAATGCCTACGAGGCCGAGGGTCACGTGCTGTTCAACGTGCCGTCCTACAAAGAGTACGGAGCCCTCTCGCGCCGCAGCATGGACGACATGATCGCGGGCGCACGGATTGATGTAGCGCCGTACAAGCGCGACGCGGCGGACTTTGTGCTCTGGAAGCCGTCTAACGAGACCCAGCCCGGTTGGGACTCGCCCTGGGGCTTTGGTCGTCCCGGCTGGCATATTGAGTGCTCTGCCATGGCAGAGGCGCATTTGGGCGAGACCATCGATATCCATGGCGGTGGCAACGACCTGGTCTTCCCGCACCACGAAAACGAGATTGCGCAAGCCACCTGCGCTCATGGTGGCAAGCAATACGCCCGCTATTGGGTACACAACGGTATGGTCCAGGTCGAAGGCCGCAAGATGGCCAAGTCCGTTGGCAACGTGCTGCTGATCAAAGACCTGCTGGCCGCCCACCATGGCGAAGTATTGCGGCTGGGCCTGCTGGCAGCGCACTACCGTCAGCCGCTAGACTGGACCGCCGATGGTCTTGAGCAGGCGCACAAGGCACTGGACCGGTTCTACAGCGTGCTGCGCGATGTGGCGGCGGTGGAACCGGCGGCTCTAGCCAAGGATGATGCGGATTTGGGTCGGTTCGTCGGTGCTCTCTGTGATGACTTGAACACGCCACAAGCTATAGCAGAATTGCATGCCGTCGCTCGTGCGCTGGGGGCGACGCCCGATCCGGCAGAGCAAGGCCGGTTGAAGGCCGTCTTATTGGAGGCTGGCAGTCTATTGGGCGTGTTGCAGGAAGACCCCGGAGCCTGGCTTGCCGGCGGCGCGGACGACGACGAAGGCGCCCGGATCGACGCCATGGTCGCCGCCCGCTGGGCCGCACGCCAAGCCAAAGACTTCGCCGAAGCCGACCGCCTCCGCGATGCCATAGTGGCGGAAGGGATTAGCCTGCAGGACAGCCCTGAGGGCACCACCTGGAAGCGGGTGCGGTAGATGTTTGTTGAGGACTGTTAAGGGGTTGTGCTGGTTTTTCTCCTGGAATCAATGAGTTGATATCAGATGGCGCAAAACCTTAACAATCCTTAGCATACCTCAGCTTTCGTTGGCATTCGGGTAAGTTTCAAAACATGAACATAGGATTTTTATCCAAAATTCAATGGCCTTGATGCGCCTGAGCTGGCTGAAAACCGTAACACTGGATCGCCATGCCGCCTTCGGCTTCTTACACTGACGGTGGTGGTAGCGCAGGCTAGCACCTCCACCGTCGTCAAGGGCGGGGGTGGCGTGCTAGTTTGGGTGAGAAATTGAACGCACAGAGGAAATTTTGACCATGGCGCAGAACCCGGCTTTGACCTTCGACCACGTCCATGTAATCGCGACGGACCCGCACGCCACCGCTAAGTGGTATGTTGAGAAACTTGATGCGGAGATTGTGGCGGATACTATGGTGCGGGGGGCGCCGCAGATTGCCGTGTCTCTGGGCGGTATGACAGTGCTGGTGCGCGGCCAGCGGGCTGGTGAGGCGCCAGCAGCGCCGGACAGCTTTAATGATTATGGTGATTTCTCCAGCCATAACCGCTGGGGCGCAGACCATATCGGCTATAACTACAAAGGTGATTTGGCGGCGTATTGTGAGGAATTGGCTGCCCGCGGCGTGACCTTCTCCGTGCCTGTGAAGGTCAACCCGACTGGGCTGACACTCTGCTTTATTGAAGCGCCGGACGGGGTCTGCATTGAGTTGGTGCAGCGATAGAGGCCTATTCGAATAGGTATCCCAGATAGCGCGTTGCGCTTCCGGGCTACACACTACCGCGTTTGGGCGTGAACGAAGTCTATGATCAGGGCAACAGCCCGCTGGGCGATATCCGCTGTCGGGTCTTTGACGATGAAAGCGTGCACCGCGCCCTCAAACACCTCGTACTGCAATTGCCCGCCGGCCTTACGATAGCTCTCGACGAAACGGTCGGTCATCACCGGGCCGATATTGTCGTCGCTCGTGCCCTGGATCAGCAGGGTTGGCGGCAGGTCTGCCGCCTCGCCCCGGTCGAGCATGCGTTGCGGTGAAGCCTCGTCCATGGCAGCGGCATCCGGCCAAAACGCATGGTGAGCCTCTATCAGCCGTTCGTTGCCGTTGGCCTTGACCATCTCATAGCGGGCGAGCGGATCGACCACCGGCCAGCACACAGCCGTATAACTGACAGACGCATCAATCCCGTCTCCGCCTGCTGGTAATGGCAAAACGCTGTACCGCGGGTCGCGGGGCCGCATTGCCGCCAGCAGCGCCTGATGCCCACCGCTGGAGGTGCCGACAATGCCAATCTTATCCACCGCGACGGACAGCCGCTCTGCGTTTGCCTTAAACCAGCGCACGCCAAAATTGATGTCAACTGACGAGGCCGGATACATAGCTACCGGCGGCATGCGAAAGTCGATGGACATCACGACCACGCCACTCTTGGCCAACGGCACATGAATGTCGTGATTGGTAATGCGGTCGTTCATGGTCCAGGCACCGCCATGCACCTCCACCACACCCGGAAACGGCCCGGGCCCGCGCGGGCGATAGAGGCGTGCCAATAGCGGCACACCATCTGGACAGGCAAACTCAACGTCTTCGACGTCGATTTCATAAGGCGCGACCATGGCGGCGTTCCTTTGGTGTGTTGGGCTCAGAAACTGGGCGGTGTGACGTGCGGCGTCAATTGCAGGTCATGGGTCCAGACCGAGCGATCCTGCGTGTGCAGGTACCAGAACGCGTCAGCAATCGCCACCGGGCTGATGACCATGTCCGGGTTCTTCTGCGCACGCTCCATCGCCCGCGTGCCGGGGGAGTCGATCAGGCCGTCGATAATCACATTGGCCACGTGCACGCCATGCTCTGAATATTCCTCGGTCAGCACCTGGGCCAGCACCCGCATCATGACGCGCGGGTAGTAGAGCGACTGGCCGGTCTGGCGCTTTTTGCCACGCAACGAGCTGGAATTGTTCGAGATCAGGAACGAGCCCTTGCCCGCCTCACGCATGGCCGGCAACACTTCCTTGGCGACCAGGAAGGGGCCGCGGCAGGCGACGTGCTGGGTGCGGTCGAACAGGTCGGTCGGGATATACTCCAACAGGTCCATGCCGGCTGGCAATTCGCGGCCATCGTTATAGCCGGCGTTGTAGACCAACACCTCCGGGTCACCCACTGCCGCGCGGATTTTGGCAAAGGCGGCCTTGATCGAGTCCTCGGAGGAGACGTCCAACTCCACCGTCATGCAGTCATTGCCCTGGTCCTGGATCGCCTTTTCCAGTTTGGCCGCATTGGCTGCGGTGCGGGTGGTAATGACGGTGAAATAGCCTTCCGCCGCAAATTTTTGCGCCAATGCCCCACCAACGCCCCAGCGTACGCCGACGGGCAGATGGTCATCGCTGACGCCCTGACCATGGATCAAATGGGTTTGGCGGCCATCGGCCTGCCACTTGGACGTGGCGCCGATAACGACGGCGACGGGCTTTTTCGAAGCATTCATGATGGCATTTCCCCGAGGGCTGGTTGTGGTATTGCCCCAAGTATCCGCCAACTGCCGATTGGTTGCTAGGGGTTCTGTGTGGTCAGGTTTGTTTGCTTAAGTCTGTGCCCGCACTCTACAGCGTCAGCACGGCCTTGCCGAAATAGCTGCGCTCGATAATGGCTTCTGCGACCGCCGGAATTTCGCTCCAATCCTTCTGGACAGTAACACCGCCGTCAAGCCGACCTTGCACCATCAGGCGCTGCAAGCGGGTCAAGCCCTTGGAAGCGGATTCCTTTTCGGATTCACGGTAGAGGTGGAAGCCTTCGATGCGGCCATCGCCGGAGAGCAACATATGGCGCACTTGGATGGAGGCCTCTAGCCCGCCGCTAATGCCGTAGGTGATGAGGCGACCGCTGGCGGCCAGTGCCTCGACAAGGCCGCCAAACAAATGCCCGCCGACGCCATCGATAACGGAGCGGAACTTAGGCTCGTTCGCCAAGGCCGAGCCGTCTTCAGAGACGATGACGCGCGCACCGGTTGCCTCGATCAGCGCCTTATGGTCAGGGCGACGGAGCAGTGCCACCGGTTCCGCCCCCATGATGGTCGCCAACTGGCAGGCGTAATAGCCGACGCCGCCGGTAGCGCCGGTCACCAGCACCCGCTCCCCCGCCAGCCGCTCACAGCGCTCCAGGGAGTAGAGCGCGGTCAGGCCGGCTACTGGCAGGGTCGAAGCCTGGGCATCGCTGACCGAATCCGGGATCGGTGCCAGAGCGACGGTCGGCAGGGCGACGTACTCGGCCCAGCCTTGTTGGCGCAGGGACATGCCGACGACGCGGGTGCCGACTTTCGGGCCACTGCCATCCGCCGCCGCCTGTTCCACCACGCCGGCCACATCCCAGCCGACCTGGGCACCGGCAACACCCGTGCGGGCGCGGTTGACCTCGCCCCGGTTCACGGAAAAGGCGGTGACACGCACCACGGCGTCATGGGAGTCGGGTTTGGGCTCTGGCACTTCGCCGATTTCGACCCAGCCTTTGGCAGAGGGGTTT
>CALKDI010000278.1 GCA_938084065.1 uncultured Alphaproteobacteria bacterium
CGAACCCGCCCGTGAGGCGGCTCTCAAACTGGTTCAGGAGCACCTTGCCCGATGAACGCAACAACTGAAACGCTTGCCAACCAAACCTTGGCCCGCCCCAACTTCGACGTGGACAAAATCCGTGCCGACTTCCCGATTCTCAGCCGCGAAGTCTATGGCAAGCCGCTGGTCTTTCTGGATAGCGCCGCCAGTGCGATGAAACCCCGGCAGGTGGTCGACACCATCCGTGATGTCTACGAGAACGATTATTCCAACGTCCACCGTGGCATCCACTACCTGAGCCAGCGCTGCACTGACCGGTTCGAGGCAGCACGGGAGACCGTAGCCCGCTTCCTGAAGGTTAAGGACTCCGACAACCTGATCTTCACCAAGGGTGCTACCGAAGGCCTGAACTTGGTGGCGCAATGCTATGCTCGCAGCACGCTGAAGCCCGGCGACGAGATCCTGATTTCAGAGTTGGAGCATCACTCCAACATCGTGCCCTGGCAGATGGTGGCACAGGCAACCGGCGCTGTGATCAAGGCCATCCCGATCCTGGATGATGGCCAGATTGACCTGGAGGCCTACCTTGCACTGCTGAACGAGCGCACCAAGATCGTGGCGATTACCCAGGTCTCGAACGCTCTTGGGACTGTCACTCCGCTGGCCCAGATGATCCCGGCGGCGCATGCGGTCGGTGCCAAAGTCGTCGTGGACGGCTGTCAGGCGACACCGCACATGGCGCTGGACCTGCCCGCCATGGACTGCGATTTCTTCGCGTTCTCTGGCCACAAGGTCTATGGCCCGAACGGCATTGGCGTGCTCTACGGCAAGCCAGAATTGCTGGCTGCCATGCCCCCTTATCAAGGCGGCGGCGAGATGATCGACTTTGTCTCGATCACGGAGAGCACCTACAAGGACGCGCCACACAAGTTCGAGGCCGGCACGCCGCCCATCGTTGAAGCTATCGCGCTTGGCACTGCCATCGATTATGTGACCGAGATCGGCCTAGAAGCCATCGCCGCGCACGAGCACGACCTGGTTGAATACGCAATGGACCAACTGGCCCAAATCCCGGAGGTGACCTTGCACGGCACCGCACCCGGCAAAGCCAGCATCGTCTCCTTCACATGGAAGGGCGCACACGCGCACGATGTCGGCACCATCATCGACCGCGCCGGCGTTGCGGTGCGCGTCGGCCACCATTGCGCGCAGCCTTTGATGGATCGCCTCGGCGTGGCGTCTACGGCGCGCGCCAGCTTTGGCATGTACAACACACGCGCAGAGGTGGACCGGCTGGTTCGGTCCCTCGACGACGTGCGCACGATTTTCGCTTAACGTGTTAGCGGAGCAAACACAATGAATTCCCCGTTTGGTTATCCAGATGACGATTTCGGCCTGGGCCAGCCCTCTATAGAGGAGTTGGAGTCCATCTGCGCCCGCAAGGGCGAAGCGTTGCCGGAAGGTCAGACCATTGCATCAGGCGAAGAGGCGATTGCCGCCATCCGCACGGTGTATGATCCAGAAATTCCCGTGAATATCTACGACCTCGGCCTTATATACGAGTTGGATATTCACAAAGACGGCTCCACCCGTGTGGTGATGACGTTGACCGCTCCCGGATGTCCCGTGGCTGGCGAAATGCCGGTGATGGTCGCTGATGCGCTCGACACCGTTGCGGGAATTGGCGAAATCGAAGTCACTCTGTCGTTTGACCCGCCGTGGACTCCGGATATGATGACCGAAGATGCCCGCCTCGCGCTGGGGTTTTAATGCGCGCTCTTTGCGCGCTGGGCTTCTAACAGAGAATTTTTAGGAGACTGACTGCTATGGAACGTCCCCCCGTTGTTACACTGACCGACGCTGCTGCTGAGCGCGTCAAAGCCCTAGTCGCGAAAAGCGACGAGCCCGTACAAGGCCTGCGCATCGGCGTAAAAACCCGCGGCTGCTCCGGCATGAGCTATTCGGTGGAATATGCCGACGAGCCTAAGCGGTTTGAGGAAGTGGTTGAGCAGAAAGGCGTGCGCCTGTTCATCGACCCCACCGCCGTGATGTTCATTCTGGGCTCCGAAGTGGATTACAAAGAAGACCGCTTCACCAGCGGCTTCACCTTCGAGAACCCGAACGAAAAAGGCCGCTGCGGCTGTGGCGAGAGCTTCCACGTCTAAGCGATATCTGATTTAGCGGATAGTAAGCATTCGGCATTTGACCAGAAAACACCCGGTCAAGTGCTGGTTGCTGTCTTCTCACGCCAATCAATCTATTCGAGGCCTTACTTACAAAGCCGCAGGCCAGCCGCAGTTGCTAGCCCTTGCGCCGGCGAGCGATGAAGCCCAGGCCAATCATAGCGACAGCAGCAGCAGGAAGCATGCTTGGCACTGGTATGGCCGCATTCCTGAAATTTCCAGCGCCAATAGCGTCCAGATCAAATCCAACCGCACCGCCGGAATTGCCTGTACCGGCCCCGTCGATGCGAACAAACCGCGCCTCGGTTAACGAGCCCAGATCATACGAAAATCGAAAACTGGCACTGCCATGATCGTCGTCGCCGTCTAAATCAAGTGGAGCTCCGGCCGAAGCCGTCACATCAACAAACGCGAAGCCATCAAGGCTGACTTCAACAGTAATGAGATTGAACTCTACATTACCAAAATCGACCTCATAGATATTAAAGTCGTTACCGGCGCCATTGACAATGCGCACACTGCCAAAGTCATAGGTCACGTTTTGGCCGCCGAGACCAAAAAACGTGTCGTCCGGCGCACCGAGAAAGTCTGCGTCGGTAGCTACCGTATTATTTTCCGACAATTGGGTTGGGAACACCGCCGGTATGGCATTTGCCGTACCCACTCCAACGAGCGCCGCTACAGCGGCAGTGGCAACGAGAAAACTGTTTAAATATGACATATGAACCTCCTCCTGGTACGATCTTTGAATGACGATAGCGTTCTTGATATAGATCTTTGGAAAGAATGTTATACTCAGAGTCATTGAGAACCCGAATTTGATGGCTTGACGAGCGGGTTGGGAACGACTCTGCTATGTCCATGATTCATGCCGGTTTTCTTTCCTCATCAGAGCGTCTTGAACTTGAGGCGTGCGTGCGGCGTCAGCGCGAGGACCACGGTATAGCGCGTCGCGCCAATGCGATCCTGCTGCTCGACGACGGCAAATCTTGCC
>CALKDI010000279.1 GCA_938084065.1 uncultured Alphaproteobacteria bacterium
TATCGCCGCGAGAAGACAGGCAAGGGCGGCCAGGTCTCCACCAGCCTGATGGCGAACGGCATGTGGATGAACGGATTTTACGCCCAGGCCGCGCTGTTGGGTGGCGAGGTGCAGTTGCGCCCGCACCGTGATGACGCGCCGAACGCCATGGCCAACCACTACCGCAGCAAAGATGACCGCTGGTTCATCCTGGCCATTCTGAACGAGGCCAAACAGGGCCCCTTGCTGTTC
The DNA here is from genome assembly GCA_938084065.1 of uncultured Alphaproteobacteria bacterium. Classification (GTDB taxonomy): domain Bacteria; phylum Pseudomonadota; class Alphaproteobacteria; order Bin95; family Bin95; genus JACKII01. The sequence goes on from CALKDI010000279.1 coordinate 232, forward strand.
GAGGCATTGGGCCGGGCCGACCTGCTAAACGACCCTCGATTTGCCAGCCAGGAGGCACGGCGCACCAATTCCATCGCCTTGACCCAGGAATTGGACGCGGTCTTCGCCACCCAGGATTGGAGCTATTGGCGCGAACGCTTGGACGTGCTGGGCATCACCTATGGCCAGGCAGCGAAGATGGAAGATTTGGCGGGCGACGAGCAAATGCGCCACGCTGGTGCCGTCGTTCCTGCTGGCGAGGGTTTTGGCGGCGATTGGGCTGTCGGCACGCCGGTGCTTGTAAAGGGCGAGGAGAAGCGACCGCCAGGGCCGGCCCCAGCTATCGGGGAGCACAATGCGGAGGTGCTGGCCACGCTCGGCTATACCGAAGATGAGATCGCGCATCTCTCAAAGATTGGTGTGCTGAAGTGAACGCAACGCGCGAGACGTTACCTATTCGCGGCGCAGGCCTGATAGCGCTGCTGACAGCATTGGCTGCCCTCGGCCAGTTTGCCTCCAGCGTTTACCTGCCCTCCATGCCGGCGATGGAGGTCGGCTTAGGTGCCTCGCGCGGTGAGGTGCAGGCGACGATGACCGCCTATCTGGCGGCCTTTGCCGTCATGCAAGTGGTCTACGGACCGTTGGCGGACCGCTATGGCCGTCGCCCAATTATGCTGTTTGGCGGCACCTTATTTGTGGTCGGCAGTCTGTTGTGCATGGTGGCGAACAGCGTCGAGTTTGTCATTGTTGGCCGTATTGTCCAAGCGATGGGCGCATGTGCCGGCGTTGTTGCCAGCCGAGCTACCACCCGCGATTTGTATGAGGGGCCGGACCTCAGCAAGGTTATGGCTGCCATCGCCATGGCCTTTTCTGCCGTGCCGGCCATTGCGCCGATCATCGGCGGCGCTTTACAGGAAACCGTTGGGTGGCGCGCCAGTTTTGCCGCGTCTGCTATCTTTGGCGGTATCGTGCTGCTGGCAGTGATCGTCTGGCTGCGGGAGACCAACCGCAGCCCGCAAACCAAACTGGATTTTGCCTCTGTCTGGGCCGGGTACAAGATTGTTGGCGGCAACAAGCAATTCCGCGCCTACGCCTTCACCACAGCCGCCACCATGGGCGGCCTGTTCGCCTTCCTGACCGGCTCACCATCGGTGGCCATTGATGAGGCCGGCCTGACGCCGCTGGAGTTTGGTCTCTACCCATCACTATCGATCCCCGCCTTCATCGTCACGGGTACGATTGTGCGGAAAATGGTGGCGAAGACCGGTGATGCGCCGCTGATGCGAGTCGGTGGATTGCTGGCGGCTGTCGGTTGCGTTGCAATGCTGGGCGTTGCCTGGACCGACAATATCAGCGCAGTCTCGATTCTGATTTGCCTGTCGATCTTTGTCGCTGGCATGGGCTTTGTGTTCTCGCTGGGACACGCCGGTGCGTTGCGCCATTTCCCAGAGCGGGCAGGGGTTGCATCCGGCCTGATGGGCGTGCTGCAGCTGGGGGCTGCCGCGGTGTTCTCCGGCTTGGTGGCAGCCTTCGCCAGCTTTGGCGCGACCGGCTTTGCCCTGGCTATGGCCGTCGCGGGTGTCTCAGCCTTGGTGTTCTCCCGCGGGTGCCGGTAACGGTTTGGCAAGGGCCTGTTAACCATCTGTTAGGGGTAACCAAGCGTTAATCATCTCCGGATCGAACCGATGGGAGATGAGAGATGCGGCGGCGCTGCCATTTTGTCTGGCTGTTGCTGTGGGCGGCGCTGGCAACTGGCTGCGCCGGCGACGCAGCGCGTCTGGGCGCGCATCTCCACGTGAGTGAGGGGCCGCCGCGGATCGCGCTGATGCCGCTGGACATCGGGCTCAGCCGCGTGAGCGCTGGTGGGTTCCACCAGCCGGTTGCCAGTTGGACTGAGGCGGCGGAACAGCACCTGGTGCGGGCCTTGCGCCAGGTGGCGCGGGAGCGGGGGTTGATCCTCAACCAAGCTGAGCCGGCGCTTTGGCAGGAGCCCGCTGCGCATCAATCCCGCTTGCTGCAGGGCGCGATCCAGCAAGCCATCTTGTTGCATCATTTCGGCGATGACCGAAACAGGCTGCCAGCCAAGAACGGCCATCTGGGCTGGAGCATGGGCGCTAGCGGTCGCGACCTGCGGGGGGTGCTAGCGGCGGATTACGCGTTGTTCATTCACTTGCGGGATAGCTATTCCAGCACCGGGCGGCGTGTGCTGTCTGTGGTTTCGACGGTGCTGGTTGGCCTGCCGTTGCCGGGCGGACAGCAGGTCGGAATTGCGACCCTGGTCGATTTGCGGACCGGACAGGTGGTCTGGGCGCGGGCATTGGACCGGGCAACTGGCGATTTGCGCGACCCGAAAAGCGCTCTGGAGACGGCGCGGGCCCTGTTAAAGGAATTGCCGCAATGAGGGGGCTGGCGCTGGTGATCCTGCTGTTGATGCTTGCCGGCTGCAGCGCCGGTTTGCCGCCCTTGCCGCCGCAAACAAGGCCCGACATGCAGTCGGATGAAGCCGGTTTTTGGCAACTGGCGGAAAAGGCCGAGACTGCGTTGCGGCGCGCGCCAACCCTGATCCGCGATCCGGACCTAAACCGCTATGTTCGGGATGTGGCGTGTAAGGTTGCTGGGCCATATTGCCCGGATATCCGCGTGTATCTGGTGCGAGCACCCGGCTTGAATGCGGGAATGCAGGCAAACGGCGCCATGCTGATCCAGTCGGGCCTATTACTGCGCCTGCGAGACGAGGCGCAATTGGCGGCGATTATCGGTCATGAGCTGGGCCATTACGTCGAACGCCATTTGGCAGACAAAGCTTGGCGAGCGCGGGTTGGTAGCGATATTCTGGCTTGGGTTACGGTGCTAGGACAAGGCGTTAGCTTGAGGGAGCCAAACGCCGCCGCCGCGTTGTTGGCGGAGTTGCAGTTGCGCGCCTTCAGTCGCGGCCAGGAACAAGCTGCCGATGCCTTTGGTCTGCAACGGATGGCGGCGGCAGGCTATGCGCCGATTGCGGCGGTGGAGATCTGGCAATCTGCGGCTGTGGAATTGGGCGACCGACGGGCCTCAGTCGTCAACCGCCTGCTGGCGACCCATCCAGCCCCCGCGGCCCGTCGCGACGGGCTGCTGGAGGAGATCGCAGCTCTTCCAGTCCAACCCGAAGCGCGGTCCTATGTGCGCTATCAGGCGGCGTTGGCACCACATCGCGCCGCATTCCTGGCCGACGAGGTGCGTCTGCGCCTGCCGACCGAGACTTTGCGCTTGTTTCAGCAGTTAGAGGAGCAACATGGCCTGGATGCCGACCTGGCTTTCTACCGGGGGGAGGTGCACCGGTTACGGGGCTGGCAGGATGACCAGCACTTGGCGTTGCGCTCCTATGCTGAGGCTTTGCGACTGCCGCAATCTCCGGCAGCGGCGCATCGCTCCATCGGCTTGATTTCCCGTGCGCAGGGGGATTGGCAGCGCGCCCGAGCGGCCTTTGTGCGCTATCTCATAAGTGAGCCTGATGCCCCGGATGCTGCGATGGTCCGTGCCTATATCGCCGGAATGACCGGCTCATGAGGGTTTGGTTGCTGGTGTTGAGTGTGGCGGTCATCCTAGCCGGGTGCGGCCGAATACAGCCGGTTGAGCGTGAGCAGGTGGTTATTGGCCAAGGTCTGTCGGTGCAGGGCAGCCGCGTCTGGAACCAATTTCCTACTGGGACGCTCGGCGCAGATGCAGCCTGGACGCAGGACGGCCTGCCGCTGGATCACGTGCTGTTCATCGCTGGCAGACCAGATGGTGAGCCATTGTTCGAGCGCTCCCGCAGCCGCCGTTCGCTGCAGTTCCGCAGCAACATGACAGCGACTGAAATCGCGGAGCTATGGGGGACGGAGTTGGCGCTGGGTGAGCGTCAGCAGATTGAGGTTGGCGCGCCTGAACCGAAGGTGTTCGCTGGCCATTCTGGCTTCCACTTTGGCTACAGCTATGCGACGGAGGCCGGGCTGGTGTTCGATGGCTCGGCCACGGGAGCAGTGGTGGCTGGACGGCTGTACTTGATCGCGTTTTCCGGCACGCGTGCGCACCACTATCCGGCGCATTGGCCGGCGGCGCAGCATCTCATCCGCTCGGCACAGGTTCTGGTCGATCGGTAGTAGCAGAGGACTGGCGATTGTTGGCCGCAGCGCTATAGTCTGGCGCAACCGATCACCCCAGTCTCAGGGACCAGCGCCAGATGAAAACCTCTCTCTTTTACCTCCCCGATGTCGGCAACGCGGACGAGCGTGAGCAGGGCATGGCCGGCATGCGCGGCGATCTCTACCAGCGCATGTTGGCTGACCTCTCGGCCCAGGCGCGGCTGGCGGATAAGCTTGGCTACAACTCGATCAGTTTCACGGAGCATCACTTCCACATCGAAGGCTTCGAGATGTCCAACAACCCGGTGTTGCTGGACCTCTATATCGGCATGCAGACCCAGAATATTCGGGTGGGCCAGCTGGGCATCGTGCTGCCGGCGGCGAACCCGCTGCGGGTGGCAGAGGATATCGCCATGCTGGACCACATGACCGGCGGGCGGGCCAATGCCGGCTTTGCGCGCGGTTATCAGCGCCGCTGGGTCGATGTGTTAGGCCAGCATGCCCATGGCGTGCACGGGGCTCTGCCGGATCAGCATGACGCCATTGACCAGGCCAACCGCGACGCGTTCGAGGAGAATTACCGCCTAGTCAAACGCGCCTGGACTGAGGAGATGATCGAGGGTTACGAAGGCAAGCTCTGGACCATCCCGATTCCCTCCACAGGCTGGCCACCGCGCGCGACCAAGGAGATGGGCAAAGGCGTCAACGAGGATGGCCTGCTGACCGGCATCGGTGTCGTGCCCAAGCCGTTGCAGAAGCCGCACCCGCCAATCTTCCAGCCGTTCGCCACATCAGAACGCTCCATGCGCTGGTGTGCGGAGGAGGACATTGTCGCCATCGTGCCGCCGGTGCATGAGAAGCTGGAGAACCACCTGCTCGACATGTACGCCGACCAATCCGGCAAGGCGCGAGGTGACGGCGTGGCCTTCCTGCGCGACCTGATCATCTGCGACACCGATGCAGAGGCACGGGCGATTTGGGAGCGGTCGAGCCGTTGGGCGTCCGAGAAATGGTTTGTCGATTTCGGCTTCCGCCAGGGCATGAAAGACCCGGACACCGGCGTTTTTCCAGACGTCGAGGAGATCCTGGCCAATGGCTACGCACTGGTCGGCTCGGAGGATACGGTCTGCCGGCAGTTGGAGGTGATGTCGAAGCGCCTGCCGCTCGACTGGCTGTTCTGCTGGATGTTCAGCGGCCTGATCGACAACGACACCAACCTCCGCTCGCTGGAGCGGCTGGCGACCAAGGTGTACCCGCGGCTTGGGTTGAATATGGATTGGTGAGGCGGGGGTTCGGGCGAGGTTCCGGCCTCGCCTTCTCGGGCCTGAACGGCTGAGGCCGCCGAGAACGAAGAGCTTTACGAAGATTACTAGTGGCGACGATATCCGAGTCAGTTTCCAAATGCACTGAGCCCCGAAACTGAATTTCGCCACACCCCTTACAATTCGTCTTTTTAGGCGTACGTAGTAGTGCGGCAAAAACATATGGCCGGAGTAGAAAAGTTATGACCGACATATCGGATATTAAAACGAAACTCGAAGCGAAGCTTCGCGAACTTGACATGCGCACGCACGAGATCGACGAGGCGCTGAGCCAACCCAGCGACGACAATTGGTCCGAAAGTGCCGTCGAAGCGGAAAGCGACGAAGTGATGGAAGAGGTTGGAAACCTTGCGTTGGAGGAAATAAGAAAAATTAGAGCCGCGTTGGCTAGTATCGATGCGGGCACCTATGGAATATGCAAAAGCTGTGGCAAAAAAATCGCACCTAAAAGGCTTGAGGCTGTACCTTACACCGGCGTCTGTATTGATTGCGCTTGAAGAAAGTAGCGATCAACGAATCTAGAATGGGTGTCACGGTACTCTGGCTTTCCAAGATGCTAGAAATCTAAGGCGACGGAAAGACTACTCGGCACCGCTTTCTAACCAATCGCCGTCACAAGGGTCACACTCCCGCGGCATCCCGGCCTTGTTCTGGGTTGGCCTTGGCTCGTAGGAGGTGGGAGAGCGGCCTTGTCTGGTTGCTCGCCCCACCGCTTTCTAGCCCGCATCCGGATTTCGATGGCGATCATGCACTGCACCTCCCTGCTATCACGGACCGCGCTTGCCAACCGCCAAACCAGACGGGAGGCAGGGGTATGCGGCACACGATAGGCGGCCTCGCGGCGCTGCTGCTGGGGTCGGGCCTGTTGTTGCTCGGCCATGGCATGTTGATCTCGTTGCTGTCGATTCGTGGCAATCTGGAGGGCTTTGGTGCGGAGCTGATCGGCGGGATCGGCACGGCCTATTATCTGGGGTTTTTCGGCGGCTGCATGCTGTTGCCGCCGGTGATGCGGCGGGTCGGGCATATTCGCATCTTTAGCGCCTCTGCGGCGTTGATTGGCGCAGCGGTGCTGATCATGGCTTTGGTGGTTGACCCGTGGCTCTGGTTGCCGGTGCGTGTGCTGACTGGCTTTGCCATGGCGACCATGTTCATGGCGGTGGAGAGTTGGCTCAACGTCCGCGCCACCAACGAGAGCCGCGGCAGGATTTATTCCGTCTACATGCTGATTAATCTGGGGGCGGCGGTGGCAGCGCAACAGGTCTTGCGCATCGCTCCGCCAGAGGAGTTGACTCTGTTTGTCATCGCCGCACTGCTGGTCATGCTGGGCGTGCTGCCGGTGGCGCTCACCCGCAGCGAGCAGCCGCCGACCCCTCCAGTGGCGCGCCTGAACCTGTCGCGGCTCTATCGCCTGTCGCCCATGGGCACGGTCGGCTGTTTCCTGTCCGGCCTGATCACCGCGCCATTCTGGGTGCTGGGGCCGGTCTATGCCCAGCGCATGGGCCATGATCTGGTAGAGACCACGCTGTTTATGAGCCTGGTGATTGCCGGCGGCACGGCTATGCAATTTCCGCTGGGTTGGCTGTCGGACCGGGTTGACCGGCGCACGGTTCTGATCGGCGTGTTTGCCTTGGTCACGCTGGTCAGCAGCGTGATGGCGATGACCTTGGGGCTGGAGTTGCGGCTTTGGCTGGCCTTGGGCGCTGTGTTTGGAGGTGTAGCGTTCTGCGTGAACGCGCTCTGCGTCAGCCATGTGAATGACGTGATGGTGAACGAGGACCGGATCTCTACCAGTGCTGGCCTATTGTTGCTGTTTGGCGCTGGCGCGGTGGTGGCTCCCGTGTTGGCAGGTTTCACCATGGCGTGGTTCGGGCCCGGCGGCATGTTCGGGCAGATCGCCGTGGTGGCCGCGTTCGGCTGTGTCTTCGCCATCATCCGCCGCAAGGTCAGCACCGCTCCGCCGGACGAGCAAAAAGAGCCGTTTGTGATGACCTCTAAGACGACGGCGGCTGGCCTGCCGCTCGATCCGCGTATGCCGCCCGAGGTGGAGGAGCCTGGGACCGATGGTCCGGGCTTGCCGGAGGGCAACGCCAGCAGTTGACGCGGACCAATCGGCAGGCTGATCTATGGGCATGACTGATACACCCGCCGCATCTCTCCGCCTGCCCTCCGTCGATGCCCTATTGAGCTGCGCGCCGGTGCAGGCGCTGGCAGCGCTCCACGGCCGCCGCCCGGTTCTAGCCGCTGTGCGGACGCTACTGGACGAGGCGCGAGGCAGCGGTGTGGTGTTCGATGAGGCGGCTTTGCCGGACGTGCTCTCTAGCCGGCTGGCGGCGCGGCAGGCGATTGGGCTGAAAGCCGTCTACAACCTGACCGGCACGGTGCTGCATACCAATCTGGGCCGCGCACCTCTGGCCGACGAGGCGATCCAGGCGATGGTGGCGGCTGCGGGAGCCTCTGCGGTGGAGTTTGATCTGGCCAAGGGCCGGCGGGGCGAGCGGGATGCGCATGTGGAGCGCTGGCTCTGCGAGTTGACCGGGGCAGAGGCGGCTCTGGTCGTCAACAACAATGCCAGTGCCGTGCTGCTGGCGCTGAACGCGCTGGCGAACGGCAAAGAAGTGCCCGTCTCCCGCGGCGAGTTAGTTGAGATCGGCGGCGCTTTCCGTGTGCCCGATGTGATGCGGCGCGCGGGCGTCAAGCTGATCGAGATCGGCACCACAAACCGCACCCACCTGAAAGACTATGCCGAGGCCATCGGGCCAAAAACCGGCGCGCTGATGATCGTGCACCCCTCGAATTACGCGATCCAGGGCTTTACCGGGAAGCCTGCGCCGGCGGAGATTGCAGCTGTGGCGCACGAGCACGGCCTGCCCTTCATCGATGACATGGGCAGCGGCGCGCTGATCGACATGGCGGCCCTGGGCTTGCCGGCGGAGCGGACGGTGCAGCAGGCGCTGGCCGATGGCGCGGACATCGTCACGTTCTCCGGCGACAAGCTGCTGGGCGGGCCGCAATCCGGTCTGGTGGTCGGGCGCAAGGATCTGGTGGAGAAGCTGCGGCGCAATCCGCTGAAGCGGGCCATGCGGCTCGATAAGGTGATGCTGGCGGCGTTGGAGGCAACGCTGGTGCTCTACGACGATCCGGAGCGGGCGGTGCAGCGCATTCCGTCTTTAAGGTTGCTGACCAGGTCTGCGGCGGAGATCAGGGCGTTGGCAGAGCGCCTCGTGCCTGGGTTTGCGGCGGCTGTTGGGGATGGCTTTGCGGTGAGTGTTGAGGATTGCCAGAGCCAGATCGGCTCCGGCGCTCTGCCTGTGGACTTGATCCCGAGCGCGGCGCTGGTGGCTCGTCCGGTGGCGGCGAAAGGCAAGGGCCGGGCGCTGACCCGGCTGGCGGCGGCGCTGCGGGGCTTGCCTCGGCCAGTGGTGGGGCGGCTGGCGGACGACGCGCTGTGGCTCGATCTGCGGTGCCTGGAGGATAAGGCCGGGTTTGCGGCGCAGTTGAAGGGATTGGGGCTATGATCGTCGCCACTGCCGGCCATATCGACCACGGCAAGACCGCCCTCGTGCAGGCGTTGACGGGCGTTGATGCCGACCGGCTGCCGGAAGAGAAAAAGCGCGGCATGACCATCGACCTGGGCTTTGCCTATTGGCCGGTGGAGGAGGGGCTGACCATCGGCTTTGTCGATGTGCCGGGCCATGAGAAATTCGTCCGCACCATGCTGGCCGGTGTCTCCGGCATTGATCTGGCGCTGCTGGTGGTGGCCGCCGATGATGGGCCGATGCCGCAGACGCTGGAGCATCTGGCCATCCTCGACCTGATGCAGGTGCCCGCCGGTGCCATCATCATCACCAAGGCCGACCGGGTCACGCCGGAGCGGCTGGCGGAGGTGCAGGACGAGGTCGCCAACGCCGTCGCCGGCACCAGTTTCGAAGACGCGCCGGTGCACGTCACCTCCGCCTATACCGGCGACGGCATTGCCGCGTTGAAGGATTGGCTGCTGGGCGAGGCGCGCGGGCTGGAGCGGCCAGCGGTGAGTGGGCGGTTCCGGCTGGCGGTGGATCGGGCGTTTACGCTGCGCGGTGCCGGGCTGGTGGTCACGGGCACTGCTGTTAGCGGGCAGGTGCAGGTGGGTGACCGGCTGTTGCTCTCGCCGCTGGGACGGGAGGTGCGGGTGCGCTCGCTACACGCGCAAAATACTGAGAGCCAGCAGGGGCAGGAGCGGCAGCGGCTGGCACTGAACCTGGTTGGCGTCGACAAAGACCTGGTGCGCCGCGGCGACTGGATCCTGGCACCGGAGGCGCACGCTCCGACTGACCGGCTGGACGTGCGCGTGCGCGTGCCGGCCGGCGATGGGCCGGCTCTGACCGACCGCCAGCCGGTGCACGTGCATCTGGGGGCGGCGGACGTGACAGGGCGGCTAGCGCTGCTGGAGGGGCGGCGGCTGGAGCCGGGCGAGAGCGGCTGGGGCCAGCTGGTGCTGGATCATCAGGTTGGTGCGATGGCAGGCGACCGGTTCGTGCTGCGCGATCAGTCAGCGCGGCTAACATTGGCCGGCGGGCGAGTGGTTGATCCGTTCGCGCCCTCGCGCGGGCGGCGCTGGCCGGAGCGGCTGGCTATGCTGGCGGCATTGGATCAACCGACGGCGCAACAGGCGTTCGTCGGGGCATTGGCGACGGCTTTGAACGGCTTTGACGCAGCGCGATTTGCTCTGGCCTGGAATTTGACTGAGGCAGAGGCGGCAGCCCTGGTTGGAGAGAGCTCCAGTCGCACCGCCCATGGCTTGTCATTCAATGCTGAGCAGTCGCAGCGCTGGGCGGCGCAGGTCGAGGAGGCGCTGGCTCGCTGGCACACCGATCATGCGGACCGAGCCGGCGCTCCCCCAGAAAGCTTACGTCGGACATTGGCGAATTCTGCACCGCGGGCGACTTGGGCAGCGGCTCTGGCAATGGCGCTAGCAGATGGGGTGGTTCGGCAGGTGGGCCCGATGGTGGCGCTGGCCGGTCACGAAGTCGTCATGCTGCACGCCGACCAGTTGTTGTGGGAGGATATCGAGCCGCTGTTGTTGGAAGGTGGCCTGCGCCCGCCGCGGGTGCGGGAGTTGGCACAGGTCCTCAATGAGGAGCCGGAGCGGATCGAAGCTGTGCTGCGCCGGGCGGCGAACCTGGTGCTGGTCGCTGCGGTCGCCAAGAACCGATTTTTTCCGCCGAGCACTATTGAAGGCTTAATTGCCAAGGCGCGGGAGGTGGCAGGGAACCAGCCAGATGGCCACTTCACCGCCCAGCAGTTTAAGGACGCCACCGGCATCGGCCGCAACGTGGCAATCGAGGTGCTCGAATATTTTGATCAGGCCGGTATCACCAAACGGATGGGGGAGGCGAGGGTCTTGATAGGCGCGGCAGTGACCTAACCCCCTTGGCATACTTGTCCCAGGTGTGACAGACTGGCGGAGATGCTCAATTGGCCGTTTCATGGCCGCATCCCACAACCACCATTTCTGGGAGTCCCTACACAATGCGTTCACTTATCGCTGCCGCTGCATTGGCGGCATTCGGCACCACCGCCGCGATGGCTGAAGGGTTGCCGAAGCAAATTTCTTGGACGGCCTATGGCACAACGTCCTCTGGTTATGCCCAGTCCGTTGGCCTTGGGAACATGCTCAAGTCAAAGTACGGGTCTGACCTGCGCATTATCCCCGGCAAAAATGATGTCAGCCGCATGCTGCCGCTGAAAGCTGGCCAGTCCGATATTTGCGCGTGCGGTATCGCTGCGTATTTCGGTCAGGAAGGCGTGTTCATGTTCGCTAATGACCGTTGGGGGCCGACCAAGCTCTATAACCTGTTCAACAATATCGGTCGCAATGGTCAGTCGACAATCGTTGCCGGCGATGCGGGCGTGAAGACCTTTGCCGATTTGAAGGGCAAGCGCGTTTCCTGGGTTCGTGGTTCCCCGGCGTTGCAGGTCAACTTGTTGGCGGCACTGGCGTTCGGCGGGCTAACTTTGGACGATGTCGAAGTGGTCGTAATGCCGGGCTGGGGTCAGTCGATGCAGGCGATCATCAATGGCCAGTCTGACGCTGCTGCCGGCTCTACCATCTCCAGCATCTACAACCAAATTGGCGCGAGCCCGCGTGGTTTGTTCCACGTTACCTTGCCACACAGTGACGAAGCAGCCTGGGCGCGTGCCAAAGCGGTGGCGCCATTCTGGAACAAGTCAGTGGTTGAAGTCGCGATCCGCGGCGAGGAAAATACGTCTGGCAAAATGCCATTTGAGGGCAACAACTACCCCTATCCGATTTTCGTCGGCAGTGAGGGAATGGATGAAGGAGTCGCCTACAGCCTGACCAAAGCTGTGATGGAGAACTATGAGTCCTACAAAGATGCTGGCCCCGGCATGGACGGCTATCAGATCAAGAATCAGAACTTCCAGTGGGTGTTTCCGTATCACCCCGGCGCCATCCGCTTTTACAAGGAAGTTGGTGTTTGGGACGGTGCTGCACAGTCAAACCAGGACGCAAACCTGAACCGGCTGGAGGTTTTGGCCACGGCTTGGGCTGATTTCAAATCGATGACCGTTTCGAAAGCCGACTACGAGACCAAGTGGCTCGAAGTTCGTGCGGCCCATCTGGAAAAAGCTGGCATGCCGGTTCCCTTTGGTAAGCCATTGCCGCAACCGAAGTAAGTTACGGTCCAGAAGTTGAGGATATGCCGGCGAGGTCATGCTTCGCTGGCATTTTCTTCGCCGACATTTTTATCGATAATCGCTTGCCTTGCTGTTGGCCGCATGGTCAAATCTCGTGCCGAACCAAAAGAATCCGGCTTTATGATGGCCGGAGAAATAGATGGGAGACACCCTTATGCGATCCATTTTCACAGCTGCACTAGCGGCTGTATTGACAACCGGTACCGCGGTTGCCGCCGACGTCATGTTGCCGAAACAAGTTTCATGGACGGCCTATGGCACCACGTCCTCTGGTTATGCCCAATCCGTCGGCCTCGGCAATATGCTGAAGGGCAAATACGACGTCGATTTGCGTATCATTCCCGGCAAGAACGATGTCAGCCGCATGCTGCCATTGAAAGCCGGCCAGTCTGAGATTTGTGCTTGCGGCATCGCCTCCTACTTCGGTCAGGAAGGCGTGTTCATGTTCGCCAACGACCGTTGGGGTCCGACTCCGCTGTACAACCTGTTCAACAACATTGGTCGCAACGGCGCTGGCTTGATTGTCGCTGGTGATCTGGATGTGAAGAGCTGGGCCGATCTAAAAGGCAAACGCGTTACCTGGGTTAAGGGTTCACCTGCCTTGAACCTGAACTCCACCGCCGTGTTGGCGTTTGGCGGTTTGACCTGGGATGATGTGACCAAGATTCAGGTTCCGGGTTGGGGCCAGTCGATGCAGGCCATTATCGATGGCCAGGCGGATGCAGCCTATGGCTCGACCATCTCCAGCAAGTACAACCAGATCAATGCCAGCCCGCGCAGCCTGCTGCACGTAACCTTCCCGCATGCGGATAAGGCGTCGTGGGAGCGTGCGAATGCGATCGCTCCGCACTGGTATCCGGTGAATGTTACCAACGCCGTTGCTATCGAGAAGAACACGGCTGGAACAGCAACCTTTGAAGGTGTTGGCTTCCCGTACCCGATTTTCGTTAGTATGCCGAGCATGTCTGACGACAATGCATACAGCCTGACCAAAGCGGTGATGGAGAACTACGAGACCTATAAGGACTCTGGCCCAGGCATGGACGGTTATCAGGTGAAGAACCAGAACCTTTCGTGGATTTTCCCATACCACTCCGGTTCGATCGCTTATTGGAAAGAGATCGGCAAGTGGACTGCGGATAACCAAGCCAACACCGATGCGCTGCACAACCGAAATGCAGTGCTGGCGACGGCTTGGAAAGAGTTCAAGTCGATGTCTGTGTCGAAAGCCGACTACGAGGTCAAGTGGCTCGAAGTTCGCGCGGCCCACCTGCAGGCAGCTGGTATAGCGGTTCCGTTCCCGAAACCACTGTAAGGCTAGCCTCTTTGGCTAAGGTTCGGCCAGATCGTTGATGATCTGGCCAACCGCAGTCTGAGTATGCCCGCCGCCTGCAATGCAGGTGGCGGGCAATTCAGTCCTGCGGGTGCAAAAGTTCCTCGGTATCACTCGCCCAAGAGCAGTCAAAATTCATGACAAGCCCGTCTTCCAACCTCGATCCGCTTAACGCGGAACAAGCGATTGAACAGGCCGAAGCCTCGATTGATCGCCATCGCAAGCTGTCGCCATTCTGGTGGACGGTGCTGTTGACATCCGCGTTGCTCTCCATTGCGATGTCGATCTATGTGATCTTTGGCGTCGGCAATCGCATCGGCACCTATGTGCCGCTGGAAACTGAGTATTTCTATGCGATGCTGGGCTTGTTGTTGCCGCTGGTATTCTTGCTCTACCAACCCTGGCCGGGTGTTGGCCCGATAGACCGGGTGCCTTGGTATGATATGATTTTGGCGGCGATCCCGTTTTGTATTTCGATCTATTTTGTGGCGCATGGTAACGAGATTTTGCTGGACGGCTGGGAATACCTGCCGCCGCAAATCCCGGCGATCATGGCGTTCGTCATGTGGGGAATCGTGCTGGAAGCGGCGCGACGTGCTGGCGGCCTACCGATCTTCTTTATCTGCCTGTTGCTGTCGGTGTACCCGGTCTATTCGCACCTCTTCCCTGGCGTCTTTGAAGGCCAGCCGACCTCATGGGAGGTCTCGGCCGCGTTCTATCTGTTTGGAACGGAGGCTGTGCTTGGCATTCCGATGAATGCCTTCGCCAACCTGGTGGTTGGCTTCCTGGTGTTCGGTGTGGCGTTGCAATTCACCGGCGGCGGTGCGTTCTTTCTCAACCTGGCCTTCGCCATGTTGGGCAAGTTCCGCGGCGGCCCGGCCAAGGTGGCGATTTTTGCCAGCGGCCTGATGGGCTCCATGAGTGGCTCGGTCATCACCAATGTGTTGACCACCGGCGTGATGACCATTCCGGCGATGAAGCGGGTTGGCTTCCGCCCCACTTATGCTGGCGGCGTTGAGGCTTGTGCCTCAACCGGTGGTGTGCTGATGCCACCGATCATGGGCTCGACCGCCTTCGTGATGGCGACGTATCTGGAGATCCCGTATGCGGAGATCGTGCTGGCTGCGATCATCCCGTCAATCCTCTATTATTTCGGTCTGTTCGTGCAGATCGACGCCTATTCCGCGCGCTTTCACCTGAAGGGCTTGCCGATTTCGGAACTGCCGCGCGCTTTGGATGTGCTGAAGAGCGGCTGGTACTTCATCTTCGTCTTTGCCTTGCTGATTTACATGCTGATGCACATGCAGCGGGAGGCACAGGCGCCCTACTATGCGACAGCGTTGTTGCTGATGATCAATCAGGCCTCGGCCAAGCATCGCTGGAACTTGCGCAAGCTGATGGATTTTCTGGTCGGCATTGGCAAGCTGTTTACCGAGCTGGCGGCGATCCTGGCCGGTATCGGCCTGATCATCGGCGCGTTGACCCTATCCGGTAAGATCGGCTCCATTGCGTACGAGCTGGTGAGCATCGCCGGCGACGACATCATCACCTTGCTGGTGCTGGGCGCACTGACCAGCTTTGTGCTGGGCATCGGCATGACCGTGACGGCGGCTTATCTGTTCCTGGCGGTGACGGTGTCGCCGGCGCTGGTGCAAGGAGGGCTAAACCCGCTGTCGGTGCACTTGTTCTTGCTGTACTGGGGCATGATTTCGTTCATCACGCCGCCTGTCGCCATCGGTGCTTATGCGGCTGCCAGTGTGGCGGAGGCCAATCCGATCAAGACTGGGCTGGAGGCGATGCGCCTTGGCACGATCATTTATTTCGTGCCGTTCTTCTTCGTCCTGAACCCGGCGCTGATCGGCCAAGGCACGTTCATGGAGGTTAGCCTGGTGTTCGGCACGGCGCTGATCGGTGTGGTCTTCCTGTCAGCGGCCCTACAGGGCTATCTGGTTGGCGTTGGCCGCCTGACAGTCTGGGGGCCGGGCGGCATGGTGTTGCGTATCATGCTGTTTGTCGGTGGCCTCGCCATGATGCTGCCGGGCGGTCCGATTGTTGGCTATACCAATACAGAGCTGACCATCGCTGCGGCAGCGCTGTTGGTGCCTGCTGTGATCCTGGCTTGGATGTCTAACCGAGGGCAGCCGGTTATGGCCGAATAGTCCAACAGGAGGAGCCTGCGGCCTCCTCTAATGGGGTGGCATGGAAAGCAAAGAGGCGCAGTCCGTCGGGACTGCGCCTCTTCTTGGTTTTGCGTCTGTCGCTCGAGACCTGCGATTCCGGGAGATTGGGTCCAGGGTCGTCGTCCCCGGGAGCCAGGTCAAAGGAGACAGTGGGCGTTACCCTATTGAACCGCCGTCATCGCGGGTGATGGCGACGATTGCGGAGCGCGGTACGGCATCGCCGCCTTCCGGCCAGTTGCTGTCACCCTTCTCGCCGGGGTGCTGGATGCCGACAAACATGGTTTTTTTGTCGGCTGACCAGGCGAGGCCGGTGACTTCGCACTGGTTCGGACCAACCAGGAAGCGATCAATCTGGCCGGTGGCGGTGTTGCCGAGCAGCATCTGGTTGTTGCCCTGACCGGCAAAGTCCTTGGCGTTGGAATAGTTACCATCGGTCTGAATCCAGAGGCCGCCCTTGCTGTCGAACTTCAGGCCATCCGGCGAGTTGAACATGTTGTCGGCCGTCACATTGCTGGTGCCGGCATAGGCATCAGCGTGCACGGTCGGATTGCCTGCCATAACATAGAGGTCCCACTCGAAGGCAGCCGAGCTGTGGTTGCCATCGGTCGGCGCCCAGCGGACGATCTGACCGTAATTGTTCTTCTCGCGCGGGTTCGGGCCGTTGACCGGGGTCGCGTCGCCACCAGCGTTCGGCTTGACGCCGCGGTTCTTGTTGTTGGTGAGGCAGCAATAGGCCTCTGCCTTCATCGGGTTGGCGGCAACCCACTCCGGACGGTCCATCGTGGTGGCGCCCACGGCGGAGGCAGCCATGCGGGTGTGGATGCAGATCTCGGCTTTGGAGGCCATGCCGGTGGTTGCCGGGGTCAGGTGGACCCACATGCCGGTGCCGTTGTCGCTGAACTTGGCAACATACAGTTCGCCGTCTTCCAGCAGGTTGGCATTGTCTCCGCCCTCGACATACTTGCCGGCGGAGACAAACTTGTAGAGGAACTCGCCGCGCTCGTCGTCGCCCAGATAGACAACCACGTGACCGTCGCTGGCGACCACGACTTCGGCGTTCTCATGCTTGAAACGGCCCAGAGCGGTGCGCTTTTTCGGGGTCGAGTTCGGGTCCATCGGGTCGATCTCGACCACATAACCGGCGCGGTTCGGCTCGTTCGGGTGCTTCGACCAGTCGAAGCGCTCGTCAGCCGTTGCCCAGGCATAGCCCCAGTCTTTGTGCTTGATGCCATAACGCTTGAAAGCGGCAGGCGGCGTCGCTTCCTTGTCGGAAGATGAGAAATAGCCGTTGAAGTTCTCTTCACAGGCCAGATAGGTGCCCCAGGGCGTCGTGCCGTTGCCGCAGTTGTTCCACGTGCCAAGCGAGAGCGTGCCGGTATTGTCTGCTGCGGTCTTGAGCCAGTCATGACCGCGCGCCGGGCCGGTAATCGCCATTGGCGTATCGGCGGTGATCCGGCGGTTGTAGTAGGAGCCCTTGACGATCCCCCATTTGCCGCCCTGTTCGGCGACCTCCATCACAGTGACGCCGTGCAAGTTCTTGCCTTTCAGAACGTCGTCGGCGTTCTCTGGAAGCTTGCTTTCACGATTGCCGTAGGTGATTGAGCGGTTGGTGTACTCGTTGTTCACCGCCAGGATCGAGCGGCCGTCTGCAGTGGTGTAGAGTTCCATGCCGTCGTTATTGTCGCCAAACGCTTTGGCCGAGCTGGCGCCGTCGCCGCGCGAGGCATGGTCGAATTCCGGTGCGCCGGACCAGAGCGGATCGCCCCAGCGGGCAACGATGTGGCTGGAGAAGCCCTTCGGCACAGTGATGGCGTCTTTCGAATTCGCGGCGACCGGCTCGAAGGTCAACCAGCTGGCGGCCGCCTGTGCGTCACGCCCAACTAGAGAGCCGGTGCCCAGCACAAATGCACTGGCGCCAACGGCCAGCGAGCCGCGCAGGAAGCTGCGGCGGGACAGGAACTTGTCGGCAACAACGTCGAAGCCGGTCACTTCGGGACGTGGGGAGTTGATCTCGTCGAACTCGTCGAACGACATTGTCGGCGGAAGGGGTTTGCTCATTTCGCACTATCCTTGGGAACGGTTCAGCAACTCTTCGAACGCACGGACCGTCAGTCCGTCGCATCAGCCGGTGTCACCCAAAGGTGTGAAGTCATTTTTGCAATTTTGTGAAGCTTTTGTTGCTGGCTATTCCGCCGCGGCTTTTGAAGCCTGTCCTTGCACTGTAAAG
>CALKDI010000280.1 GCA_938084065.1 uncultured Alphaproteobacteria bacterium
AGCACCTCCGTCACCCCCTCCATCCCATCGGGGATTAGGAACGCGCCGCCCCCGACCGCGACGAGTGGCACAGGGTTGGCATCGGTCTTCATGCGGTCGGTGGCGTCCTCCATCATCGCTTTCATAGTGGCGACCGCCTCCGCAATCGCAGCCGGATCGAGGCCATCCACGCGGTTTGCATCGCCGAACGAGGTCATCCCAGCCGCCACCGCGATATCGGATGCGGTCAGCGTGTCTCCGCCGAACACCAGCGCCTCCTGAGTCAGGCGATAGCCGACACTATCCGGGCCGACACCCAAGGGTTCCGTCCGCACACGCGTACCGCCGCCGAGACCGACCGAGAGCAGATCCGGCATGCGGAACAGGGTGCGGACACCGCCGATCTGCACCACATTGTTTGCCTGCCGGGGGAAGCCGTTCACGAGAAAACCGATATCCGTCGTGGTGCCGCCAACGTCCACGACCATGGCATCCTGCAAGCCGGACAAGAATGCCGCGCCGCGCATGGAATTGGTGGGGCCGGAGGCAAAGGAATAAACCGGAAAGCGTTCTGCCACCTCTGCCAGCATGACCGTGCCATCATTCTGGGTCAGGTAGAGCGGTGCCTGAATACCGCTTTCAGCCAAGGCCTGGATAAAGGCGCTAGTGGTTTTGGTTGCCAAATCCTGCAGGCAGGCATTCAGCAACGCCACGTTCTCCCGCTCCAACAGGCCGATGCGGCCAAGCTCATGGGATTTCGTGATGGCGATGCCAGGGCAGGCCTGCTCCAGGATCTCCGCCGCCCGATCCTCATAGGTCGGGTTCAAGGGCGAGAAGATGGATGAGATGGCGACCGAGCGGATGCCGCGGGCAGCGATCTCCTGTGCCGCTGCCTTAAGCCCGGCCGTATCCAGCGGCATCAATTCTCGCCCGTCATACTCATGCCCGCCCTCGACCATGAACACGCCGCCGTTGACGTATTCGGCCAGATCCTCCGGCCAGTCGATGAAGGGCGGCAGCGAGGCGCTGGCGGGCAGGCCGATGCGCAGCGCTGCCACTTGCATCAGGTCGCGCCGTTGCACGACCGCATTGGTGAAGTGGGTGGTGCCAATCATGACCGCATCCACCTGGCCCGCATCTCCACCAAGCCCATCCACTAGCGTGCGGAGCGCGGTCAGAACACCAGCGGTTACGTCCTCTGTCGTGGGTGTCTTGATAGCGTGGACGACCTGGGAGCCTTCCACCAGAACAGCGTCGGTATTGGTACCGCCGACGTCGATGCCGATGCGTCTCATCCCATTTCCCCCTTATCCCATTTCCTGAGTCGTAAAGAGGGACTGGAAGTCCACATCATAGCCAAAGGCGCGCGGCCCCACGTATCGCAAACCACGCGGCTCGCACAGGATGGCTGGTGGTGGCAGAGCAATGATGGTAACCCGCTGGCCGTAGCGCATGACTTCCGTGCCAATAGCTTCACCTGAGATCGTGTCCATTACACAGACAATGTCCGGCACCATCACCGTGACTTCGCCGTCGAGGCGACCGAGCAACCACTCGTTCTGGAAGTCCAGGCTGAAGGTTCGGCCACGGAAATCGTCCAAGCCGGTGAATTCCGCTTTGCCGCGCAGGAAACCCTCCGTGGCGCGTCGCTCCATATCTTGCACCTTGCCCCGGAACAGCACCCGTCCATTGTGACCGTCGACCACGGCGTTGATTGGGTCGCCGTGCTGTTTGCGCGCTGTTGCGACGGTGCGGCCAATATCAATGGCCTGGGTGACGGTGTGGAGGATGCCGCAATCCTTCACCTCTTTCCCCGTGCGGGGCGCCTTGCAGGTGGCGGCGATGGAGCCAACCTCGACGCAAGCTTTGCGCGACAACCGCTCCATCCATTTCCAACTGGCAGCGCGCGGGATCACCACTCCATTGTCATGAATATCGGCCAGGGTGAGCGGGAATGGCTGCAGATCGCAGATGGCGAAACTTGTCATCTGCGCCTCTGGAAAGGCTCGGCCCATGGCGTCCGCGTCAACCACTGGCAACCCAGTCATGCAGGCGACCTGGAAGGGCTGGATGGCGTTACCACCGCCGATCTCAACCGCCATGACGGCACGAAACTTCCGGCCCAGATATTCCTCCATCATCGCGACCGGCTTGGTGGCGAAGGCGGGATCAGTCAGGCGCTCCTGCCCCACGAGTGGCGCGCCCATGTTGGAGACCACCGCAATCATATCGTCGTCTGCCAAGTCCTCCGGCTGCATGATTTGCGCCCGATGACCTTCCTTGTAGAGCCGCTTCAAATTGAGGTATCCCAGATATGGACTGCCGCCGCCGCCCGCACCCAAAATCCAGGCGCCGGTCGCCAACAGCTCCAGTTCCTCTGGCTGTAATTCCCGGAATGCACTCACTTGGCTGCTCTCCCTCTGTGGTCTGCCGTCAGAGTTTGCTAGCATCACATCAAAATAGCCACCCGTAGGAGCAAAGATCATGCCGTTGCAAGCAGCATTCATCACCATCGGTCAAAGCCCCAGGCCAGATATCACGCCGGGCTTGCTCGCGCGGATTGATGGCGCAATCGACGTCACTGAGATCGGCGCGCTCGACGGCCTGAACGATGCGCAGATCGCCGCGATGGCCCCGGAGCCTGGTGAGGATACGTTGGTGACACGGCTGCGGGACGGGCGGCAGGTGATCATCGGCAAGCGCAAGACCCAAGCACGTCTCAAAGCCCTGTTTGACCAATTGGATGCGGAGGGACGGGTCGAAGCCATCGTGCTGCTCTGCACCGGCTATTTCCCTGGCCTGCAATCCAAGACCCTACTGGTAGAGGCCCAGCGCATCGTCGACCACATGACCCACGCGTTGGCAGAGGGTGCTAGCAAAGTCGGTCTGATGGTGCCAGCACGGGTGCAAATCGCGGGATCTCACGATATCGCACCGGCAGGGGTGGAGGTGGTCGGCACTTGGTCCTCGCCCTATGCAGACCAGCGCTTCGCCGATGCAGCACGCGACCTCAAGGACTGCGATCTGATCGTCATGCATTGCATGGGCTATGACGACAGCCATCGCGCCATTGTACGCGAGATTACGGGTAAGCCGGTGCTTCTGGCGCAACGAATGCTCGCAGCAGGCGCGGCGCAGTTGGTGTGATGGCCGCCGGCTATTCATAATTCATGCTTGGCGAGATCCAGTCGATAGGGATACCGATCTCGCCAAGCAGCTTGTTGTTCCAACGCCTCGCGGACTACCATCGCGGATTACGCCCGCGGGAAGGATCGTTAAACTATGTACCTGGAGCGTAAGCTCTGGCCCCATACACAGGGCGTTCGGTTAAGGATCGTGCTTGCAACACTGGTCGGCCTGCTCGCGGCAGGGGCCGGCGTTGCACGCCTTGCTATGTTGGGCTGGCTGATCGCGCGGATTTTTGCTGGTGCGCCGCTGGACGAGTTAGTTTGGCCAATCGCTGCGATTGCCGCGGTTATGATCCTGCGCGGCGTGTTCGAGTATTGGCGGGTTATGATCGCCCACACCACGGCGGCTGCCGTGCAAAAACGACTGCGCCGCACATTGTTTGACCATATCGCCAAGCTCGGGCCGGGCTATGCCGGGCAGCAGCGCTCTGGCGTGCTGACTCTCTCCATGGTGGATGGAGTAGAGCAGTTGGAGACCTATTTCGGCCAATACCTGCCGCAATTGCTGGTGTCATTCCTGACGCCAGTGCTGATTTTTGGGTTCGTCGCCTGGATCGACCTGCCTGTGGCGCTGGTGCTGTTTGTCTTCGCACTGGCAGCCTTGTTCCTGCCATCGCTCTGGCATCGGTTCGACGTGAAGAACGCGCGTGGACGGCAAAAAGCCTATGCAGCGTTTGCGGCAGAGTTTCTGGACTCGATCCAAGGGCTTGCGACGCTCAAGGCGTTCGGCCAGAGCGGCGCTCGTTCGGAATTGTTGGCGTTCAAAGCCCGTGATGTGTTCCGCAAGACTATGTGGGTGCTGGGCACGAGTGCTTTGGCCAGGGGCATTACCGATAGCGCTATCGCGATAGGGGCTGCGGCGGCACTCACTTTAGGTGCCTACAGAGTGCAGGCCGGCGAGATGGAACTGACAGGCCTGTTGATCATCTTGATGATGGGTGTCGAGATCTTTCGGCCCATGCGGGACCTGCGCAGTGTCTTGCATCAGGGCATGAATGGCATGTCGGCCGCCCAGGGCATCTATAGCCTGCTGGACGCCAAACCGGAGATCGCCGACGCCGCAAACCTCGCCGCCGCGGATAAACTGGAGCCCAGGCTGGCATTTGAAGACGTCGGCTTTAAATACCCTGGCGCCAGGGCCCCGGCTCACCGGGGCCTGTCTTTCGCGGTCAAGCCGGGTGAGCGAGTCGGGCTGGTCGGCCCAAGTGGCTCTGGCAAGTCGTCGGTCGTGCGCTTGCTGCTGCGCTTCTTCGATCCTGACAGCGGGCGCATCACGCTGGGCGGGCATGATTTGCGCGACCTGAGTTTCGCCCAAATCCGGCAGCAGATTGCCGTGGTGAACCAGGATGCGTTCCTGTTCCACGGCACGGTTGGTGAGAACATCCGTATGGGCAATCCGGATGCCTCGGATGAAGCCATCATAGATGCCGCCAAAGCCGCCAATATTCATGGCTTCATCCAAACTCTGGTGGAGGGATATGACACCATCATCGGCGAGAAGGGCATTAAACTCTCCGGCGGCCAGCGGCAACGCGTTGCCATCGCACGAGCAGTGTTGCGCGACGCGCCAATCCTGGTGCTGGACGAGGCATTGTCTGCCGTGGATGCAGAAAATGAGGCCGTTATTCAGTCAGCGCTCGACCGGCTAATGGAGGGCCGCACAACACTAGTGCTGGCGCACCGGCTCTCCAGCGTTATCAATTGCGACAGGATTATTGTGCTGGAGGAAGGCCGGGTCGTGGAGACAGGTGACCATGCCTCCTTAATGGCCGCTGACGGGGCGTATGCGGCGCTCATGCAGGAGCAAGCGCGGGAATCGGAGGAAGACGCCGCTGTAGATCTTGGGCAAGCCGCGGCAACCGAGACTCTGGCGGCAACGCCCGGCGGCGCGGAATTCGCACCGACCGAAGGCGTGATCAAGGCAGAGGGCCTCAGTTGGGGCCAGGTTATCGGGGCGCTGATGCGGGTGATCCTGCCCTGGAAAGGTCGCCTGACACTGACCTTCGTCTTCGGCGTCGCGCGGGTCTTGGCGTTTATCGGCGTCGGCGTGGCCAGTGCGATGATGGTGTACAGCCTCAAGACCGGCGGCGACTTTACCACCTATCTGACCTGGTTATGGGTGCTGGCGCCGATAGCTGGCCTATTGCACTGGCTGGAGAGTTGGGCGGCCCACGACATGGCCTTCCGATTGCTGGCGGAAATGCGGGTGGAAACTTTCCGCAAGCTGGATGCACTCGCGCCAGCCTATCTGACCCGACGGCGCACGGGTGATCTGATGACGCTCGCGACCCATGATATTGAGCTGATCGAGTACTTTTTCGCACACACCGTCGCCCCAGCCTTCGTCGCAGTGCTGATACCGCTGACAGTGGTGGTCGTGCTGGCCTCCGCCAATATCTGGGTGGCTTTGGCCTTGTTGCCGTTCTTGATCGCCGTCGGGCTCAGCCCCTTCCTGATGCGCAAGCGGATTGACCGGCTTGGCTCGAAAGCCAGGGAGGCTGCGGGCGAGTTGGGAGCCTACGCCGTCGACTCGATCCAAGGCCTCGGCGAGATTGTCGCCTTTCAGGACGAAAGCCGCCGGGCGGAGGGCTTTGACCGGCTGGCAGAGCATCACATCGCGCTGCGCGTGCCGTTCTTTGGCGAACTCACCCTGCAGCAGAGCGTGCTGGAGGTCCTGACCGGCCTGGGCGGTCTGGCTGTGGTGACGACGGGCGCTGTGCTCGCATCGACGGGGGCGCTGGAACCGGGTCTGCTGCCGCTGCTGACCCTACTGGCTATGGCGGCTTTCCTACCCATATCGGAGATCGCGCAAATCGGTCGGCAGTTGGCGGATACCTTGGGTTCAACCCGCCGCTATTACGCTCTGGAGAATGAGCCGGTGCCGGTGGAGGATGGCCCCGGCGCACCTCCGGTCGCAGGTGCAGCAGGCATTCGGCTGGAAAGCGTAACCTTCCGCTACCCGGGTCAATCCCGTGAGGCACTGCTGGATGTGAGTCTTGATATTCCCGGCGGCAAGACGGTCGCCCTGGTTGGCATGTCCGGAGCAGGCAAGACAACGACCGCGCAATTGCTCATGCGGTTTTGGGACCCCGAGGCTGGTCGTATTCTGCTGGATGGCACCGACCTACGGGAGTTCCAGTTGGATGACCTGCGCCGGCGGATCGCGCTGGTGGCGCAGGACACCTACCTGTTCAACGACACCTTGAGGGCCAACGTGCTAATAGCCAACCCAGATGCATCGCCAGAGGAGCTGGATGCTGCCATCGATCAGGCAGCGCTCACCCCACTAATTGCGATGTTGCCTGACGGCCTGGAAACCAAGGTCGGGGAGCGCGGAGCCAGTCTATCCGGCGGACAACGACAGCGGGTGGCCATCGCCCGCGCCTTCCTGAAAGATGCGCCCATCTTGATCTTGGACGAAGCCACCAGCCATTTGGACGCCGTCAACGAGGCGCTGGTCCGTTCTGCCCTGGACCAATTGAAGGCGGAGCGCACAACCATCGTAATTGCACATCGACTATCGACAGTGCGCGATGCCGATATGATCGTGGTGCTGAACGAGGGCCGAATGGCAGAAACTGGCAGTCACCAAGACTTGCTGGCCCGTGGCGGCCTGTATGCAAGCCTAGTCTCTCGCCAGTTGACCAGCGCCAGAGCGGCTCAGTAGGAAATTGGAGGGAAATCCACGCACCGTGCTGTGATTTGGAAGGCGTAAAATTTGGGTGTTGAGACTAACGCCCCCTTCCCCAAATTGTTGCAAATTGAAGACTTGCGCATCACTTCCATGCCCATTTCGGCTGCTGCAAATGTAACACCGGCGTGTGCCTTCCGGCTAGAGCCACCTCTCGAAACTGATAGATCAAAGCAGCAGTCGGCGCATGCACGTGACTCTCAGCGATGTGTACCCGCACCAGTGGATGCTCGCTGTCAGGTATTGCCGCCAATTCAATCACGTTATCAGGCGCCAAATCTGCCAGAGGGATGTGATGCAGTCGCGCCACCTCATCGGGGTTGGGTACGCCCTTGGCATCCGGTCCTGCCCAGACCACCACCGGCGTAATGCAATAGCCAGAGCGCGTTGGGTAGTCATCCAACAGCCCTAGCACCGCCGTCGGCGGCATCCGCACCCCAATCTCCTCGTCCATCTCCCGCAATGCGGCGGTAATGGCATCCTCCCCGGGGTCGAGCCTGCCGCCAGGCAAAGCCCATTGGCCAGAGTGCGCGTTCAGGCGCGGCGCTCTTTTCGTCAAGAAAAATGCCGGCGCACCGGTCTCATCCGCGGTCACTGCTAGCGCCACAGCTGCCCGCTTTAATCCCTCAGCTGAGGCGGCTTTGGGCGCAAAGGCAGCCATGTTGGCAGCAATACCATCGCGCAATCGATCGAAGTTACGTTCGTGGAACACAAGTCAACTCGCTAATACCGTCAGGACCTGAGCGACTATAACCGTGGCTCGCCCATACCGCGAGCTTGAACCCTCCACAGCAAAAAATTGCTGGCCATGGCCCGATATCTTGTGGCCTAATCGCCCGTGGCAAGGTGCCCGACGTGCCGCAAAGGCGCGCAATTAAGAGGCAACGGAGGAATATCGCCAGTGTCTGCGGAGACTTACCGCCACATTACGGCTCGCCCGGCTAGCCCGATCATCGGTGCTTACGTCGAGGACGTGGACGTCTCTTCTCCCTGCGACCCCGCCATTTATGAAGAGATCAAGCAGGCCCTTTGGCGCCACCACGTGGTCTTCCTGCGCAACCAACCTATGACCCCCGCGGCCCACAAAGCACTGGCCTCCGCGTTCGGCCCAATGGTGCCACACGAGATTTTCCCGTCGCTGGATGGCCACAAAGAAATCTCCATCCTGGAGGCAAACCGCGACCGCCCGCCGGAGAACGATGCCTGGCATACGGACGTCACCTTCCGTGAGACACCGGTGCTGGCCTCCATCCTGCACGGCCTCACCATCCCGCCTAGCGGCGGCGACACGCTGTTCGCCAGTCAGGCCGCCGCGTTCGACGCTCTCTCCCCGCCCTGGCAGCGCATGCTGTCTGAGTTGGAGGCCGAGCACGACGTGGTACACGCCTTTGGCGAAACCAACGTGCTGAAAGACGCTGGCGGCGAAGCCAAAATCGCCGAGCTTCGCCGCACGGCGCCGCCCAAAATTCACCCGATGGTGATCGCCCACCCAATCACCGGCCGGCCCGGCATCTTCGTCAATTCGGTTTTCACCAAACGCATCATCGGCCTCAGCAAGCGCGAGAGTGATGCGATTCTCACCACGCTGTTTGACATGATCAAGACACCAGAATTCCAGGTCCGGTTCACCTGGGAGCCCAATTCCATCGCGATTTGGGACAATTTCGGGACTCAGCATTACGCAGCCGCAGACTATTGGCCCGCTGACCGTCGGATGCACCGAATCACCGTTGGAACCGCCAAACCAACTGCAGCTCGTTTGCCCCAGCAATTGGCAGCCGAGTAGCAACAACCAGAAGCGATCAATCCAAATAGGGAGGACTTTCTATGACCTTTTCCAGACGCGATTTCCTGCGCGCGAGCAAGGACTATGGCGCCAAGGCCGCGATGTTCGCCGCCATGACAGGCACAACCGGCGCCGCAATTAGCCAGTTGGCAGGCAAGCAAGCCCACGCTGCCAAGAAAGCCAAGTACAAGTTCCGCCATGGCGCAACCGTCATCAATCCGAAGAACGAGCGCTTTCTGCAAAGCCAGGTGTATGAGTTCGTGAAATGGGTCGAAGAGGATTCCGACGGCGAGATCGCAATTCAGCTGATCGATAAAGGCCAAGCTTGCGCCGAGAACCAGTGTGTTGAGCGTGTCGGCGCTGGCGTGCTCGATATCGGCGGTTCGTCCGCGCAGAACGCCGCCGCGATCATCTACTACGCACAGGCGCTCGATTGGCCGTTCCTGTGGCGTGACCGCACCGCTCTGATCAATCTGGTTCACGACCCCAAGATGAACCCGGTCTACCGCGATGTGTGGCAGCGGGAATACGGCGTGGAGTTCCTCTACACCTCAAACGATCCACGCGACATCTTCATGGGCCTGAAATATTCGGACAAGGAAGAGGTCCGTCACCCGGATCAACTCAAAGGTGCCAAATTGCGCATCACCAACTCCACCATGATCGAGAATTTTGCGGCCTCCCTCGGCATGAGCCCGGTGCCGCTGGCCTGGACTGAAACGCTGGAAGGCATGAAGTCCGGCGTTGTTGACGGCATGGAGACCTGGGGCTCCGCTGCGGCTGGCTTTGGCATGACCAAGGTGACGGCTCAGGCGCTGGAATTGGACTTCGGTCCGGGCACTGGTTGCATGTTCATGAACTCCCGCTCCATGGAGCGCATGCCAGGACGTTTGCAGGATATTATGCGCGAAGCCGCACGTAAGGCCAGCGCACGCAGCCATGTCGAGCAAGGCAAAGCCTCTGACTCAGTCACCGGCAACGGCCCGAACCCGACAGCCGAAAGCAACTATGTCCAGTTAAAGGATACCATGCGCCACGTTCGTTACACCGAAAGCGAGTTGGATGCATTCCGCGACCGCGGTGCGGTGGAGAAGAACGGCACCATCTATGCCGACATCCGCAAAAAGCTGGACAAGCTGGCCGGCCTGGATGTCTACGGTGCCGTCGCCGAGTACGAGCAGCGGATGCGCGGCCAACCGCTGAACCCACAGAAGTGGTGGGCATAACCACCTAGCACTAAGTCCCGGACATGCCAAAATTGGCGGTCCGGGATATCCCTTATTCTACCTCTGACGGTGATCACGGATAGCCCCGACGGCTTCCGAGACTCGGAGTGATGTTTCATGGGCCGACAGTTAGACGCGGTTTTTTCCTGGATAGAGAAGGCCATCATGCTGGTGGCCTACCTAACCATCATCCTGGTGGTCGGGTTGGAGACGATCCGGCGAATCATTACCGGCGAGCAAGCCTCGTGGGGGCCTGAAGTCGCTATGGGCGCCTTTGTCTGGTTGTCCTGGTTTGCGATGGCGGCGGGTGTTAAATCCCGGTCGCACCTGTCCTTCACCACCTTCCGCAATCGCATGCCTTACCGCGTGCGCCAATGCGCGGAGGTCTTTGATTGTCTGCTGTGGTTCCTTATCGGCGCGGTTGTGATGGTGGCATCTTGGGATGTCGTTCTGCTGAACGAGCGGTTTAACCAACAGATCTTTGGCACCGAAATCCCATTGGCAGCCCTTAGCATAGCCGTCCCACTTGGCTGGGGCTTCACCATGGTTCGGGTTTTCCAACAGATGCTAGCAGCGTTTAAAGGCGACTTCGGCGCATCCGAAATTGCGGCGGAGGACATCCGATGAGCGGAGATGAACTGACAACCATCGAGTTCTTCGTTGAGTGGCTACGTGAGGTCCTCAACGTCTGGAACATCACCGGCATCGCAGTGGTATTGTTCTTTCTCGGCACCCCGGTTTTGCTGGTGCTGGCCGCTTGGGTGATCGCATCATCCTATTTTATCGTCGAGTTCCCACTGACCAATGTCGGTATCTCTTCGAGCGATGGCATTAAGAGCTTTATCTTCCTGGCTGTGCCGCTGTTCGTCATCACCGGTGATTTTCTGACCGAAGGTGGCATCAGTCGAAAGCTCATAGCCTTCTCGCGATCTATCGTCGGGTTTATGGCGGGAGCAACAGCAGCAACCACCATGTTCTCCTGTGGCCTGTTCGCGGCTGTTTCAGGTTCAAACGCAGCAACCGCGGCCACTATGGGCCGCCTGCTGGGGCCGGAGATGATCAGCCGAGGCATCTCACCGGGCTTGGCCGGAGCCATTGTGGCGTCTGGTGGTACGGTGGGAGTTATCATCCCGCCCAGCGTCATCTTCCTGATCTACGGCGTGACCATGGATGTGCCATCGGTTGATCTGTTCATCGGCGGCATGATTCCAGGGCTTTTGATGGTGATCGCCTTGGTCGGCAGCGCCGTGGTGCTGACCGGCAAGATCGAGCCAGGCACCGGTATATCCGGCTTTAGCTTTCGCAATGTGGTCAAAACAGGCCTGAAGGCCTGGGCCGGCTTTATCGCCATCGGCGTCATTTTCTTCGGCATCTATTTCGGCTATTTCAGCCCGACAGAGGCCGCTGGCGTCGTCGCTATCTATTGCTTCTTCGTCGGCACCATCCCGTTCCTGGGCGGCGAGCTGAAGCTCAAACAAATCCCGAACATCCTGCTGAACAGTGCCCGCCTCGCAGGCCTATTGGTGCCGCTGGTGGTGTTCTCCATCCAGTTCCAACAGGTCTCCAGCGTTATGGGCCTGCCAGAGGCAATCCAGGACTTTCTGGGCGACATCGGTGCGAACTACGGCCCAACCATCCTAATTGCGGTGATGATGGTGCTGATCTTGATGGTCGGCGCGATCACAGAATCCATTGCGGTGGTGCTGATCCTGGGGCCAATTTTGGCACCAGTGGCAGACTCGCTGGGCATCAATCCAATCCACTGGGGTGTGGTGTTCGTGGTTGGCACGACCATCGGCTTTATCACGCCGCCCTATGGACTGAATCTGTTCGTGGTCTCTGGCGTGTTAAAAATCCCCTACGATCAGATCGTCCGGCAGATCTTTAAACTGTTGATCCCGCTGATGATCGTCTGGGCGTTGGTAACTGCTATGCCTTGGACAGCTACGATGTTGCTGACCAATCAGTAAGGGTAACGCCCCGCCTCTCCTGCGCTATGGCGGGGAGAGGCGGGGTTACGCGCTCCTA
>CALKDI010000281.1 GCA_938084065.1 uncultured Alphaproteobacteria bacterium
CACCACTGATTGACGCTCCGCGACAATCACCAGCGACAAACCTCTTGCCCCTGATAGATCAACCGTCCACATTCCATCCGTCGCGGCCAAGGATTCTCATCTTGTTTGTCGCGCTGCTCTCACCCTGATTGACGCGCTACATACAGGCCTGGTTCGACTTGCAAGGTGAACAGCGTGATCGCGCTGGAATAGAAGCCGGTGAAGCAAAACACCGTCTCGTCCGGTTGAAACGGAATGAGTGCCACCACCCCCTCACCAATCCCTCTGCCAAGAGACTTGATAGCGAACCGATCCTTTGTCGGCTCATGCGGAAATTCCGGAACCGCGTCCGGATAGAACCGGCTCACTTGCGTAAAAGGGTCTGGCTGTCGATCCCGGAGGGGGCGAACCAGTCCTTTACGGTTTGCAGAACGGTGTCGGCGTCGAAGTCTTTGCAAGAAAAGACGTCGAGATACATGTCGCGGGCTTCGTCATTGGTGTGGATGGTGATGGCGCTGGTCTGGATCAATTGAACCGCGGAAATGCCGACCTCGTCGCCATCGCCAAAGCGCTCCACGAACGGTTTGCCAAAGGGCACCATGTCGATGCGCTTGACCATGTCACGGCAGAAGTCGGCGATCTTGTCTTTCTCCAGCAGCGCGGCATTGCAGCCGGATGCGGTCAGAACCACGTGTTTCCCATAATGTTTGACGCCATCGACGACGATGCGCTTGTAGGGCATAGATGGGGTTTCCTTAAGGAACGAGAGGGATACGACCGCTTGGCACCTAGAACAGGCCTGCAACGGTATTCGTACGATCAGGTTGCGTAGGTGGAACGCTCCCGTCCCCTGATCAATGCAGTGGGCGCTGTATGATGAAATAGAGGGAGCATCACAAGCGAAAAATCACGCCTATGATGCCCCTAAATTGCGCCAAAATAGCGCGGTCGAAATATGCAATTCAATTTGTTAATTTATATCGTGATTTCAATGATTTGAATTCGAGGCGTGCTTACTCTCCGTGCCACTGTACCCAGTCTTCTAGCGGCGCCCGATCGGTGACGAGCTGGCCGATGACTGCGTCGTCATCCGCATAGCCCAGGGCCATGCCGCAGACCACCGTTTGTTCCTCGCTAAAGCCGATCTCTTTGCGGATGACCGTGTGGTAATGGCACCAGGCTGCTTGCGCGCAGGTGTCTAGGCCAGCACCTCGTGCAGCCGTCACAAAATTGCCGAGGAACATGCCGAAATCCAGCCAGCTGCCGATTTCTAGCGATTTGTCGATAGTGAAGAAGATGCCTACCGGCGCGTCGAAGAACACAAAATTGCGGCCGGCTTGGGCGAACATCTTGTCCTTGTCCTCACGACCAATGCCGAGCAGGCCATACATATCCCAGCCGACCTTCCGGCGGCGGGTTTTGTAGGGCTCCGGGAAGACGTCCGGGTAGTAGTTGTACTCGGCGACGTGCTTGTCGTTTTCGGTGTTGCGGGCGTGGTGGACGGCCTGACAGACCCGATCCTTTGCGGCTCCGGTAACCACATGCGCCTGCCACGGTTGCATGTTGGTGCCGGACGGCGCGCGGGAGGAGATCTCCAACAGCTTGCGTACGGTCTCCATCGGCACGGGCGTCGGCTTGAAGGCGCGGACCGAGCGGCGGGAGGCGAGCGCGGCCTTAACGGCGGGATCGATGGTGGGAGTGGTGGAGTGGTTCATGGCAGGGGCTTTCTAACGAATGATTTTCATTGAACGGAGGACCCGCATTTTCTTCACCCTGAGTCTGTCGAAGGGGCCGTGCGAGATATCTTGGGGACCCTTCGACAGGCTCAGGGTGAAAAGACGGTTGGATGCAATCCTTGGTCTTCACCTCGAGTACGCCGTAGGCGTGTATCGCGGGGCGGGTGTCCCTCGATACACCGGCTTCGCCGGCGCTCGGGATGAAGGTGGTGGAGCGGCTAAACCGAGAAGCCGCCCAGCTTCGTTTCCAAGTATTCGCTAATGCCCTCGCGGGCACCTTCACGGCCCATGCCGCTGTCCTTCATCCCGCCGAACGGCGCACTGGCAGACGTCGGGTTGATGTCGTTGATGCCGATCAGGCCAAAGTTCAGCGCCTCAAACGCCCGCATACCGGTGGCGATAGAGTTGGTGTAGACGTAGGCGGCAAGTCCGTAGTGGGTGTCGTTCGCCATGCCGATCACGTCGTCATCGTCGGTGTAAGTGATGACGGGAGCGACTGGGCCGAAGGTCTCTTCGCGGTAGATCAGCATGTCGGGGCGCACATCGGCCAGCAGGGTCGGAGCATAGAAGCTGCCCTGGTCCAGGCCATCATCCATAAGGCGATGACCGCCGGCCAGCAGGCGCGCACCCTTGGCGACCGCGTCTTTGACCTGGCGGTCGATTTTCTCAATCGCCGCCTCATTGATCAGCGGACCGACGCCGATGCCGGTTTCCATGCCATTGCCGGCGCGTAGGCGGGTGACGCGGCTGGTGAACTCCTCCAGGAAGGGCTCAACCTGGCTTTCATGCACAAACATGCGGTTAGGGGAGATGCAGGCCTGTCCAGTGTTGAGGAACTTGACGGCAGCGGCACCCTTGGCGGCGTGGACCGGGTCGGCATCCTTGAAGACGATGAACGGTGCGTGGCCGCCCAATTCCGCGGAGACACGCTTCATGTTTGCCGCCGCCTTGCCGACCAGCATCTTGCCGACCGCTGTGGAGCCGGTAAACGTGATCTTGCGCACCAGCGGATTGTTGCAGAATTCCTCACCGATTGGTTTGGGATCGGCAGCGGTAACCAAATTGATCACGCCCTCCGGCACGCCCGCATCGATAAAGCACTTAAAGGTCTCTATGGCACAGAGCGGCGTCGCCTCAGCCGGCTTCAGCACGATGGTACAGCCGGCGGCCAGCGCGGGGGCCATTTTGCGGGTCAACATGCTGATCGGATAGTTCCAGGGCGTCACCGCAGCAACCACACCGATGGGCTGGCGCAACACCATGAACCGCTGGTCGGAGCGGCCAGACGGCAAGATATCGCCGTAAACGCGCTTCGCTTCCTCCGCATAGAACAGCAGGAAGTCAGCGGCATAGCCAACCTCGTTGGTGGACATGCGCAGCGGCTTGCCCTGTTCCTCCGTCATTAGCTTTGCCAGCTCCGGGCGGCGCTCCAGCATGATCTGGTGGGCTTTGTAGAGGATGGCCGAGCGCTCAAACGCGGTTTTGCCGGCCCAGGCGGGGAAGGCCTTATGCGCGGCCTCGATAGCGGCTTTGGCCTCGGCGGTGCCGCCATCGGCGACCTGAGCGATCTCAGCACCGGTGGCTGGATTGGTGACCGGAAAGGTGGGGCCGGAAGTGGCCCAAACGCCGGAAATGTACATAGGAGGCTCCGAGATAACCTGGGGGATGAGATGCCGCACGGGCGCTGGGTGGGAGAGATAGCCGGTTTGGTGGAGTGGGGGAAGGGCGAGAGTAGGTGAGCATCACGTGGCCGAATGGAATATCTTGGGCTGGTGATTTTAGAAGAGTTCCTTGCTTATCGGTTGATCCAACTCATCGGAAGAATGACCCAGCTCTCAGTGTTGTTCGGTGTTGCGCCGGCACCGGCCGCATGGCCCGGATGGATACTTTGGGGTCAATTTGGGGGATTTTGGGTAAAAATACAAACCTGTCGTAACTGCTCACCCCCCCTCGTTGAACAGGGGTTTGCCGGAGGGCAATTGAGGTATTGACACCAGACCCGGCAGTTGATTCAAGCTGCGGATGATTTCGGAAACACTGGATTCGCTGAGCAAAAAAGAGCTGATCGGTCTCGTTCTAGCGTAG
>CALKDI010000282.1 GCA_938084065.1 uncultured Alphaproteobacteria bacterium
CGTTTCGATCAGACCACTAGGATTTTTCCCCTCGCGTAGACAAGCTGCGGCCTCTAGCGCTAGTCTGACAAATACACTTTCTCGCGATGCTTTGTGGCAAGGATTAGGAGATATGTCATGACCCAACCTTCCCAATACACAGGTGACGTTGCTTGGTATGGCGCTGACCTTGCCAAATCGGACGAGTGGCTACTGGCTCTCAACCCATCCCAAATCGCTGAATTGGAGGCTGCTGCGGAAGCTACTGCTGGCCGGGATATTGCGACACTTACCGCCGATGATCTGCCGCTGCCGACGCTTGATCCCATTTTGCGGGAGGTGCGGGACGATATCGTAGACGGGCGCGGGTTTGCTCTGATCCGTGGTCTGCCGGTGGAGCGCTGGTCCAAGGATATCTCAGCCCGCGCCTACTGGGCTATCGGCATGCGGGTCGGTAAGGCCGTGGTGCAAAATCCGGTCGGTCATGTGCTGGGACATGTGAAGGATATTGGCGGCGACGTCGATAATCCGACTCAGCGCGGCTACCAGTCCGCCGCCAACCTGCCATTCCATACGGATATCGGGGCGGAGGTCGTAGGATTGTTCTGCCTGCGCCCGGCAAAGTCTGGCGGGCTCTCCAGCGTTGTTAGCGCTGCCACTATCTGGAATGAGATATTGAAGCAACGGCCTGATTTGGCGGAGGTGCTGGCGCAACCCTTCTACCGCGACCGCCGCGGTGAGGAAGTCAGCGGTCAGAAGCCGTGGTACGAGATGCCGGTGTTCATGCCGGCGGGCCAGCGTATGGCGGTTGCCTATGTCCGCCGCTTCATCTTCAGTTGCCAGCGGTTTGACGACGTGCCGCGCCTGACCGACCAGCAGATTGAGGCGATGGACCTGATCGACAGCCTTGCCTACGACCCGCGGTTGAAGCTGGATATGGATTTTCGGCCAGGCGACATTCAGTTGGTCAACAACCTGGTCACGCTGCACACGCGCACAGAATACGAGGATTGGCCGGAGCAGGAGAAGAAGCGGCATCTCTATCGCCTCTGGCTGACCATCCCGGACGGCTGGCCGTTGCCGGAGCCGCTCTATGCTCGCTACGGCGCTGATCAGGAGACCGGGCGGCCATTGGGCATCAACCTGCCGGCAGGGGTCCACCCCAATGCGCCGCTGGATGTTGACGCCATCGCTGCGGAGTAGATGCGCCCTCACCGTCATTGCGAGAAGCCGAAGGTGACGAAGCAATCCAGGGGAAACAGCCTGAGGCCCTGGGTTGCTTGGCTCCGCTAGCAATGACGACCGAGAGATAGGGGCTCCGCTCGCAATGACGGTGATTGCTAGATCCGGTTTGAGAATGCTGTCTCTGCGCTGGTGATGAATTCCAGTAGGCAGGTGTGGCCATCCTCGGTTGCGCGTTTGGCGCGGATGATGGCGTTGCCGATGTCCGACGGGTCTTCCACCCGCTCACTCCACCCGCCCAGGTCTTTGGCCAGGGCCGCGTAGTTGCCGCCCAGGTCGCGCGCCTTGTGCTTTTCATGGCTCAGCTGCATGTGCGGGATTTCAATCGCCATGGTCGAGTTGTTGAGCACGATGGTGCAGTGCGGAATACCGCTGCGCACCGCGGTCTCGAAATCCAGGCCGGTCATGCCGAAAGCCGCATCGCCCATGAAATTGACGCAGAACTTGTCCGGTGCCGCCACCTTCGCGCCGATGGCGAGGCCTAGGCCCGTGCCCAACTGGTGCGACTTGCCCCAGCCCAGATAAGAGCGCGGCGTGGTCGCCCGATAGAAGGGTAGGATCTGGTCGCGCGGGCTACCGCTGTCGTGGGTGACGATGGCGTCAGCGGGGTTGATGACGCGCATGAACTCGTTAATGACGCGGTAGGGCGTCATCGGCACCTCGGCGCTGTTCAGCTTGGCATGCCATTCTGCCAGCCAGGGGTCGCGCAGGCCGGCAATCTTGGTCGCCATGCTGTTGTCGCGCTGCTGACCGCGCAGCCGGTCACGCCCGCAATCCACCAAAGCGCGGAGCACCAGCTTGGCGTCGCCCAGAATGCCAATTTCCGTAGTGTAGTTCTTGTTCAGGTCGCGGGCATCGTTGGTGGCGTGGATCACCTTGGCGGACTTAGGCAGAGCCGGGCTGGTGATGCGGTGTGGCGTCAGGCTGGCGCCAACGCCCAGGATCACGTCCGCCTCCGCCAAAATAGCCTTGCCGTGGGCTGAGTAGACGATGCCGCCGGTGCCGAGCGCCAGCGCGTGATCCTCAGGGAAGGCACTTTTGCCGTCGTTCGTCGTCATCACCGCGGCTTGCAGTAGTTCCGCCAGCTCCTGGAGCTCGGACGAGGCCTCAGCATAGAGCATGCCCTGGCCGGCCAAGAGCAGCGGGGTGCGTGCGGCCACCAGCATTTCTGCCGCGCGTTCAATGTCATCCGGATCGCCAGCGGAGCGGGTGCGTTTGACCACCTCATAGTTCGGTTCGGTGGCTAGTTCCTGCTTCACCACATCGACCGGCGTTTCCACCATCACCGGCCCTTGGCGGCCGTTCTTGAGCGCGTTGAAGGCGCGGCGCATAATATTGCCGACCTCACCTGGCAGGGTGATCTCCTCCACCTGCTTGGTCACGGACTCGTAGGTGCGGGTGGATTTGAACATCGGGTAGACCTGTGACATGTCCCGGCCATGGCCGAGCGGCAGCAACAGCAGCGGCACGGAGTCCGAATAGGCTGACGCTATGCCCGGAAACGCGTTTTCAGCGCCCGGCCCGTATTGCATGGCGAACACCGCCGGCGGCTTGCCATTGGCGACACGGGCATAGCCGCTGGCCATGTCAACTCCAACCCGCTCTTGCCGACAGATAATCGGACGCAGGCCCGCAGCGACGGCGGCCTCGATGATCGGCGTGGTCGGAAAGCAGAACATGGTGTCCATGCCCTCCTTCCGCAGAATCTGGGCCATGGCATCCATAACGAGCATCTGGGTGTCTCCAATAGGCTAGATCTTGAGAGCCACAGAGACGCAGATGGTGGTCAAATTGTAAGCGTCTCAAGCGGCGTTGCCTATCACGCTACCATTGACGACAGGGCCGAGCAACGAACACCAAGCGGCCACGCCGTGCAATCTACTACGTGGCCGCCTTTCGCTCTAGCGGTAGTATTAATGTCGCGTTCAGGTGTGGGCTGTTTCCAGCTGCTTTGAGGTTTTGGTTTTGGCGTCAATTGCCAGCAAGTACGGCGCTACAAAGTCTACATAATCGTCCTTGCGTGCCTGCGGCAGGTCCTGCCAACCGGTGATGGACCCACGGCATTTTTTGGCCCCGCATGTGCAGTTGCCTGGAAAATGTTCGATCTGGTAATTGCGCATCGCGTAGTCGAATGTGACTTCCGTGTTTGCGTCGATGTCCTGCATCGCGACGAAGTCATGGCCACCATATACGTTCAGCCGAATTCCACAGTTCGGGTCGCAAGAATGGTTGAACTTGCTGATCAGGCCTGCGTGAAAGGCGCACTCGTGCTCGCCAATCTGGGACGCATGCGAGTGATTTTTTAAGAGCCTTTTCTCAATGCGGCCAACCAATACCGTGTCGCCAGCCGCGAAGGGGTGTGTTGTGAATACGCCGTCACACTTCGTGGCGGTCGTTTGCATCTCTATACCGTTAGTCATTTGTCGCTCCTGGTAAGTTTGTGCCATGCGCCAACAGCGAAGAATGCCGCTATCTCAAAACGCACGAGCGCGCGCAATGCAAAATGCATGTAACTGCTCACCCCCCCCTGTCAAATCGTCTGCAGTATGGGTTTGCCTTTGAGGCAAGCGCGGATGGCTTCAAGGGCGTTTTGATCGTGAATGGCAGCGGTGGCCATCACCGAAAGG
>CALKDI010000283.1 GCA_938084065.1 uncultured Alphaproteobacteria bacterium
CCAGGCAAATCACGATATATTTGGCGCGGCGGTCGAGCCGCAGGATCAGGCGTCCCTCCAGCCTGGCCTCCAGATCATCCGGCAGCGGCCAGCGCAGATCGCGGCGGCGCACCTCGATATTCGCGATTCTCGCGCCTTCCAGCACCCGCGCCAGGCCGCGGCGGGTGGTCTCGACTTCGGGTAATTCTGGCATGAGGGGATGCTAGCCGAGGATTTGTGCCTTAGCTATGGTTCATCCACACGCTAGTCCCGATCTATCCCCAGGATTTTCCCACCCCATGGCAAAGACGCATTTCGGCTACAGCGACGTCGATGAGGACGAAAAGGCCGGCCTAGTCCGGGGTGTCTTTTCGTCCGTGGCCCAGCGCTATGACGTGATGAACGACCTCATGAGCGGCGGTGTCCACAGGCTGTGGAAGGATCGTCTGGTACGGCGCATCAATCCCCGTGCAGGCGAGGCCGTGCTGGACCTAGCTGGCGGAACTGGCGACATCGCCTTTCGCATTCTGCGCGCCAGCGAGGCTGAGGTGGTGGTCTGTGACATCAACGAAGCCATGATCGGCGTCGGTCGTGACCGTGGCATCGATCGAGGGCAGCTGGAGGGCATCGACTGGACGGTGGGCGACGCCGAGGCCCTGCCGTTTGTTGACGCCAGCATTGACGCGTGCTGTATCGCGTTTGGCCTGCGCAATGTTACCCGACCGCAGGTAGGGCTGGCGGAGATCCTGCGGGTGTTGCGGCCCGGCGGGCGGTTTTTCTGTCTAGAATTCAGCAAGATCATCGTGCCGGGATTGGACCGGCTCTACGACGCCTATTCCTTCAACATCCTGCCGAAGATCGGCAAGATCGTCGCGAATGATGAGGCCTCCTACCGCTATCTTGCAGAGAGCATCCGCCAGTTTCCGGACCAGGAAGGAATGGCGGCAATGATGCGGCGGGTTGGCTTTGCCAATGTTGGGTACGAGAGCTGGTCCGGTGGCATCGTCGCCCTGCACCGCGGCCGTAAGCCGGCCTGATCCAAGATTATGCTCCGTATTCTGTTTCACCCGCTGCGCATCGCCTGGATCATCTGGGTTTTGGCCCGCCATGACGCGCTTTACTGGCCCGAACTGATGAGCGACAGCGCCGTGGTGCGCTGGCCGTTGCGTATCTGGCGCCGCCGTCGCGGCCTGTCTGACCGGCCTGGTGAGCGGCTGGCGCAGGCGTTGCAGGGGCTCGGGCCGACTTTTGTGAAGCTTGGCCAGGCGCTTTCCACCCGTGGCGATATCTTGGGCGAGGCTATTGCCACTGACCTCGCCACACTCCAAGACCGCGTGCCGGCGTTCGAGGGCGCGGCTGATGTTGTGTCGCAGGCACTGGGTGCAAAGTTATCCACACGATTCACCGAATTCGCCACCACTCCCGTTGCGGCAGCCTCCATCGCACAGGTACATTTCGCGGTCACCACGGAGGGGGAGCCCGTCGCAGTCAAAGTCTTGCGGCCTGGAGTTGAGGGGCGGTTCGAGCGTGACCTGTCATTGTTTGCTTGGGTGGCATGGCTGGTGCACGTGCTGTTCCCCTCCGCCAGTCGCTTTCGCCCGCGGGAGGTTGTGGCGGTGTTTGCCCGTTCGGTGCGGGTTGAACTGGACCTGAGGCTCGAAGCAGCTGCCGCGGCAGAACTGGCCGAGAATTTCGAAGACCACCCGGGATTTCACGTGCCGGCGGTTGATTGGCAGCGAACCAGCCGCCGCGTGCTGACCCTGGAACGGGTTGAGGGGTGCCGCATCGACAACGCTGCTGCCATCCGTGCCGCCGGCCATGACACCCAGCGGATCATGAACATCGCCGCCGAGGCGTTCTTTCGCCAGGTGTTCGTCGACGGCTTTTTTCACGCCGACATGCACCCAGGCAATGTCTTCGTCCGACCTGATGGCGGCCTGGCCGTGGTCGATTTCGGCATTATGGGCCGGCTGGATGCCAAGGGTCAGGACTTCATGGCCGATGTGTTGGTTGGCTTTTTGCGGCGCGACTATCGTCTGGTGGCAGAGGCCCACCAGCGCGCTGGCTTCCTGCCGCGGGGGGAAGATCCTGCCCTGTTCGCCCAGGCGTTGCGCGCGGTTGGTGAGGCGATCTTGGACCGGCCCATTGCCGAAATTTCGATGGCGCAGCTACTCCTGCAATTGTTTCAGGTGACGGCGCAATTCGACATGCCGGCTCAGCCATCCATGCTGCTGTTGCAGAAAACCATGCTGATGGCGGAAGGCTTAGGCCGGAACCTGGATGACAGCGTCAACATGTGGACCATCGCCCGGCCCTTGATCGAGGACTGGATGATCCAGAACCGCGGCCCGGATGCGCGCCTCGCCGCCGGCCTGCGTGAGGCGCGGGCCACTATCGAACGCCTGCCGCGGCTGCTCGCGCAGGCAGAGGCGATTGGCGAGCAGGCACTGGAACGGCAACGCAGCGGCCTGTCACCCTGGTGGCTAGCGGCTATGGGGGCCGTTGGCCTGGTTGTGGGATTGGCGTTGGGGTGAGTGGTGCAGGTTGGCCGAACGCGGTCAAACCTGGGGTGCTGATGCCTACTTTGTTGCCGTCATTGCGAGTCCGCACAGCGGGCGAAGCAACCTAGGGGAAACCGCTTGAGGCCCCTGGGTTGCCACGCCTTCGGCTCGCCATGACGATTGGAGGCAGGTATTACCGGCTGAACCGATCAATACTGAATGGCGAGAGGTCAATGGCTGGCTCTCTGCCGGCGATGACGCTGGTGATGTGCTGCCCGGTGATCGCTCCGCCGGTGAGGCCCAAATGGCCGTGACCGAATGCATAGGCGACGTTCGCGTGCTTTTTCGACCGTCCGATCACTGGCATGGAATCCGGCGTTGATGGGCGCTGACCCATCCACGGTTTGGCGTCGCCGACATCCACAGTCCGAAAGATTTGACGGGCGTGATCGAGCAGCTTGTCGGCCCGTCCCCAGTTTGGGTCGGCCTCCAGGCCAGCAAACTCCACCGTGCCGGCGAGGCGCAGGCCGGGCTCCATCATGGTGCACATGAACTTGCGCTCGCCAAAGCTGATGGGGCGGCTGGTCTCAAAGCCCGGATGTGGCAAGACCATGTGATAACCACGCTCGCTTTCCAGCGGAAACGGCTCG
Organism: uncultured Alphaproteobacteria bacterium; assembly: GCA_938084065.1. Classification (GTDB taxonomy): domain Bacteria; phylum Pseudomonadota; class Alphaproteobacteria; order Bin95; family Bin95; genus JACKII01. The sequence continues at coordinate 3,131 of CALKDI010000283.1, forward strand.
CCCAGTTGTGCGGATAGCCGGTGCGACCAGGCCCCTGCAGAGACCACGAAATGGTCGAAAGCGTGGCGCTGACCATCGTCGGTCCGCAAGGCTGTGACGCCATCCGCGCCCGTCTCAAAGCCTGTCACCTTGGCCCGAATATGCTCACCGCCGGCTGCGAACACCATGGCTACCAGGCGCTGACAAAGATCACCGGGATTGATGCAATGGGTGCTGTCGGGGAAGTAGGTGGCGCGCACGAATTGTGGGCCGAGCGCCGGCTCCAACTGGCGCAATTCATCACCGGTGAGCTCTTCGACCGTGTGGCCATGGCGACGCGACAACTCCCGCATCAGCACATCGCCTTGAAAGCCTGCTTCGGTCTCGTAGACGGAGAGGCTGCCGGTTTGCTTGAGCAGATGGCTGGCCCCAGCATCGCCGGTCAGTTCCAGATAGGCCTCCCGCACCGGGCGGTGCAGTGAGGCGAGGGCCGCGGCCTGCGCCTCATAGGATTTGGCTGCCGCCATGAACTTGATCAGCCAGGGCGTGGCCTTGGCGGCATAATCCATGCGCACCGCCAGCGGCCCCAACGGGTCCAGCAGCCAGCGGGGCACGTTCTTCCAGATGCCGGGCAGGGCCATCGGCGTGACGCTGTGGGGAGAGATCGCACCGGCGTTGCCGAAGCTGGTCATCGTGCCAGGATCTTCCGCATCGATCAGGGTGACGCGATAGCCTTCGCGCTGCAGGAATGCCGCGGAGCAAATGCCGACGATGCCGGCTCCGATGATGGCGACATGGGGTTTGGATTGGCCCTGGGACTGGTGATCGGTCATGGCTCTGGCCTCATTCTGCTAGAACATTGCGCCGGACGCCCTGGCAGGCGACACTTGCCGGGTAATCTAACGCGCCCACTGTCCAAAAGCGAGGGAATGCCATGGCTCGGAAACTGATCGATATCTCTATCCCGCTCAGCAACAATATTGTCTGCGATCCGCCGCATATGAAGCCGCAGATCGAGTATTTTGACCACCACGACACCGCGGCGGCGATGGCGGAGTATATGGGCGTAAAGGTCGAGGACCTGCCCAATGGTGAGTATGCGGCAGTGGAAAAGGTCACGCTATCGACCCACAATGGCACACATCTGGATGCGCCCTATCACTATTTCAGCCGCATGAATGAAAGCGAGGTCGCAGGCGGTGAGCCTTCAGCCAAGATCGATGAGATCCCGCTGGAATGGTGCTACAACCCCGGCGTGAAGCTGGATTTCCGCCATTTTGCCGATGGCTATGTGGCCACCGCAGCGGATGTGCAGGCGGAGTTGAAGCGCATCGGGCATCAGCTGAAACCGCTGGAAATCGTGCTTGTGAACACCTCTGCCGGCGCGGCGTTCGGCCAGGACGACTTTATCGACCGTGGCTGCGGCGTTGGCTATGAGGCGACCTGCTGGCTGCTGGACCAGGGCGTGCGCGTCACCGGCACCGATGGCTGGAGTTGGGATGCGCCGTTCAGCACGACTCGGGAGAAGATCAAGGCCGGCGGCTCACCAGGGTTGATCTGGGAAGGGCACCGCGCCGGGCGGCATAAGGGCTATTCTCACATTGAGAAGCTGTGGCGGCTGGATCGGTTGCCGGCGAATGGCTTTGAGGTCATCTGCTTCCCCTGCAAGATTGAGGCAGGCTCTGCCGGCTGGACGCGGGCGGTGGCGGTGATTGAGGAGTAGGCCCGACAGCCAGGTAAGACTGCTTCCCGGGCGAGGCGGAGCCAAAGCCCGGGATCGCCGCCGGGGGTGAAGCTGCGGGCATGGGGTTGCGCGGGGTGTTTTGAGGTGGTGGTGAGGCCTCCCTCGATACACCGGCTTTGCCGGCACTCGGGATGAAGGGGGCGTGGGGGAGTAGTTCGTGGCTTTTCGAATTCCACCACTCCCCTCCCCGGACCTGATCCGGGGTCCATGCCTGAGCGCCAACCACAAATCGCGAGTTCTGCGGAAAGCTCTCTGGCATGGGTCCCGAAACAAGTTCGGGATAAGGGTGAGCCGGAAATGAAAACAGCCTGGGAGGCTGTTTTCCCGGCGAACGCCGTGCCACGAAGAAAACGCCCTTCGACAGGCTCAGGGTGGAGGAAATGGGACTGAGGGTGAAGGAAATGAGGCTCAGAGTGAGAAAATGGGGCTCAGGGTGAAGAAAATGAGATGTTCCTGGCGGTAGGGGCCGCCGCGAAGCCGCCGTTGCGGGGCGGAGTGGAGGCAAATCAGGAGTTCAAGTGGTTGACTACGCTGGGTTGCTTCGTTGCCCTGCGGGCGTCTCGCAATGACGCCGGTGTGGTGGGTAGGTCGGGACGCTGGCTCGGGAGGAGGTCCCGGGTCTTGCCCGCCTTTGGCGGGGTCGCCCGGGAGAGTGGGGTGGCTTACATCAGCCGTTCGATGCCAGCCGGCTCGCGGCCTTGTTCGACGGATTGGACGGCCTCGACCAGTTTGGTGCTCGCCGGTGTTGGGATGCCGATTTCTTTGCCTTTGTCGGCGACGAGGCCGTTGATGAATTCGATCTCGGTGCGGCGGCCCTTCATCATGTCCTGGCCCATGGAGGGGCGTGCGCCCTCTTTGGCTTTGGCGGCGTTGGCTAGGAGCTTTTCCTCGACCTTTTGGAAGTTCGGCGCGTCGTTGGCACCGCTTTCCAACTCTTCGCCGGCCTTGATCCAGACTTCCGGTGCGAAGCCGTTGATATCCTCCAGGGCATAGCCCAGCGCCTGGCCGACTTTGACCGACTCCCCGGCGATGCGGATGGAGAGGTGGCGGGCGGGCTCCTGCACCATGTATTCTTTGATGCTCATGCCGGTGGAGGCAGAGACGCCGTTGCCCATGGCGTTGGCGACCAACTTGGACCAGCGCTCGCCCCACAGGTTGGTGGTAGCTTTGGCGGAGTCGATCTTGGAGAGCCAGCCGACCAGCATTTCCAGCCGGGGTGTGACCACGCAGGTGGCCTCACCAGCACGGAAGACCGTGTGCTCAGCGCCGCCTTTGGCGATGCGGCGGATGACGTGGCCGGGGCCGACCAGCTCCACGACGATCTTGGCGGCGATGCAGCCCAGCGTTTTGCCCCAGCCGACGATGTCGGCGATGGTTTCCTCGTTCATGCAGTTTTGCAGCGAGACGACACAGCCGGTGGGTGCCAGATAATCCTTCACCAGCATGGTCGCCCAGGCGGTGTCGTAGGACTTGACGCAGATGAAGGCGATGTCGATGGGTTTTTCGCGCTTCAGACCCTGGAGTTCGGTCAGGTTGTAGGCCTTGACCGGCACGGTGAAGCATTCCTCCGGCGTCGTGCCTTCCAGGGTGATGCCGTCGGTGCGCATCTTCTCCACATGCTCTGGCCAGGCGTCAAAGAACGAGACGTCCAGGCCCTGCTTGGCGAGATTGCCGCCAACGTAAGCGCCGACAGCGCCGGCGCCGACGACGAGAATGCGGGGGTTGGTCATGTTGGTCATGGCGAGCGTTTCCTTGTGTTTTGATTGTTACGCAGCTTCTAGAGTGACCCGCCACATGACGCGGCGGTGTCCCTGATAATCGTTGATTGGGTAATGCTGGCTGCAGCGGTTGTCCCACACGGCTAGGGAGCCGGGCTGCCAGCGGAAGCGGGCGGTGAATTCCGGGCGTTTCAGGTGGTTGAACAGGTAGCGGAGCACGGGCTCGCTCTCAGCCTCTGTCCAGCCTTTGAACTTTAGGGTGTGGATGAAGTTGACGTAGAGCGCCTGTTTGCCGGTTTCCTCGTGCACGCGGACGGCGGGCTGTTCCGCCTCCATGCTGAGCTTGTCGAGGTTTCGCAATTGGATGCTTTTCGAGTCCGCGTTCATCAACTGCTTGCGGTTGCCGACCCGACCTGCGCCAGCGCTGGAAATGCCGGTGAGCGGGTCGAGCAGCGCCTTCATGCCGACAGAGAGGCTGTCGTAGGCCTGGTACATGTTGGCGAAGATGGTGTCGCCGCCGGCGGGAGGAATTTCCAAGCCATAAAGCATGGTCGCGATCGGCGGGGTGGGCAGATAGGTGGTGTCAGCATGGAAGGCGCCGCCGCCGAAATTCGCCTTGTCCTCAGCATTTTTGACGAGGGGCGTGATCTTGGGATGGCCCTCCAGCCCTTTGGCGAAGTGGTATTCGTTCGGCTGGCCAAACATGCCGGCGACGCGGACCAGGTTTTCTTCGTCCAGGGTCTGGTCGCGGAAGAAGATCACCAGATGGTCGAGATAGGCCTGATGCACCTCTGCCTCTTGCGCATCGGAGAGCGGCTTGGAGAGGTCGACGCCGAAAATCTCAGCACCGAGTGCGCCGGCGATGGGTTTGACCTCAATAGCGGATGCGGACATAGGGGCAGGGTTCCGGCGTTTGAATGTGCAATGGTGTCAGCAAAACTAGCGAATATGCAGCGGGCGTACCAGAGGTTAGCTCGGGGGTAGCTGGATGCCCTGGCATTCTCACTGGGCGCCAGTCGAGAGCTGCGCCTCAGAGGCCCTGCGCCTTGTGCCACTCCTCTAGTGATTGTGTAGGGTAAGTGTCGTGTTGGGCCTCTCCGGTCCGCGCGTCGTTTCGCACCCAGGCGGGTTTGGAGCCCAGCATGATGTGAACCTGCTCCGGCGGTTCTGGAAGCGGCGTGTCGATGGCGCTGGCGAAGGGGTGGACCAAGTCTGGCCAGCGTGGGTCGCATTGCCAGAGCGCCGACCCGCATTTTGAGCAGAAGCGGCGCTCCGCCAGGCTCTCTTTGCCATCGATGACGGCGTGAAACACCGTGATGTGCTCCTTGCCCTCAACTTTGAGGCTATCTGCGCGTGCACCCAGATTGATGGCAAACCCGCCGCCGCCCGCGGTCTTGCGGCAGATGGAGCAGTGGCAGCGCATATAGGGCGCGGGCGCGTAGGCCTCGCATTCGAAGCGAACGGCGTTACAGTAGCAGGAGCCGGCAAGGTGCATGGGTTAACCCTCAGCAATCGAACGAAATGGTTTCTGAATAAGGACAGCGTCGCGATGAACCTGGACGATATATCCCTTATCACATCGGAAGAGGACCTGCGCGCGCTGCATCACGTGCCGATGTCGCGTTCGACCGACAAGGTGATCCGGCATCTGGACAAGCATTGCCGGGCAATCCTGGAACTCGCGCCGTTTTGTGTGCTCTCGACGCAGGGGCCGGGCGGGGCGGATGTCTCGCCCAGGGGGGACCCGCCGGGCTTCATCCGGGCGCTGGACGACCAGACCGTGCTGCTGCCGGATCGGGTCGGCAACAACCGGCTGGACGCCTTCGTCAACATCCTGGCCAATCCAAGGGTTGGCCTGCTGGTGATCGTGCCGGGGATGGGGGAGACGCTGCGGATCAATGGTACGGCGCAGATCACCGACGATGCGCGCGTGCTGGAAGGCAGCGCCATGGATGGTCGCGCGCCCAAGGTTGGGCTGGTCATCCGGGTCGAGGAGGCATTTCTGCATTGCCCCAAGGCCTTTATCCGCGCGCGCCTCTGGGACCCGGGGCGCCAGATCGACCGCAAGATCCTGCCCAGCTATCCGAAGATGCTGAAGGACCATGTCCAGGGCCTGACGGACGCGGAGAACGAACGTCAGGGCCGGATCATGGAAGAGCGCGGGCTTTACTGACCGCCTATTCCGCCGCGACGGCGTCCTCGGCTTTCCAGGTTTTGAGGACGGGCAGGACCTCTTTGGCGAACAGTTTCAGGCTGGCTTCGGCCTCGTTATAGGGGATGCCGCCGAAGCGGAAGGAGACGTTCAGTTCGAAGTCGCCGACGATTTCCCGGCGCTTCTCCAACTCGCCCAGGATGCGGTCGGGCGTGCCCCAGCTGGCGGATTTCATGAAGTTTTCGACGGCTGGTTTCAGGTCGCCGCCGGCTTGCCGCGCGAATTCGGCTTTTTCCTGATAGCCGTCATAACCCTTCACGTTGGCGAAGTGTTGGCCCAGGAATTCGTAGTGGTAGAAGTTGCTCTCGGTGAATTTGCCCTGGTAGCGCCGGGCCATATCCTCCGCCTTCTCGTTCGTCTCGGCGCAGACGGCGAAGTCGGTCAGCATCGGCGGCGGGGCGGCGGTGCCGTGGTATTTCAGGTGCAATTCGCGGCCGAGGTCGATCACCGGCGCGCGCAGCTCCCACGGCCGGTCGGCGAACATGACCATGCGCACGCCGCCGAGCTTGGCCACCGAATCCACCGACTCCTCGCTGGTCGCGACCGAGTAGAGCCGGCCCTTCATCGAGTGCTGCGGGCGTGGGCGGATTTCGGTTCGGGGCTGGGGGTACATAGGTCCCGCGCCCTCGATAAAGCCGGTCTCCAGCGCGTTGATGATCATGGCCGACGCCTCGTCGAAGCGCTGGCGGGACTCGTCCATGGAGAGGCGGAAGGCCTCAAACTCCCGCCGGGCCAGGCCGCGGCCGACGCCGAAGCGCAGCCGGCCCTCGCTCAGCAGGTCGAGCATCACCACCTGCTCGGCGACGCGCAGCGGGTCGTGCCAGGGCAGGATGACGGCGGCGGTGCCGACGTCGATGTGCGGATACTTGGCCGCCAGATGGGTCATGAGCTGGAGGTTGTCCGGCACGAACGAGTAGTCGGCAAAATGATGCTCCGCCGACCAGAGGCAGTCGAAGCCGAGGTCCGCCGCGATATCGCAGAGCTTCAGCTCTTCCTTCCAGGTCACGCCATCCGGCTGGCCGTCCCAGCCGTAATTGCTGAAGATCATGAAATAGCCGACATCCATGGGGGAGTGCCTCTCTTGGGGGGGTGGGTTGGGAGGGACGGTGCCATGGGGAGGGGAGGAGGGCAAGTGAGTATTTTACTGCTCTCCAGGGGAAGAGAATTGCGAAACTTCTGTATTATAATATGTATATAGAAAATATCTAATCTAAATATCTAGATATATTTGATCTATAATCGCTGATGTTATCCCTTGGCTTTTATCTCGAAATAATCGAACGGATGCAGAGACTGATACCAGGGCTGTTCAACGCTCTCTACATGAAAGTATATAGGGCGAGATAATCGATACCGCCGAGGGCGTTTCGGTATCGGGTATCAGTCATGTTGGTGACCTTGTTGGCGCGCATGATGTTTGCGGTGAAACTGCGGATGCGA
>CALKDI010000284.1 GCA_938084065.1 uncultured Alphaproteobacteria bacterium
CCGCGGTTGCGCAATGCTGGGCCAGCATAATGGCGGCGTCACCGGTGCCCCCACCAGCGATTAGCGCGCGGAAGGGGTTCGGAGTGCGGCCAGCGAAGAGATAGTGTGAGAGTTCGAGCAGCGCCGAGGGGGAGCCCTCAATCAGCCGCTTTTTCTCATCCGCCGGCTTGCGCTCGGGGTAGGGGTAGGCCTCATACTGGCCGGCGACGAGGTGGTCGCGTTCGCTCATGGGAGGATGCTCATGGGGCGCCTCTACCAGGCCGGGGTCAGGTCTTGTGCGGCGAGGATGGGGGTAACGCGGGCGACCTCGTGGCTGCGGATCAGGTTGGCTTTGGACAGCATGCACAGCATCGCATAGGCGGTTTCGGCCACCCGCACTTCCTCGCGGAACCAGTAGACGGGCGAGGCGAGCGTCAGGCAAATCGGCCAGCCGAGGGTGCGGAAGCGGAACGCCTCCAACGCACTTTCGATCTGGAACGCGACGCGGCCCGGGCCATCTGGCAGGTTGTTGTAAAAACCAAGGCCGGGATCGACCCAAATGGCTTCAACACCAAGATCGGTGGCTTTGGCCAACTCCTGGTGGAAGAAGTCGAACTGTACATCGATGAGGGCCTCGCGACTGGGCAGGGCCTGGTTGTCGCGCACATTGCGGCCAGCCATGTAGCAGAGAATTAGGCCGGCCTGGTGTTTCGCGCATAGCTTGTAAATGTCACCGTCTTCGTCCCGACCGGTCAGGTTGATGATGGCAGCTCCGGCCTCCAGCGCGGCCTCCGCGACCTCCGGATAATAGGTTTCGACCGAGGCCGGCACGCCCTTTTCGGCCAAGCGGTGAATAGTGGGCAATAGCGTCTTGATCTGCCGTTCGGCATCAACGCGGGAGGCGAAGTCGCCTACAGATTCGGCGCCGAGGTCGAGGACGGTGGCACCCTCCAGCACCAGCTTATCGCAGCGGTAGTCCGCCTGGTCCTGGCTGAACACCACGCTCTCGCGGTAGGAGCTGTCGCGGCTGAAATTCACTACGCCCATCTGATAGGCGCGGTCTGTGAAGGTCAGGCCGAGCTTCGGCAGGGCGATGTCGCGCACCGGGGCGGCGAGGGCGGCGGCGTGTTTCTGCCAGCGGGCGAAAATCTGGTCGGCGTTGATCATGGTCGTCTCAGGTCCAGGTGTCGGCGATCGGGTAGACATCGCCGGGTTCAACCGGCAGACGGGCCAATAAGTCTGCGATGGATTCGTGCAGAATGGGGTGCGTCATGTCGGCGGCAACATCAGCCAGCGGTACCAGCACAAACCGACGCTGGTGCATGCGCGGGTGCGGGACTTCGAGATCAGCAGTGGCGATGATCTGGTCGCCGTACAGCAAGATATCGAGGTCGAGCGTGCGAGCATCCCAGCGAATTTTGCGCTCGCGCTGGAAATCTTGCTCCACTGCCATGCAGCGGGCTAGCAGGTCGTGCGGGGAGAGGCTGGAGGAGATTTTCAGGACGGTGTTTAGGAAGCGCCCTTGACCGCCGGGGCCGCCGACCGGTGCAGTCTCGAACAGGCGGGAGGGGGCTAGTGGCTCTATTTGTGGATGCGCGCAGAATGCCGTGTAAGCACCAGCGAGCGTGGCGTAGCGGTCGCCGATATTGCTGCCGAAGGAGACGCAGGCTGTGACCGTCACCTCGGTCACTATGCTCCCACCCCAAGGCGCTCAGCCTCTTCGTTGACCGCCAGAACAACGCGTCCGATGGATTCCCGCGCAAGGACTCGGCCCAATGCCTCTCGGAATTGGGACAGCGGAAAGACTTTGTCGATAGGTGGCGCCAGATGTCCCGCCTCGTACCAGTCGAACACCTGTCCCACCAGGCCACGTGTCAGGCCCTCGTATTCGTAGCGCTTGTCGTCTGGAGACCATCCGAAATAATAGCCGAGGTTCAGACCGCAAACGGTCAGGTTCTTCACCAACAGGATGTTGGCCGGGATCTGCGGAAACGTGCCGCTGGCGAAGCCGATGGGGCAGATGCGGCCCTCCGGCGCCATGCAACGCAGGGATTGCATGAAGACATCGCCGCCGACGGGATCGTAGACCTTATCGACGCCGCGCCCGTCGGTGATCTCCAGCACGGCATCGCGGAAATCCTGCTCGCGGTAGTTGATGGAGTGATCGGCGCCTCGGGCCTGCGTCAGCGCGATTTTCTCCGGCGAGCCCGCTGTGGCGATGACCTTTGCGCCCAGGATTTTGCCCATCTCAACTGCCGCCATGCCGACTCCGCCGGTCGCACCATGCACCAGCAGCCAGTCACCGGCCTGCACGTTCAGCAGGTGCGGCCAGGTGAGCGCCGCCGCGCTGGTGGCATAGGAACTGGCGATGGCCGTTGCCTCGCCGAAGGACATGGCGTCCGGCATTTTGTGCAGACTGACCTCCAATGCAACGGCTTCCTCCGCCATCGCACCCCAGTCGATCAGACCGCAGACCCGGTCGCCAGGCCGGAAGCGCGTCACGCCCTCACCGCACTCGGTGACGATACCCGCCACCTCAAAGCCGGCGACGAAGGGCAGGGGTGGGCGGCGCTGGTATTGGCCGGAGACCAGCAGGCTCTCGGCAAAGCTCACGCCGATAGCCTGGGTGCGGAACTTGACCTGCCGCGGCCCGGCCTCCGGCGAAGGCCACTCGCGGATCTCGTGCTGGTCGTAGGGTTTGAATTCTTCAACGACGACGGCGCGCATAGGGTGTCTCCTAAAATCCGTGCTTCCGTGCTTCGTCGCCCATGACGAGCACGACACGACCGATGGCAGAGCGGTTCATGACTGCCCGAATGGCGTCCTGGAATTGCTCCAAGGGATAGACGCCGCTGATTTGCGGGCGCAAGGCACCCTCAACGAACCAATTGTAAACTTGGTCCGTCAGTGCGCGCATCCTGGCTTCGTATTCGTAGCGTACATCATTGGGCGACCAGCCGACATAATAGCCGAAATTCGCGCCGCAGACCGTCAGGTTCTTGACCAGCAGGATGTTTGCCGGAATTTGCGGGATGTCGCCGCTGGCAAAGCCGATGGCGCAGATGCGGCCCTCCGGCGCCATGCAGCGTAGCGACTGCGAGAAGACATCACCGCCGACCGGATCGAAAACTTTATCAACGCCGCGGCCCTCCGTAATCTCCAGCACCCTGTCGCGGAAATTCTCCTGCGCATAGTTAATGGCGTGGTCCGCGCCGTGTGCCCGAATTGCGGCGAGCTTCGCCTCCGAACTCGCCGTGGCGATCACGCGGGCGCCCAACTGCTTGCCAATAGCCACCGCCGGCAGGCCGACGCCGCCGGCAGCGCCATGGACCAGAAGCCAGTCGCCAGCCTGGACGTTCAGCAGGTGCGGCCAGGTCTGCGCCGCGCATGCCGTCAGGGAGCCGGTCGCGTAAATCGCTTCGGGAAAGCCGATGGCGTCCGGCAGGGCGTGCAGGTTGACCTCCATAGCTACGGTTTCTTCTGCCATCGCGCCCCAGTCGATGGAGCCAGCCACCCGGTCGCCTTGTTTGAAGCGCGAGACCTCCGCCCCGATCTCTGTCACGACGCCGGCGACTTCGTAGCCGGGGGCAAAGGGCAGGGGTGGCTTGCGCTGATAGGTGCCGGGGACGAACAGCGTATCCGCAAAGCTGATACCCGCGGCCTGGGTTCGGATACGGACCTGACGCGGCCCGATCTCCGGCGAAGGCGCTTCGGCGAGCCTCAGTTCTTCGAACGGCTTGTATTCGTCCACCCAGACGGCGCGCATATCTGGATCCTCAAATTTTAGCAGATTTTTGGGTCAAGAGGCGACAGGCTAACATCGGGTTGCCCCATTTAATTGCAAATGCATCACTAACCTCAAACCAACTGCCATCGTTTCCTGCCCCGTGATTTGCCCCCATGCACGAACAATTACACTCATGTCCGGTTGCATTTAGACACGCAGGCGCACATTTTTCATGAGGTCTAAATGGTTGAATGATATAAATTTTCCCGTATCGCTCTAAAGCTCGGTTCACGAAATCATCGAACCATGATTTTGGAATTTCCCAATATTCCCCATCGCTTTTCCATACTACAGATGTTCTCCGGTAATTTTGCAGCCATCTACGATTGTTCTCTGCGAATGGGATGCGCACCCGCAATTTTTCACCTTTCCCAGTGCGGCGAAGTACGACGGGTATGTTTTTTTGTTTCCATATGAGTTTGAGACCGGGATCATCTTGCATTGCTAATCTCAACCATTTGGGAATTTAGCGGCCCTAAAACCCCCACCGCTTCGCCTCATCCCCCATCACCACGGCCACCCGGCCCAGAGACTTCCGGCCCAGCACGTCGGCCATGGCGTCCTGGAAGCGGTCCAGGGGATATACTCCGCCGGAGACAGGTTTGATCAGCCCGGCCTCGTACCAGTCGAACAGCTGGGTCATCATTGCGCGGATGCGGTCTTCGTGCTCATAGCGCACGTCATTCGGCGACCAGCCGGCGTAATAGCCCATGTTCACGCCGCAGACGGTGAGATTCTTGACCAGCAGGAGATTCGCGGGAACCTGCTGGATCGTGCCGCCGGCAAAGCCGACCGGGCAGATGCGGCCTTCGGGCGCCATGCAGCGCAGCGACTGCATGAACACGTCGCCGCCGACCGGGTCATAGACCTTGTCAACGCCACGGCCATCAGTGATTTCCAGCACGGCCTCGCGGAAGTCCTGCTCGCGGTAGTTGATAGCGTGGTCGGCGCCGTGGGCGCGCACCAGGTCGAGTTTTTCCTCGGAACTGGCGGTGGCGATGACGGTCGCGCCCAGGATCTTGCCGATTTCGACCGCGGCAATGCCGACGCCGCCGGCGGCCCCGTGCACCACCAGCCAGTCGCCCTTCTGCACGTCCAGCAGGTGCTGCCAGGTCAGCGAGGCGATGGAGGTGCCGTAGGAATTGGTGAAGCTGATCGCCTCAGGATAGGGCAAAGAATCGGGAATTTTGAAGGTGTTAACCTCCAATGAGGCCGCCTCCTCCGCCAGCCCGCCCCAGTCGAGAATCGAACAGACGCGGTCGCCTGGCTGAAACTTCGTAACCGCGGAGCCAACCTCGCTCACAATACCGGCAACCTCGGTACCGGGCGCGAAGGGCCGTGGTGGCTTGCGCTGGTACTTACCCTGCACCACGAGGCTGGTGGCGAAACTGACGCCAGCAGCCTGTGTGGCAATGCGGAGGTTGCGTGGGCCCAGAACGGGGCGCGGCACCTCCTGCAGTTGCAATTCCTCGAATGGCTTCCAATCTTCAACCCAAACGGCGCGCATTGTTGGTATCTCCTGCTGGTTTTCTATGTCAAAGCATAGACTCTAACGGTCTGGCAATGTGCTGTGCCACACTACACGACAGCGGTAGCTGAGGACGGCAAATCATGGTTTTCTGACGGATTCTTCCTCGGGAAAGTGATGATCCTGTGCTCAGAAAAGCATGTGCCGCCCTCAGTCAAAAACTACGTCCGGTTGTCTCGTTGAGCAAGAGCCGGGTTGAGACGCTCAGCCTGTTGATCGTAGGAATGGCGAGCGCTCGCACGGTCAACCTGACCCAC
>CALKDI010000285.1 GCA_938084065.1 uncultured Alphaproteobacteria bacterium
CGAGCAGGATCTTGCCCTTTTTCTGCAGCGCCTCGCCGCTGGCCTCGGCTTCTGCCTCGATGAAGGGGATGAGGTGGGCGACAGCCTGCTTCATCACGCGGGCGGATTTCACCACCTGCGGCAGGAACATTTTGCCGGCGCCGAACAGGTCGCCGACGCGGTTCATGCCGTCCATCAGCGGGCCTTCGATGACATGCAAAGGCTTCGCAGCCTCAAGCCGCGCCTCTTCCGTATCCTCGACGATATAGGCGTTGATGCCGTGGACCAGCGCGTGCTCGATGCGTTTGATCACCGGCTCTTCGCGCCAGGACTCGTCTTTGACCTGTACCTGGCCGCCCTGGCCTCGGTATTGCTCTGCCAGTTCCAGCAGACGCTCGGTGCCTTCGGGCGTGCGATTCAGGATGACGTCCTCGACCCGGTCGCGCAGTTCCGCCGGGATATCGTCATAGACTGCCAGCTGGCCGGCGTTGACAATGCCCATGTCCATGCCCGCCTGAATGGCGTGGTAGAGGAAGACCGAGTGCATCGCCTCCCGCACCGGCTCATTGCCGCGGAAGCTGAAGGAGAGGTTGGAGACACCGCCGGAGATCTTGGCGTGCGGCAGCGTTTGCTTGATCACGCGGGTCGCGTTGATGAAGTCAACGCCGTAATTGTCGTGCTCTTCAATGCCGGTGGCGACGGCGAAAACGTTGGGGTCGAAGATGATGTCTTCTGGCGGGAATCCATCCTCAGTCAACAATTTGTAGGCGCGTGTGCAGATGGCGATCTTGCGCTCGGCGGTATCCGCCTGGCCCTTCTCATCGAACGCCATCACCACGGTGGCAGCGCCATAGCGGCGGATCAGGCGAGCCTGCGTTAGAAAGGCTTCCTCGCCTTCCTTCATGGAGATAGAGTTGACGATAGCCTTGCCGGCGACGCATCGCAGCCCGGCCTCGATCACCTCCCATTTGGAGCTATCGATCATGATCGGCACGCGGGCGATATCGGGCTCGGCAGCGATCAGGTTGAGGAAGGTGACCATGGCCTCCTTCGAGTCGAGCAGGCCTTCATCCATGTTAATATCGATGATCTGCGCGCCGTTTTCGACCTGGCTGCGCGCCACGGTCAGCGCTGCATCATAGTCGCCGCTCATGATCAGCTTTTTGAAGCGGGCGGAGCCGGTGACGTTGGTGCGCTCACCGATATTGATGAAAGTTGCTTGCTGCTGTTGCATTGGTTTGCTCTCTATACCGTCGCTCTCTATGCCATCACTCATGCCGCTGTCTCGAACGGGTCTAACCCGGAGAGGCGCAGGCGGGGGCGGTCTGCGGGGATGGCCCGTGGGGCCAGGCCTTCAACCGCATCGGCAATGGCTTTGATGTGGTCCGGCGTCGTGCCACAGCAGCCGCCGACGATGTTGACCCAGCCGTTCTCGGCCCATTCCCGGATCAGGCCAGCGGTCATGGACGGTGCTTCGTCATAGCCGCCGAGTTCGTTCGGCAGCCCAGCGTTAGGATAGCAGACCAGCGGCACGTCGATATTGCGGGCCAATTCATCGACAAAGGGGCGGAGCTCTTCACCGCCAAAGCCACAATTCAGGCCAAAGGCGAGCGGGGAAGAATGGCGGGTCGCGTACCAAAATGCCGTGACTGTCTGGCCCGACAAATTGCGGCCGGTCAGGTCGGTCACAGTGCCGCTGACAATCACTGGCAGGCGTTGGCCGATTTCGTCGAACAACTCTTCCAGCGCGAACAGAGCGGCTTTGCAATTCAGCGTGTCGAACACGGTCTCGACAGAGATCCCATCGACGCCACCTTCATGCAGTGCGCGGGCCTGTTGCAGGTACGTCTCGCGCATTTCGTCGTAGGTGACGGCGCGATAACCCGGACGGTTGACGTCTGGCGAGATAGAGCAGGTGCGGTTGGTCGGCCCCAGATTGCCAAAGACATAGCGCGGCTTATCCGGCGTTTTCTCGGTCCAGCGGTCCGCTGCGCGGCGGGCAATGCGTGCGCCCTCACGATTGATGTCATCAACGACTGCCTCGCAGCTATAATCTGCCTGGCTGATGGTTGTGCCATTAAAGGTGTTGGACTCAATGATGTCGGAGCCGACGGACAGGTAAATGTCGTGGATCCGCTCGATGATTTCGGGCTGGGTCAGGTTCAGCAGATCATTGTTGCCGCGCAGATCAGAGCCGTGATCAGCGAACCGTTGGCCGCGATAGCCGGCTTCGTCCAGCTTCTCTGCCTGGATCATCGTGCCCATCGCGCCTTCGAGCACCAGAATGCGCTGCGCCATGAGTTCGGAAATGGCTGGCTTATTGGCCATGCTCATGCTGAATCCTTTGAGAAGAGGTCGTAGGAACAATATTACTATATAAAGATATTGTTATATTGTCGACCCCCAACAGCGTCGCAGTTGGCACCGCTGGTGTTGGCCGCAGACACGCCTATAATGCCTATCGTTCGCAAAGCTCGAAGGATAGCCCATGGCCGCCGCTGCCAGCCCCGATGACCAGGTCGTCACCGCCGCTATTGCCGTGATTGGCAACGAAATTCTATCCGGCAGCGTGCAGGACGAGAATATCGCCTATATCGCTCGCGGCCTGAATGAAATCGGCATCCAATTACGCGAGGTTCGCGTGGTGCCGGATATTCACCAGGAAATTGCCGACGCGGTGAACGTGCTGCGCAGGCGGTGGGACTATGTGTTCACCACTGGCGGTATCGGCCCAACGCATGACGATATCACGGCAGAGGCGATGGGTGTCGCGTTCGACCGCAAGGTTGATTACCACCCGGAGGCTTACGCCCGCCTTGCCGCATTCTATGAACAGCGCGGCCAGGAGTTTACCGAAGGCCGCAAGCGTATGACGCTCGCGCCAGAAGGCGCTGAGTTGGTCAACAATGACGCGATGATTGCACCGGGCCTGAAAATCGAGAATGTGTTCGTGCTGGCCGGCGTGCCGCGCATAGCCCATGCGATGTTTGAGGCGGCAAAGCCTTACCTCAAACGCGGCAGCATCGTGCAGTCTCGCGGGATCACCACGCATCTCATGGAAGGCGATATGGCCGAACGTTTGAGCGCGATCCAGGACAAATACCCGGCTAGCGACATTGGCAGCTATCCCTTCTACAACACGCCCCGCGGCAACGGCGTGAAGCTGATCGTGCGGGCGACGGACAAAGTTCTGATCGAAGAGATTGGCGATGAAATTCGCACCATGATCGGCTCGTTAAGTGGCGAAGTGATCGAAGACGACCGAAGCTGGTAACCGAAAGTATTCAAAATATGCGCGCGTTTTATTCCGATGCCCATCTGGGCCATCAGCCGCCAGAGATCATCAGCCGTGGTCAATCCGTCCCGCATTGGGAGGTGGCGCGCCGGGCTGAGGCTCTGCGCCAGGCTCTGATCGACGGCGGCCACAAGATCGAAGCGCCGGAGCCGTTCGGCCTCGGCCCCATCGCTGCTGTCCATGACCCTGGCTATCTGGAATTCCTGGAAACCGCCTGGCAGCGCTGGCAGGAATTGCCGAACCCGCCGCCGGCTGTGCAGGCCAATGCCTATCCCGGCCGCCACATGACTGGCCGGCCGACGGATGTGCTGGGACAGGCGGGCTATTATATGGCCACCAACTCCGCACCCATCGTCGCTGGCACATGGGATGCCGCGGTTGCTGCCGCCGATACAGCGTTGTCTGCCGCGCGTGCGGTGTTGGACGGGGAGGACGCGGCCTACGCGCTGTGCCGTCCGCCGGGCCATCACGCGTTTGGCGATACCGCTGGCGGCTTCTGCTATCTGAACAACGTGGCCATCGCCGCTACCGAGATGCTGCAGGAGTTGGGCCGCGTCGCCATCCTGGATTTTGATGTGCACCACGGCAACGGCACCCAGCACATCTTTTACGGTCGCAAGGATTGCATGTTCGTCTCGCTGCACGGCGACCCGGCGGAGTATTTCCCGTTCTTCGCGGGCTACGCGCATGAGCGCGGCGAAGGTGAGGGGCTTGGCTACAATCTAAACCTGCCCCAGGCCCAAGGCACCGGCGACGAGGACTATCTGGCATCCCTGGAAGATGGCCTGAGCGCCATCCGCCGGTTTGCACCGGAAGCTCTGCTGGTCTCCACCGGCTTTGACGGCTTTGTGGACGATCCCATCGGCTATCTTTCCATCACCACCGAAGGCTTTGGCCGCATCGGCGAGGCCATCAGCCGGTTGGGCCTGCCAACGGTGCTGGTGCAGGAAGGCGGCTATAATGTGGAGGCGTTGGGTGCCAACCTGACCAGTTTCCTGAATGGGTTTGAGGGCGAACGCTAACCCCCATAAACACCCCTGATCTTGCCCTTCAGCTTGGTCAGCGCGATCAGGGCATCCACCGTCGGTGTTGGCACGCCGGCGGCTTGGCTCATGGCGGCGACAGAGTCGGCCAGTACGTCAATTTCGATGGGCCGGCCACGCTGTAGATCTTGCAGCATGCTCATGGTGTGGTCGGTGGCGTTGACCGTCATAGTGATGCGCTTTTCCATCGGTACCGGGATGACGGCGCCCAACGCCTCTGCGACCGCCTCCATCTCCACCATCATGCGGCGGACGACCTCGACCACGTCGGGCGCGGTCTGGAATTCGCCGTTGATCGCCTCGGTCAGGAAGGCGGCCTGGTTCCAGCAGAGGCTGTTGATCATCTTGGTCCATATCTGGCCGCGGATGTCCTTCTGCAGCGGCGCGTGCAGGCCGCCGGCGGTCATCGCCTCCACCAGCTTGACGAGCCTAGGCGACTCGCTGTCGTCCGGCTCGCCGATGGGGTAGGAGGCGCGGAGGCCGTCCTGGTGGATGACGCCGGGCTCGGTCACTTCTGCCGCGGTCCAGAAAGCGCAACCGAGCGCCCGCTGTGGCCCTATAAGGTCCCACTGGCGCCCGCCGGGGTCGAGCCGCTCGAGGCGGCGGTTCTTGTTGGGCCCTTCCAGGCCATAGAAATACCACCAGGGAATGCCGGTGGTGGGCGGAATCACCGCTGTTTCCGGGCCGAGCAGCGGCTGCATCTTCTCCAGCACGCCATCGACCTGGTGCGACTTCAGGGTGATGAAGACGTAGTCCTGCGGGCCCAGATCCGCAGGGTTCTCTGTGGCGTTCACTGGCACGGAAAAGTCTAGGCTGTCGCCATAGACGCGGAGGCCGTTTTTCTGCATGGCTTCAAGGTGAGGCCCGCGCGCAATCACGCTGACATCCGCTCCGCCGCGCACCAGATGCCCGCCGATGTGTCCGCCGATAGCGCCAGCGCCGTAAATGCAAACTTTCATTTCAAACCCCTCCCTACTTCATCGCGTCCATGAACTTGCCCATCTCCGCAATCTGTCCATCGACGCCGCCGACGCCCTGTCCGGAGGTGTAGAAGGTGGCGTGGCTCGCGCCGGCGTCGCGCCAGGTATCGACCGCACTCCGCCAGTCGTCCGGGCCGCCCAGATTGTGCCGGATCCAGGCCTCGACACCGAAGCTGGCCGGGTCGCGGCCCTCGTCGGCGAGATAGCCTTTCAGCTTCTCCAGCATGGCCATGGAGGAACGCCCCGGATTGCCGAGCGGGATCCAGCCTTGGCCGTATTTCGCCGCCCGCCGCAGCACCGCATCGACGCCGCCACCAAACCATATTGGGATTGGCTGCTGGATCGGCATCGGCTTGATGCCGGCGTGCGCGACCTGATCGAACTCGCCGTTGAAGGTAACAGTGCGCTCGGTCCAATACCGGTTCATCAGCTGGACTTGCTCCTCCTGTTTGCGCCCGCGCTTGGACCAATCCTCGCCTAGCGCTGCATACTCAACAGGATTCCAGCCGACGCCGACGCCGAGCCGCAGCCGACCGCCGCAGAGCACGTCCACCTGTGCCGCCTGCTTTGCCACCAGAGCCGTCTGGCGCTGCGGCAGGATCAGCACGCCGCTGGCAAAGCCCACGTTCTCTGTGATCGCGGCCATGTAGGCGATGGTGGTGAAGGTCTCGTGGAAGCTGTCGTCCACGTCATAGGGGCCTTCGAAGCCGGGAATAACATCCCGGTCTGCGCCAACCACATGGTCAGAGACCTCAATATAGTCAAAGCCCAGAGCCTCCGCCGCCTGTGCCCAGTCGCGGATCGCAACCCGGTCAGCAGGCATGTCTCTGGTGGGGAAGAACGCGCCGTATTGCATGGCCATGGTGTGGGGTTTCCTCGTGCAAGAATTTGCCCAAGCTTGGCCCACCTTGGCGCCGGCTTCTAGTCCTTTAATGCCACCGGCGCGCCATGCGGCGTTGTCTCATAGGCATGCCGCCAGGCTTCGATAAAATTGGTGAGCCTGGCTTCATCCACTGCTACCACGGCCTCAATAGCGTCGGTCATGGCGATGTAATAGGTCTCGGTCGTGTCCGGTGCCCCTGAGTCCAGTCGTTTTCGGATCGCGCCGCCGAGCGCTTGCCCCCAAGCCTGTGGCTCAATCTTCCCGGCCTCTATCAGAATGCGCGACATGCCGTGCACCTGCGCCTGCCAGGGCTCGTCGAAGCCTGGGGAGTCGACGGGCAGGGCCATGTTAGCCGCCGTCTTCAAGATGGCTCTCCCACAAGTCAAGATGCACACGGTCAGAGCAACCGGCGCGCTCGGGGAACAGGTCGCTGAGTTGGAAGCGTACAGTATAGAGCGGCTCAGCTATATTGAGATCGTGCGCGGTGGCGTCGTCCAAGGCCTGGACACCATGATAACCAACGATTTCGCCAGGATGGCCACGGACATAAGCTGGCAGGCGGGTATGGCCGGTGGGACTAATATTGCGAGCTATAACCCGGTCGCCCAGTTTATAGCGGGGTTCGGAGTCGCCGGGTTGGGCAGTGCGGACCTTTGCGATATTGAGCTTGACCCTGGCGACGTCTTCAGCCGTCTGAGGCGCGGCAACGCCCGCTGGCTTACTGCCATTGGATGTCCCCGATGCCACCTCCTCCACCGTAGCCCATCCCACGCCGACGAACAGGCAGGCGTTGGCCTTGTACCACTGGTCGAGATAGGGACGTTCTAGGTAGATGTCGGCGTATTCCAGTTCGCGCGTGTGTCGGAATTTGGGGCCTTTGAAACTTGGATGGCGAGTCCAGGCGCGGGTCATGCTCCACATGCGCCCTTCCCATTCACTATGGAAAGTGGGCTCCTCGTCGCCCGTTGGCTGGATCGGGCGAAAGCCGAGCTTGCCGCCCATGTCATGAATGCCGTCCATCTGTTTTCTCCTCCGCTCGCGTTAGCGTCCTGGCACCTTAAGGTCGCGGTTGGTGCCAATCATGCTGTTGCGCGTAACGAGTTCTACCAGCGTGTCCTCGTCCATGCCCTCGGTGCCAGCTGGACGTTGCGGCAGGACCATGTAGCGGAGGTCGGCAGTGCTATCCCAAACATCGATCCTAACGGAATCCGGGATGGTAACGGCGAACTCTGCCAGCACGCCCCGCGGGTCGCGGACAGAGCGGGAGCGGTAACCTTCGAGCTTGTACCACGCCGGTTGGATGCCAAGAATTCCGAACGGATAACAGGAGCAAAGAGTGCAGACGACCATGTTGTGCACATCGTCCGTGTTCTCGACGACCTTGAGCTGCTCGACATTCGGGCCGCCGAAGCCGAGTTCGGCAATTGCCGCCGCACCATCTGCTAGCAGGCGTTGCTTGTAGTCCGGATCAATCCAGGCCCGGGCGACGACGCGAGCGCCGTTTTTAGGCCCGATCTCGTCCTGGTAGACCTCCACCCAGGCGTCCACAGCTTCGCTGGTCAGAAGGCCCTTTTCGACCAGCAGCGATTCGAGGGCCTTCACCCGAAGCGCCGGCTCCGACGGCACCAGAGAATGCAGATGTGGGTGAATATGCGTGGCGTCCTTGGGGTCGTAGGACATGGCGGCACCTCCCATTGTCATCAGTGTTGCGCCATTATTGCACAGATCGCCGAAAATTCAGATAGCCGGCGCAACCTTCGTCATCACCCGCGTCAGCACAGCCTCGTGCTCGGCGACGTCGGTGCTGGCGATGGAGATCACCGCCTCCTGCACGCCGGCGTCGCGGAATGCGCGCAAGGTCTCGGCAACATCTTCGTCGCTGCCACGCAGGCCGCGGCGTTCGCCTGGAGGTCGCGATGGGGATGAGGCGTCAAACACAAGCTCAATGCTTATGGAAATCTTCAACTCCTCTGGATCGCGCCCTGCCTCGGCCATCATGCTCTTCAGCTTTGCGAGGCCCGCTGCCACCTCGTCCGGAGATTGGCGCAGTGTATGCCAGCCGTCGCCATAGCGAACAATCCGGCGCATTGCTGCTGGGCTGGAGCCGCCGACCAGGATTGGCGGATAGGGTGTTTGCAGCGGCTTTGGTGAGAATTTCAGGCCGCTGTACTGATAGAACTCACCCTGGAACTCCGGCACTGGCTGGGTCCAGAGTGCCTGTAGCGCGCCCAGCACCTCGTCGGCGCGCTTGCCGCGGGTTTTGAAATCGACGCCCAGATTGTTAAACTCATCCTCGGTCGTGGCCACGCCAACGCCGAAATCCACGCGCCCGCCGGAGAGATGGTCAATGGTCGCCACCATCTTTCCCAGCCGCGGCGGATCATGCCAGGGCAGCACCAGCACCGAGGTGCCGAGGCGTACTTTCGACGTCGCGCAGGCCGCTGCCGTCAGCATGGTCAGCGGGTCCCAATAGGGCAGGTCGCCCAACCGTTCGGCCACATAGGCGGAGTGGAACAGATGCTCGCTCACCCAGACGCTGTGACAGCCAAGTGCCTCAGCCGTCTTGGCGAGCCCGACCAGCGCGCCAATATCGGTCACACCGCGGTTCGAGGGAATGCTGTAGCCGAGTTTCATGGGGTGGCGTCCTGCTTGTGCTTGGAAGAGATTGCGGTCGGTCCGTCAAGCTTAGCCGTGTTCGCCCGATGGCGTCACCGCCTTATCCACGTCCATTGAGGGTCTCCTCCGTCATTCCGGCAAGCCTGCCGCTCTCAATCCATCGGTATAGCGTGTCATCGCCTGCTCATCCTTGATCTGAATGAAGCTTTTGGAGATCGCGGCACCGGGCATCCGTTTGAGGATCTCCGCCACCACCTCTTCCGCTTCCGCTTGCATCCCCATTTGGCCATAGGCAGCAGCCCGCCACCACAAATTGCCGATAAACCTTGGATTCTTTTCCTTGGCGACCAACAGATTGTCGATCGACTCCTGATACCGTTCCAAGAGGAACAAAGATTGGCCCAGCAATTGATCCGGCAACCAGTTATGATAGGGGTTCAGGCGCACGGCGATGCGCAACCTCGCCTCCGCCTCCTGACCTCGGCCCAGAAAAATCAAGGGCAGTGTAGACCGGGTCAGCAGTAAGGTGTTCGACGGATCCAGCGCTATAGCGCGCTCGAATTGCTCAGCTGCGCCGAGATAGTCGCGCTTGTTCATCAGGGTCTGGCCATAGGTCGCCAGCGTGTACCAGTCCCCAGGCGCTGCTTCAGCCGTTGCTTTCGCTGTCTGATAGGCGCTTTCCAGCAGCGGCCCCGGGTCGTCCACCTGTTTGAAATAGGCCCTTTGGGTGTCGACAAACGCCAGCAGTGCCTTGGCACGGACAAAATTCGGGTCCCGCTCCAGCGCGCCTTGAGCCAGCGCCTTGGCCTTGCCATAGGCAACGGCGTTGTTGCGCCAACTCTCGCTATCTGCAGCAAACCACATGAAATACGCTTCGACGTCGTCGGTGAACCGGCGTTGATCATCGATGGTTTGCAGGTCGTGGGCCATGCGGATGGCCAAGGCCTGCACCAGATCGTCCTGCAGGTCGAACAGGTCGTCGGACGACCGCTCAAACCGCTCCGACCAGATAATCCGGCCAGACAAGGCATCGGTCAGTTCCGCATCGATCCGCACACGATTGCCGGCGCGGCGGAGCGAGGCCCGCACCACGTGTTGTACGCCCAGTTCTTCCGCCACCTTTGCTGGGCTGGCCTTTTCGCCCACATAGCCGAGCGTCGAACTGCGCGCGATCACGAACAGGCCGGAGACCCGGGCGAGGCCGCGGGTTAAATCCTCGTTCACCGCATCGGCGAATTCCCGGTCGCCGTCGCCGTTGGAGGTAACATCGAACGGCAGCACCGCGACCGATGGCTTATCAGGCAGCGCGAACTTCATATTGTCGACCGACGCGGCTTCAACCCGTGGCGCCCACGGCTCAAACCAGACGGCCACACCCACGGCGACAGCCAATACCACCACGGCGGCGCTTACCACAGGCCAGCGGCGGCGTTGGGATGCTTGCTGGGAGGCGCGCGCGGCCGTTCGTGCGATGCCGCCCGTTGCTTCCGCCGGTCCGTCATTGATCTGAAAGGCGCGCACAGGCCGGGCAATATTCTTGACCTCGATTTCTCCGAGATCGTCGATGCGATAGGCGAGTTTGTCTCGCACCTGGTCACGGGCAGAGCGCGAAATACAGATGCCACCCGGCGGCGCCAGCGCTTCCAGGCGCGCAGCAATGTTGACGCCATCGCCGTGGATGTCATCGCCCTGAACGATAATGTCGCCAAGATTGACGCCGATGCGCAATTGCATCGGGTCGGCCTCGTCCTTTTCGCGGCGGGATAGCTGGTCTTGAATTTTAACGGCGCAATCGACGGCATCAACGACGGACGCGAACTCCACCAGCAGGCCATCGCCCATCGTTTTGACCAAACGGC
>CALKDI010000286.1 GCA_938084065.1 uncultured Alphaproteobacteria bacterium
GCTCAACGAGACAACCGAACTTAGTTTTTGACTGAGGGCGGCACATGCTTTTCTGAGCACAGGATCATCCCTTTCCCGAGGAAGAATCCGTCAGAAAACCATGATTTGCCGTCCTCAGCTACCGCTGTCGTGTAGTGTGAACACTCGGTCCAATTTTTACACATGCGGTTGAAATCCCTCATCGAAACTTCTCCGGTTACCCCTTGCAATCATTAGCGATTTTGGATATGTTGGGCTTGGATAAATTTTGGCCTGAGAATTGCATAAGCTAATGCAACAGAATTGAGCATGACGCTCGGCCTAAAGCCGACCGAACCAATGCGGGAGAAAGAGTGACTATGAATTTCCTCACCAAGATAGCAACGGTTGCAGGTGTGCTTATCGCAAGTGCGATAGCCGTCCCTGCGATGGCTGTCCCACTCGACTATGCTCCGTTCGGGCAGACCGCGTCCATTCAAGGCGGGGGAGATGCGATAACGGTCCCAGCTCCTCCCATTTTGGACACTAGCGTTTGGACGTTCTCTAGCTTGGACGTTACGGACGCGACTCATGAGTTTCAGGCAGCGGATGGCTCCCCAACGGTGGTGAACACTATATTGTTGACAACGGGTGCGGCAAACAATGGGGCATTCTTTACCCTGGACTTTGACCGCTCGACCTTAGCTCCGCCCGGCGTTGAGACAGGGACTTTAGAATTCGTCATTACTGACACATTATCTGTCAGCATCATTGACGCCGGCTTCGTCCAGTTGGTTGTTTTGGTATTTGCCATCGATGTCCAGGATATCTCAGTCTCTGCCGCCTATGCGTCACCGGTATCTGGAGTTCTCACAATGACTGGCGAAGTGGTGGGCGATGAGGTAGGCATTACCTATTCCGTGGTTGTTCCCGGCGCTCCAAACCCGACCTCTGTGTCAGAACCCATTGCTCTCGCTATGCTAGGCGTTGGCTTGGTTGGCATCGGCGTTGTTCGCAGGCGCCGTTAACTCTCCCAAATTCGCGGCTTTGAAAAGCCCCTCGCCTGAAAAGGCGTGGGGCTTTTTCCGTATGGCCTATTCAGTGTACCCTTCCTAACCAGGTTGCCTCCGGCTCTCCCCATGACTGCCCTCCTGACGCTCCACGAAACCACCAAAAGCTATGGGCAGGTCTGCGCCAATGACCGGGTATCCCTGACGCTGAACGCAGGTGAAGTGCATGCCCTGCTGGGCGAAAATGGCGCTGGCAAAAGCACGTTGGTCAAAACCATTTGCGGGCTGGTCCAGCCCGACTCCGGCACAATGACCTGGCGCGGAGAGCCGACCGCCCTGCCAGGCCCCGCCGCTGCTAGAGCGTTGGGCATCGGTGTGGTCTTCCAGCACTTCTCCCTCTTCGAAGCTTTGACCGTCACCGAAAACATCGCGCTCGGCCTCGACGATGGCCATGCCAACACTGACCTGACAGAGCGTATTGAGCGGCTTTCCAGCCGATATGGCCTGACTCTGAACGCCAAGGCCATCGTCGGCGACCTATCAGTTGGCGAGCGGCAGCGGGTCGAAATCGTTCGCGCCTTGATGCAAGACCCGGCACTTTTGGTGTTGGATGAGCCCACATCGGTTCTGACGCCACAAGAGGTTGAGGCCTTGGCCGCAACCCTGCGCCAACTGGCAGATGAAGGGCGTGGCATCCTCTACATCAGCCACAAGCTCTCGGAAATCCGACACCTCTGCGACCGGGTCACGGTGTTACGGGGCGGCAAAGTCGTAGCCGAGGCTGATCCGAAAACTACGTCGCCAGAGGCCTTGGCAGAGTTAATGGTTGGCCAACGTTTGCCACAACCAAAACGAGCCTCCAGCCTGTCCCCCAATGCACCGGTTCGGCTGGTCATCGACCACCTCAGCCAAGCCCCCAACCCCTTCAGCCCAACCGGCCTGCACAACGTTTCGCTGTCTGTTCAAGCGGGCGAAGTTCTGGGGATCGCAGGGGTTGCAGGCAACGGCCAGAACGCGCTGCTAGCGGCTTTATCTGGTGAGGTCCTCGCTGGCAGTGCTGGCACGATTATCCTGGATCAACAGCCCATCGGCCATATTCACCCACAAGGCCGGCGCACCCGTGGCCTCGCCTATGTGCCGCCAGAGCGATTGGGGACCGGCGCGGTGCCGGAGTTGGACCTGACCGACAACGCCCTGCTCAGCACCTATCGCCGGCTGGCATTCGCCGTGCGCGGGCTGTTGCAACCGGGGAAGGTCGCCCATTTCGCCAGCAATGTCGTGGAACGCTTTGACGTCCGCAGCGCCGGCATATCCGCTCGCGCCAGCAGCCTATCTGGCGGCAATCTGCAAAAATTCATCGTCGGGCGAGAGATCTTGCAGACGCCCAAACTGTTGGTTGCGGCCCACCCAACCTGGGGTGTCGACGCAGGAGCCGCCGCTGCCATTCACCAGGCATTGCTGGATCTCGCAACAGAGGGCGCCTGCATTATCATTGTGTCCGAGGATCTAGACGAGTTGTTGATGTTGACAGACCGGATTGCGGTTCTGTGCGACGGTCGCTTGTCCGCACCCATCCCTGTCACTGAAGCTGATGCAACAACGCTGGGCATGTTGATGGCCGGGGAGCCCGTCGATGCTGCGGCTTGAGGCACGCCCGACACCATCCCGCACCATGACTCTGGCGGCTCCGCTATTGGCGCTGGCATTGACCATCCTGACGGGGGCGCTGTTGTTTGCGGGCCTGGGTCACGCGCCCGGTCCTGCCCTCTATCATTTCTTCATTGGCCCGCTCAGTGACCGCTATGGGTTGGCGGAATTGGGTGTGAAGGCTGCGCCGCTGGTGTTGATCGCACTAGGTTTGTCACTGGGGTTTCGGGCTGGCATCTGGAACATTGGCGCCGAAGGCCAGCTGATAGCCGGAGCGATCTGTGGCGGCGGCTTCGCCCTGGCGGTCTATCCCGCAGAAGGTCCATGGGTTTTGCCGCTGATGTTGTTCGCCGCGGCGGCAGGCGGTATGGCTTGGGCAGCACTGCCGGCTCTGCTGCGCGTCTGGCGCAACACCAATGAGATCCTCACCAGCCTGATGCTGGTCTATGTGGCCAGCCTGTTGCTGCGGCTGCTCATGAACGGCGTGCTGCGCGACCCCGATGGTTTCAGCTTTCCCGAAAGCCGGTTGCTGCCTGATGGCACGTTGCTGCCGATCATCCTGGCCGAAACCCGCCTGCACCTGGGCGCGATCCTCGCTCTGGCGGCAGCGCTGGCAGTGTGGGTATTGGCCCGCCACACCCTTGTCGGCTTTCAGATCAAAGTCGCCGGCCTGGCGCCAAACGCGGCGCGCTATGCCGGCTTCAACCACAACCGGCTGATCTGGCTGACCTTCATGATCAGCGGAGGCTTGGCGGGCCTGGCCGGTGTCGGCGAGGTGGCCGGTCCAATGGGGCAATTGGTGCCGGAGGTTTCGCCCGGCTATGGCTTCACCGCCATTATCGTCGCCTTTCTGGGGCGGCTGCATCCGGCTGGCATCGTGCTGGCAGGTCTGGTTGTAGCCCTCTCCTACCTGGGAGGCGAGAATGCCCAGATCAATGCCGGCTTGCCGTTAGCTGTGACGGGCGTCTTCCAAGGCCTACTGCTGTTTTTCCTCCTGGCCTGTGACGTGCTGATCCAATACAGGCCACGGTTAAACGGGCCCCGGTGGAGGAACAAGCGATGAGCGAGTTGTTGATCCTCACCACCATCGCCATGGCCGCCACACCGCTGGCATTCGCCGCGCTTGGCGAGTTGGTGACAGAGCGGGCCGGCGTGCTCAATCTGGGTGTCGAGGGCATGATGCTGATGGGCGCTGTCTGTGGCTTTATCGCCGTGGCCAGCGGCGCACACTGGATTGTCGGTGCCATGGTCGGAGCGTTAGCAGGCGCAGCCCTCGCCAGCCTGTTTGCCCTGCTGGTCCTGGGCTTAGCAGCCAACCAAGTGGCCAGCGGACTGGCGCTGACCATTTTTGGCACAGGCCTATCCGCACTCATCGGCAGCGAGTATGTCGGCACTCCGGTAGACAAAATTCCGGCCATCGTTATGGGTCTGGACCCCATGGTGTTCTTGGTTCTGGCACTGGGGCTTGGCATAACGCTCTGGCTACGACGCACCCGGCGTGGCCTAGTGCTGCGCGCTGTTGGCGAGAATGCGGAGGCAGCCCATGCCCACGGGCACCCGGTTTTGCGCGTCCGCCTCGCAGCCATCCTGTTTGGCGGCGCAATGAGCGGCCTCGGCGGCGCCTACCTATCCCTGGCCTATACACCACTTTGGGCGGAGGGCATGACAGCGGGCCGCGGCTGGATTGCTCTGGCTCT
>CALKDI010000287.1 GCA_938084065.1 uncultured Alphaproteobacteria bacterium
GTCAGCCGAGCGCACGACGATGCGATGCGCCATGATCGGACGGCCACAAGAGGCGAGCCGGGCCACCACATCCTCCGGTCCTTCAGTCAAATGCTCATCTGGATAGAGCAGCGTCAGCGGCGAATTGGCTTCGCTCATGCCATAGTGCTGACGGAACACGGGGCCGAGAATGTCGATACCACGGCGCAGCACGTCCACTGGAATTGGCGCGGTGCCGTAATTGATGCGGGTCAGCGAGGAGAGGTCAAAGCGTTCCGGCTCCAACGCCGCCACGAACCGCACGATCATCGTGGGCACCAGCAGCAGATGGTTGATGCGGTGCTCCTGGATTGCCGCCTGTAGATCAGTCGGGTCGTAGCGCTCAAAAATGATGGTCTTAGCGCCGCGCACGAAGCACGGCTGCAAGTAATTGCCGGCCACATGGCTGAGCGGCCCAACCTGCCCCATGGTCTGGTCCGGCCCCAACGCGTACTCGCAGGTCTGAAAGAAATTGGCGAGGCGAGCGTTGTGACGGCGATGCGTTCCGACCACCCCTTTGGGCTTGCCGGTGGTGCCGCTGGTATAGGTCAGGCGGCTGATCGTGTCGGCGGGGATTTCCAGCGCTGGCTCTTTGTCGGAGGCCCCCTCCAAAAAGGCGTCGTAAGCGAGGCCGGTCTTCGGCTGCCAGCCTATCCCGATGACATGCCGCAAGGCGGGTGCATCGGCAGCTACGGCCTGAATCATATCAGAATAAGGGCTGGCGACGATGACGGCTTCACATCCCGCATCCGTCAGAATGCCCAAATGCTCCGGCGGTGCATGGCGGCTGTTGAGCGCGACGATGCAGAACCCGCCCTTCAGCAGGCCAAACACCGCATCAACCGAATGGATCGAGTTGTTGACCAACACTCCAACCCGATCACCCGTCTGCAACCCCAGCGCGCGCAGGCCATTGGCCAGCCGGTTCGCGCGGCCATTGACCTCGCGAAAGGAATACGTGCGGTCACGGAACACAACCGCCGGGCGCTCGCGGAATTGGTCCGCCGCCCAGCGGATGTCGTAGCCGGCTTCTAATGTGTCAGTCATGGGAACTCTCTAGCCGTCATTGCGAACCAAAGATGAAGCAACCCAGCAGGCCCGCCGTGATGGGCCGTCGCTCAACGCTGGATTGCTTCGTCCGCCTGGAGCTTCTCGCAATGACGGCGTTTGCAGTTTACGCCGTGCCGTGTGGCACCAATACCTGACGGACGGTGGCATTGCCCTGCAGCTTGTCAAAGGCCGCATTGACCTCCTCAAAGCCAATTGTGCGGTCGACCAGGCGGTCCACCGGCAGGCGGCCCTGGCGGTACAGGTCGATGAAGCGGGGGATGTCGCGCACCGGCACGCAAGACCCCATGTACGAGCCGCGGATTGACTTCTCCTGGCTCACCAGATTGCTCTGGTTGAACGAGAAGTTCGCTGCACTGGGCGAGAGGCCCGCGGTCACGACACTGCCGCCATAGCGGGTGACGCCATAGGCCGTCTCCATCGCTTTGATCGTGCCTGCCAGATCGAACGCGAAATCGACGCCGCCATCAGTAAGGTCGCGCACCTGCTCCACATGGTTCGGGTCGGTAGCATTGACGGTGTGGGTCGCGCCCAATTGGCGGGCAAGGCCCAGTTTCTCGTCGGACAGGTCAATGGCGACGATCTTCTCCGCACCACCAACAACCGCGCCCAGCAGGCCGGAAAGGCCGACACCGCCGAGGCCGACAATGGCAACCGAGTCACCGGTGCGAATGCGCGCCGTGTTGATGACTGCACCAGCACCCGTCATGACGGCACAGCCGAACAAAGCGGCCTCATGCAGCGGCAGATCGTTGTCCACCTTCACAATGGAGCCTCGGTCCAGCACGCCATATTCGGCGTAGCAGG
Organism: uncultured Alphaproteobacteria bacterium; assembly: GCA_938084065.1. Lineage (GTDB taxonomy): Bacteria > Pseudomonadota > Alphaproteobacteria > Bin95 > Bin95 > JACKII01. The sequence goes on from CALKDI010000287.1 coordinate 1,894, forward strand.
AGACGCCGGTGTGGTGCGCCAGCTCGTTACCATCCAGATCGCGCAAGCGAGAACCGCCGCCCATCAGATGGCCTTGGGCTTTACTCGTGGCACCCAGCTCACAAATTTGTGGCCGGCCCTCAAGGCAGCGACGGCAACGGCCGCAGCTCGGCGAGAACTGAAAGACGACGTGGTCGCCCGGCTTCATGTCATTCACGCCCGGACCGCACTCGACGATCTCACCAGCGCCTTCATGGCCCATCACCACCGGGGTGGTGCGCGGACGGTCGGCGTTGATGACGGACAGGTCGGAGTGGCAAATACCAGCACCACCCATTTTCACCAGCACCTCACCATGCTGCGGCGGCAATAGCTCCACCTCTTCGATGGAGAGCGGGCGGGAGTCAGCGAAGGGTTGCGACGCATTAAACTGACGCAACACGGCGGCTTTCATCTTCATGGGGCGGATGTCCTTTTGGGCTTTGGTGTGGTGCTTCTGGCGCAAGTATAGAGCCTGTTTGCGATGGGTCCAGGAGAGGGTTCTGGCTAGATCTCCACAACCACCTTGCCGAAATGGCCTGCTGCCTGGAGGTGATGGAACGCCTCGCGCGCTTGGCCGAAGGCAAACGTGCGATCGACTACCGGCCGAAGCTCGGCAATAGCAAACGCGCGGTTCATCCGTTCGAACATGGCCTGGCTGCCGACATAGATGCCATTGAAGTTCAGCGAATTGCGCATGATCGCCGTCGGATTGATCTCCCCACCTGTCAACACTCCAATCAGCGCCACATGCCCCGCAACCCGCGTGCTGGCAATAGAGCGAGGCAGAGTGCCGGCGCCACCCACTTCAACAACATGGTCAACGCCGCGGCCTGCAGTGAGTTTCACGACGGCGTCTTGCCAATCGGGCGTGCTGCGATAGTTGATTGTGTCCGAGGCGCCCATCGCTTTGGCGCGCTCCAGTTTCTCATCGCTGGAAGACAGGATGATGCTGCGCGCGCCGAACATCGCCGCGATTTGCAGGCCAAAGATTGAGACGCCGCCGGTGCCGATCAACAGCACGGTCTCGCCCGCGATCAACTGTCCCTTCTCAACCAAAGCGTTCCAGGCGGTGAGTGCGGCGCACGGCAGTGTCGCTGCCTCGGCGAAGGAAAGATGATCGGGGATGCGAACAAGGCCCCGCTCGCTCAACACCACCTCCTCAGCCAATACGCCATCCAACGCGCCGCCGAGGGCGCTGGCCATACCGTCTGCAGTGATGTCGCCATCTTCCCAGCGCTGGAAGAAACAACCGGCCACACGGTCGCCAGCTGCAAACCGGGTGACACCGTCGCCGACCGCCAGCACTTCACCGGCACCGTCAGAGTTGGGAATGCGCGGATACGGCAGGTTTCGGCTGCCCGCATCCACGACCGTCATCAGATCACGGTAATTCAATGACGAAGCCCGCATGCGCACCAACACCTCGTTATGGCCGGGCGTCGGTGTCGGGCGTTCGGCAAGGTTCAGCGCGTCAATGCCGCCGTCGGAGATGATTTCATAGGCTTTCATCGGGGGTCCTTAAAGCAACTGTGTTGGAATGGTAGGGTGTTGATAGCCGGTCTGCGTCAAATCTCACACTACACGACAGCGGTAGCTGA
>CALKDI010000288.1 GCA_938084065.1 uncultured Alphaproteobacteria bacterium
CAGTCGGATACAGAGGCGATCCTGCAAGGCTACCCTGCATGGGGCGACGATGCCCTCAAGCGACTGAATGGCATGTTTGCCATCGCGTTGTGGGATACGGCGAAGCAGCGCCTGTTGCTGGCCCGTGATCCGATGGGTGAGAAGCCGCTTTACTACGCAGTTAGCGATGATAATTGGCTGCTGTTCGGCTCGGAGATCAATGCCGTTCTGGCCGGACTGGCAACAACGCCTGCGATCCGGCCAGATGCCGTGGCTGACTATTTCGCCTATGGCTATGTGCCAGACCCAAAGTCAATCTTTGACGGCATTTTCAAGTTAGAGCCTGGCCACAAGCTGGTGGTGGAACGCGGCATGGATCGCACCGCCCTGCGCTCGGAGGCCTACTGGCGCCTGTCTGCCGCCGCTGGCCCCACTATATCAGCGGAGGATGCGAAGGAGGAATTGCTGGAGCGGTTTGGCAATGCCGTCCGCGCACGCATGGTTTCCGACGTGCCGCTGGGGGCGTTTCTATCCGGCGGCGTTGATTCCAGCGGCGTAGTGGCGTTGATGGCCCAAGCATCGGATACGCCTGTGCGCACCTGTGCAATGGGCTTTCCTGACCCGAAATATGACGAAACCGAATTCGCGCAGAGGGTTGCGGACAAGTACGGCACTGACCATTACCGTGAGGTGGTTGAGGTCGAGGCAGTCGATCTGGTGGATCGGCTGGCCCTAGCCTATGGCGAGCCATTTGCCGATGAATCCGCTCTGCCAACCTATCGCGTCTCAAAACTTGCGCGCAGCCGAGTGACCGTGGCGCTGTCCGGTGACGGCGGTGATGATGCGTTTGCCGGCTACCGCCGCTATCCCTTCCACATGCGCGAAGAAGCGGTGAAGGCCAAACTTCCGGCTGGCCTGCGCCGGATGGTGTTCGGCCCTATGGCCGCTCTCTATCCCCGGGCCGCCTGGGCACCCCGCGCTTTCCGCGCCAAAGCCACATTCGAGGCGTTGGCGACCGACCGCGCCGCCGGCTATTTCCGGGCAATTACAGTGCTACCGGATGCCCTGCGCCGGCAGCTATTCAGCGGCGACCTTCACAACAGCCTGAACGGCTATGACCCAACCTCGGTCATCCGCAAATTTGCTGACGACGCCGACACGGATAACCCGCTGCGCACTGCGCAGTACGTCGATATGAAAACCTGGCTGTCTGGCCAAATGTTGGTCAAGGTGGATCGTGCCGCCATGGCAAACTCTCTGGAGGTGCGGCCGCCATTGCTCGATCCCAGCCTGGTGCAATGGGCTATGGGCCTGCCAGATCGGTTGAAGGTCAATGGGTTTGAGGGCAAGTGGATCCTGAAACAGGCGCTGGAACCACTATTGCCGCGCGAGTTGCTCTACCGCGCCAAGCAAGGGTTCTCCATGCCGTTGGCAGGTTGGTTGCGGGGCGGCTTGGATGATCGGATTGAGGCGCTGGTGGCGTCAAACGGACGGTTGGCCAGCTCTGGCATGTTCGACATGGCATTTGTACGCCGACTGGCAAGCGATCACCGTAGCAGCCGAGCTGACAATGCCAAGGTGCTGTGGGCACTGATTATGTTTGATGGGTTCCTGGCCAAGCCGTGGGCGGCGTAAGCCTCCCTCTAGACCAGGGCCAACACTGAGGGCCGCTTCATACGCTGTTCAGCCAATGGGTTTTCAGGTAAAATTTCATGATAGCGCCCCATCAGCGCCTTTGGATCGCCGGAGATTAGCCATGAACGCACCGACTGCCCTGCCTGACCTCACAGCCCGCAATGGCTTAGCGCACGTTATCGGTGACACAGCCCAACCGTTGTGGCGAGAGACTATTCCCACCGTACTGGCCCGAACCGTCAGCCGCTTTCCAGATCGCGAAGCCGCCGTGTTCGTAGAGCAAGGCGTGCGCTGGACCTGGGCAGAATTCGCGGAGGAGGTTGATGCGCTGGCAGCCGGCTTCCTAAAGCTGGGCCTGCGCAAAGGCGACCGGCTAGGCATCTGGTCACCAAACCGATATGAATGGCTGCTGACACAGTTCGCGACGGCGCGGGTCGGGATCGTGCTGGTGACAATCAATCCAGCCTACCGCTTGTCCGAAATCGAATATGCGGTGAACAAGGTAGGCTGCAAGGCGCTGGTCACCGCCGCGAATTTCAAGAGCAGCGATTATATTGAGATGCTGCAGGAATTGGCGCCGGAACTGGCCACATGTGATGCAGGCGACCTGCACGCGGCCACCATGCCTGATATGCGCATCATCATTCGTGTCGGTCCGGACAAGACGCCAGGCATGTTCAATTTCGACAATATTGTCGATACTGGCCGGGATACTCCCTCAGCAACACTGGATGCCATAACTGCGACGCTGGATGCGGATGAGGCCATCAATGTTCAGTTCACCTCTGGCACCACGGGCGCGCCAAAAGGGGCGACGCTCAGCCATACCAATGTCGTAAACAATGGCCGGTTTGTTGTGGAGGCACAGAACTTCACAGAGCTAGACCGGCTGTGCATTCCTGTGCCGCTCTATCATTGCTTTGGCATGGTCATGGGTGCGCTGGGCTGCCTGGCAACGGGCGCAACTATGGTTTTTGCCTCAGAAGGCTTTGACCCGGATGCAAACCTACGGGCGATGTCTGATGAGAAGTGTACGGCTGTTTATGGCGTGCCCACCATGTTCGTCGGCCTGTTAGGCCATCCAGAGCTCGCCAGTTTTGATCTCTCCAGCCTGCGCACAGGCATCATGGCAGGCGCCCCCTGCCCTATTGAGGTGATGAAACGGTGCGTCGCGGAGATGAACCTGACGGAAATCACCATCGCTTACGGCATGACCGAAACCAGCCCGGTGTCCTTCCAGACCGCCATCGGCGATCCAATTGAACGGCAGACCTCCACCGTCGGCCGCGTGCATCCAGGCGTCGAATGCAAAATTGTTGATGAAGATGGCAATACGGTAGCACCCGGGGTTCAGGGCGAACTCTGCACCCGCGGCTATTCCGTGATGAAAGGCTATTGGGAAGACCCAGAACGCACGGCGGAAAGCATCGACGCCGATGGTTGGATGCATTCCGGCGATCTGGCGGTGATCGATGCAGAAGGCTATGGCAACATCACGGGGCGGGTTAAAGATATGATCATCCGCGGTGGTGAGAACGCCTATCCGGCAGAGATTGAAAGCTTCCTCTACCGCCATCCCGCGGTGCAGGAGGCACAAGTGTTTGGTGTCCCCGACCAGAGGTTCGGCGAGGAAATCGCAACCTGGATCGTGCTGAAGACAGGGCAAAGTTTGACGGAGGAGGACATCAAAGCCTTCTGCCGCGGGCAAATCGCCCACTACAAAATTCCGCGCTATGTCCGGTTTAAGACCGAACTGCCTATGACGGTGACTGGCAAGCCGCAGAAATTCATCATGCGCGATGCGATGATAGATGAGTTGGGGCTAGTCGTAGAAAAAACGGCATAGCAGCTAGCCGCCCACTCTTTCTTCACCCTTCGACAGGCTCAGGATAAAAAGGCGGAGAGGGTTGGTGCCTCCCCGCCTTTCGCCTGAAATCAGTGCCGCTTAGATGTGGTCTTCGACCCATTGTTGCAGCGCGCCTTTTGGGGCGGCGCCGACTTTGGTGGCCGTCAGGGCTCCGTCTTTGAACAGCATCAGAGTGGGGATGCCGCGCACACCGAATTTGCCGGGGGTGCCTGGGTTTTCGTCGATGTTGATCTTTACGATCTTGACCTTCTCACCCATGGATTCGGAGATTTCCTCCAGGGAGGGGCCGATCATCTTGCACGGGCCGCACCATTCCGCCCAAAAGTCGACTACGACCGGGGTATCGGAATTCAGAACGTCGGCTTCGAATGAAGAATCAGTGACGGGGGTGGTAGCCATGGGAGGATATCCTTGTTGCAGCTTGAATTTGTATCTGTGTCACAGCAGAAGCTAGGAAGCCGAAGGCGGTTCGTCAATTGGTCGGCAGCGCGATCAATTCGCCAGGGTAACGATGTCGAGGCGCGGCACCTCGGTCCACAGCAGGGCAGCTTCGATGGTGCGATCCGGGTATATACCGTGCAAAAGCGCCGAATACGCCTGCATTTGCTTGGCATATGCCAGGGGAATTGCTGATGAATCGCCCGGCGGATTGCGGTTGGTTTTGTAGTCGATAATGAACACCTTTGCGGGCGTGACCAGCAATCGGTCGACTGTGCCGCTCACCACAACGCCATCAATCAGGCCGGTCAACGAGGCCTCGACCAGCGCATCGGCGGCGAAAACAGCGGCGAAGCGAGAATCGTCGAGGACCGGAGCGACAGCGGCGACGTATTCAGCGATTTGGTCGGCGGTCAGTCCGGAATCGCTCAGCACCTGGGCCGCGATGGCTTGCCGTTGGGCGGGTGCGATGCCGGGCAGGTATTGCAGCAGGCGGTGCAGGAGGGTGCCGCGCCGGAAGCGGTTGTCCGCGGCGTCGCGGTCCCGCAGAGGCGAGCGCAAGGCCGGCGCAATGGGGCTGGGCCGCGAGGGCGCCAGCGGGCGGCCCGGCGATGGCTCTGACGGCGCGGGGCGTAGCGCCCAGGATGGCAGCGTTAGTGGCGGCGCACTGGCCGGCGGCTCGGTAACCGCGAGCGCGGTGGGCGCCTCGCCCATGGTGAAGCCCTCGCCCGCGTGGTCTCCGACGGTGAAGTCCCGCTGGGTCATCTCGCCGGCGGCGGTCAGGCGTGTGCAGGCTTCGGCGACCAGCTGGTACCATGTGGTGCCGCCGCCCTTTTGCTGGGTCTCCCAACCACAGACATAAAGCCGATCCTCTGCACGGGTGAGTGCGACGTAGAGCAGGCGCGCCTCCTCCTCCGTCACCTTAGCAGTTTCGGCGGCCATCAGCGCGTCGGAGACTGGGTCTCGGCGGCTCTTGCTGCCCTCCGCCCAAATGCCAACCGGACCATCCCAAACCAGCTGTGGGCGCTGGTTCGCACCGCCCTCGGGCGCACGCATCGTGTCGGGCAGGAAGACGATGGGGGCCTGCAAACCTTTGGCGGCGTGCACGGTCAGCAGGCGGACCTCATCGCGCTCCCCCGTGTCGAGTTCGCGCTTGATCTCCACGTCGTCGGCGGCGAGCCAGCGCAGGAAATGCTGTAGCGTCGGCGGGCCGTGTCGGGGGAAATCGAGGGCGAGGGTTAGGAACTCATCGACGGGATCATCCGCCTCTGGACCCAGGAAGCCACGGATCGCGGCGCGGCCGCCGTCTTGGATCAGGAGGCGGCTGTAGAGGGCGAATGGCGCCAGGGACTTGGCGCGGTTCAACCAGTCCGCGAGGCGCCTGGCATCGGCCTTGTCAGCAGGGTCTTCAGCCGCCTGGAGTGCGGACCATAGCGAGCCTTTGCGGCCATGGGCGAGCCGGAACAGGCGGTCTTCATCCCATTGGAAGAACGGGCCTTTTAGCATGGCGGCCAGAGTCAGGTCGTCGCTGGGTAGTAGCAGGAACTGGCCGAACGCCGACAGATCCTGCACCGCGAGCTGGCGGGTCAGTGCCATTCGGTCAACGCCTGCCACGGGCACGCCGAGGCGCTTCAGGTGCTGCACCAGGGTCCGGCCAAAGCTGCGGCGGCGGCGAACCAGCACCATGATATCGCCGGCGCGGATCGGGCGATTTTCAGTAGCGTGGAGGGGCTCGCCGCTGTCGATCAGGGCCTTGATCTTGGCGGCCACGGCATAGGCCAGCCGATCTTCAGCGTCCTGCGCGCCCTCATAAATTCGGGGCAATTCCCAGACATCGTCGATGACATCGGTATCGGCGGGCGGCAGCAGCGGCCAGACCTCAATCCAGCCGGGCGCATCCTTGCGGTGGGCGGTGTGGATGACCGGGGTTGCGCCGACACCCAGGCTGAGCGGGTCGCTGAAAACCTCGTCCACCAGTTGTAACACTGGGGCTGCGGAGCGAAAGGAAACGGTGAGCGGCACGTCGCGCCAGACCTGGCCGCTGGCCTCTGCCTGGGTGGCGAATTGGCTGCGGCGGTCGATGAAGCCCTGAGGGTCGGCTCCCTGGAAGCTGTAGATCGACTGTTTCGGGTCGCCGACTGCAAACAAGGTGCGTTGCGAGCGCTCTATGCCCTCACCCGCGAAAAATTCCGAAACGAGCGCGGCGATGACCTGCCATTGTTCTGGGTTGGTGTCCTGCGCCTCGTCCACCAGTACATGGTCAATGCCGCGGTCGAGCTTGTAGTGAACCCAGGCCGCGCCGGGGTCGATCAGCAACTGGCGCATGCCGAGGATGAGATCGTCGTAGTCCAACAGCGACCGGATTTTCTTCAAGGCCTCGTAGCGGGTTAGAAACCACTGGGCGACGGTTAGCAATGCACCAGTATCGGCTAGGGCTTGAACCTTAGTGGCCTCTTCGAAGACAGCGATGAGGCGGCTGCTCTCCGCCTCGAGGGCCCTGGCGACAATCTCGTCTTCCAGCAGCTTGCCGAACTTTCTGGGCGTCATCTCATTGGTGAGCAGCAAGCTGCGGTACGCGTTTAAATCCCGAGCCTGAGGCGACGCTGCCAGCCAGGCCTCAAGTCCAGCAACTAACTTTGGCGCGGTCTTTCCTTTGGCCAGAGATAGTTGTGAGATTGCGCCCCATAACGCCTCCGCATCAAAGGCTTCGTCCGCGCAGGCGGCGCGCAGCACGTTTTCCGGCGTTGCTTCTAGTGGGATAGCGAGGCGGCTGGCCACTTGCTCAATCGTCAGGTCTTGCAACTGGCTGCGCTTGCTTGCGATCTCCTGGGCGAGTTTGGCAAAGCGGGATTCCGACAGGCGTGCCAGCATCCGACCCCAGGCACCGGCTAGCGGGCTGTTTTGGTCTGCTGTCACCTGCCGTACCAGCTCATCACGGGCTTGGCTCAGCAGCAGGCGCTGGTCGCGGTCCTCCAGCACGTCGAAATGGGGCGGCACCTTGGCTTCGACCGGAAAGCGTTGCAGCACGCCCTGGCAAAAGGCGTGGACGGTGTCGATACGCACACCACCCGGCGCTTCCTGCACGCGGGCGAACAGGCGGCGGGCACGGTCGATTGTGTCGGAGTCTGGGGCGTCGCCCAGCAAGTCGGTCAGGTGACGTGTCAGGTCAGCCTGATCTGCCCGCGCCCAGAGCGCCAGACGGTCGGCAACGCGGTTGGCCATCTCGCCGGCCGCCGCCTTGGTGAAGGTCAGGCAGAGAATGCCGTGCGGTCGGGAACCGCCCAACAGCAATGCTAGCACCCGGTCTGTCAGCACTTTAGTCTTGCCAGAACCAGCGGACGCATTCACCCAGGCGGAGACCTGCGGGTCGGCAGCCAGCCGCTGTTGCGTGCTGGGATCGATTGCCAGCGATAGTTCGCCGGGAGAGTCAGCCATTGCTGTCGCCCTCCTGTGCGATCCGGGCTAAGTGGCGGTAGTCGCTATAGCGCGGCGCCAACAATGGCCGCGGCTCCGAGAGGTAGGGCATGTCTGGGTCGGCGAACTGCGCTAGCAGGCGCAGCAGACCTTCCCAGGCCTGCTGCGCCACCGCGACAGGCTCGCGTTTGTCAGTCAAAGACTTGGCTTCACCGATCTTGTCGCGCGAACCACCGCCGACGGCCCAGGCTTCCAATGCCTCAAGCTCGGCACAGGGATGCAGATCGCGCAGCAGCTTGCCTTCCAACGGCAATTGCGGCGACCAGGCCCGCGCTGCGGATTGGGTCCAATCTTTATCGGCTGGTGGTTCCAGTCCTGGCAAGTTGCCGCTTTTGTAGTCAATGAGTACGAAGCCGGCGCCATCAAACCGGTCGAGCCGGTCAACACGGGCGTTGAGAGTGACCGATCGGCCTGCCGCCTGGATCGGCCCGCTCAGCTTAGTTTCGGTTTCGGCAGAGGCGATTGCAGGCCAACGTCCGTCTTCGTGCTCCACATACCACGCCGCCATGCGCCGGAAGCGGTGCCACCAGAAGGCGTGGACGCCGGGCCGATCTTTCAGGCCAGAAAATTGCTCCTCTCCCAGCGCAATCAACTGGTCGAGCGCATCGTCAGGCCATTCACCGGGGGTGAGGCCGCGGACGAACTTGTGCAACACCTCATGCAATAACGTGCCGCGCTCAGCCGCGTCTGGCTCCTGATCGATCTGGTCGAGCGGACGCAGTTTCAGGATGGAGCGGGCATAATGGCCATAAGGATCGCGTACCCAGCGTTCGACGTCGGTGACATAGAGGTCGCGGAAGCGCGCCTCGACTGGTGGCTTCGGTTCTGGCAATTCTGGGATCGCTGCATTGGCCTGATCCAGTGCCGCGGCCCAAGCCAACCATTCAGGCGCCCCTGCCCGCAATGGATTCTCCTTATCGTCGGACAGCGCGCCGGTCGCCGCCCGCGCGACCAATTCCAACCGAGTGAGCCAGCGAGCAGGCACTGTCGGTGCGCCACCAACCCGCTCCGCCCGGGTCAAAATCACCTCCGGCGCGGCAAAGGCTTGGGCGAAGTCATGGGCGGCAAGGCCGATGCGCCATTCCGGCAATGGTAGCCCGAAATCCTCCCGCATGGGTCGGCCCATCCACGGGTCACGCTCTGGTTCTGGCGGCCACGAGCCTTCATTTAATCCGCCCAGGATAGCCAGCTGCGGGCATTGCAGCCGCGCCTCCAGCGGCCCGAGGATTGCCAGTCGTGGATGTTTGCCATAGCGCGGGCGCACGGTCTGGGTGCTGAGCAGGTTCTCGAACACGGTTTGATAGTCGTGGGCAGCGACCGGCACGAAGTCACTGGCCGCTGCGAACAGGCCATCGAGGGCCAGCGCCATCGCCTCTCCTGCCTCATCAGCCCAAAGCCGATCCGCGCCGGGTTGCTCCTCTGTCGCGGCCAGTGCTTCGGCGGCTTGCACGTGAGCGGTGAGCCAGTCCGTCAGGCCTGTTTTGCTGCCATTGGCAACGGCGATGAGCGGTGCCAGTGCGGTTTCGATCTGCATCAACAACGGCTCAATCGCGACGGCTTCCTCTGGCTTCAGGGCATTGCGTAGGCCTTCCAGGCCAGGGCCCGGCCGCAATCCGCGCAAGGCTGCCCGCTCCAAATGCTCCACCAACGGACGATCAACGGCGGCGAGCGGATGTTTGAGCATGGCCAGCAATGGCACTGGGGCCAACTCCTTGCACGCAGCCTCTGCCACCAAACGCAGAAAGACACCGGGCGGCAGATCCAACAATGCCTCGCCCGCGGAATCGTCGATGGCAATCTGCCACCGTGCCAACTCACCTGCGACCCGCTGGGCGAGACCGCGGTCAGCGGTCACCAGTGCTGCGGTTTCGTCGGCGGTGCGCTCCAAAAACTCCCGCATTGCCAAGGCGATGGCGCGAGCTTCTGATTCTGGGCCGAGGGCTGCAACTTCGGTCAGATTCGCGAGGCCTGCGCGCATGACATCTGGGCTTGCCGGTATTTCAGGGGCTTCAGCAGGGCGCAAGGCTCGCCGCAACAATGCAGCGCGTCCGGTTTGGGCGCGGTTTGTGTGGGCGTCAGGGATGGAGGTTCGGGGCCAAACCTGAACCGATGAGCGCGGCTTTTTCAGCGCCGTCAGCAGGTTGGCAAGGCCAAATTGCGGATGGCCTTCTGGTAAGACCTGCCACGCGGGCTCGTCCAGATCCAAGTCTAACCCTGGAAGCACGACGGCGCCCGCTGGCAGATCCAGGATAGCGCGCATCAACCGCGCCGTCGGTGGCAAGGAACCGGTTGAGCCTGCCGCGATGATCGGGGTCTCAGGCGGAGCGGCCCGCCAAGCCTCGACCTGGGCGGCGATGATGGCTTTGCGCCGTTCGACGGCGTCCATCGCGCCTTCTTCCGTCAAAATAACTGGCCAAAATTTGGTGACCAGTTCCAGAAAGCGCAGGGTCTCGGCCCAATGGTCCGCATACTCCTCCGGCACCAGATTTGCGAGGTTGGCGGGGTCCAGATCGTGGATTTGCACTTGATCCAGCCACCGCCCCAGAGCGTCAGCCAACTTCAGCGCCTGATCCGCGCCGATCTCGGCGTCGCGGCCAAGGATCAACCGCGCCAACAGCAATTGCCGACGGGCCGGCGCGATAGCCGGTGGCAGGCCGGCTATGGCCGCCGACGCACCACCGGCCTCAGCATGCCAATCCTCTGGGTCCAGGTCACCCAATGGCTCCAAATGCGGCAGCAGCAATGGCTGGCCTTCGGTCACCCGCAGAAACGCATCGGCCATGGCCTGACAGGCACGCCGCGTCGGCAGGAAAACGCGGGCGTGGCTGAGGCGGGTGGGGTCACCCTCTAGCGCCCGTAATAGGCCGGCGGCTAAGGCATCCAGGAATGGGACGCCGGCTGGAATGGAATAGAGGCCCCGCAGCCCGGTATCGCTCACCAGAGTGAGCCCTGGCGGGTATGCACCATGGCCTCGCTGGCAAGGTGCAACCGCTCTGGCGTGCCAGCATCAATCCAACTGCCCTCATGGCGGATGCCGTACAGGCGTCCACGAGAAGCAGCCCTGTCGTAAATATGGTTCAGTGAGAATGGCCCATCAGGGGCTCCAGTAAACGCGCGCGGAGCCAGAATTTGCGCGCCGGTAAAGACGAAGGGGGCCATGGTCGAGGGCTGACGGCGGGCCAATCGTCCATCGGGCAACATCGCGAAATCGCCGGGCCCACTATAGCCGCTAATACTCACGGTTGGCGCCAGCAATAGCAGCGCATCCATACGGCCATCGTCCCAGGCCTGCGCCATACGTTGCAGCGCGCGACCGGGTGTGTCGAGCCAGACCAAATCGCTGTTCAGCACATAGAACGGCGTCAGGCCGAGCCAATGCAAGGCCCGGGCAACACCGCCGCCGGTATCCAGCAATTCGGCTTCGCGGGAGATGTGCAAGCCTGGCATGTTCCAGCGTCGGACGTGGTCTTCCACGCGCTCTGCCAGGTGGTGCGTATTGACGACGAGATCGGTCACGCCTGCCGCTTGCAACTGTTCCAGAGCCAGGTCGATCAAAGCGTAACCACCAACGCGGATCAGCGGTTTCGGCGTGGTCGCAGTGATCGTCGCCAGCCGTTGGCCGCGACCAGCAGCCAGAATCATGGCGCGATGAAGCGTGGGTTGCAGGCTCATGCGGCGGCCTCCGGATTAGCGGGTGCTGTGCGGGTCTGTGGTGGCCAATGTTCGGTCAGCCACGCTGCCATGGGAGCGAGCGAAGGTTCCTTGTCCAGGCAAAGTTGGACGAGGTCCCACATGCGTGGAATATGGGCCAGATAGCGGTGCTTGCCATCGCGACGGGAGAGCCGGGCGAAGATGCCCAGGTTTTTGAGGTGCCGTTGTAGGCCGAGGGTCCAATAAGCGCGCTGGTTATTGAGATCGGGAACGGCTTTGGCATATCGCTTGAGCATAACATCAGCCAATGCAGGGTCCACATCCCGTCGCTCATCCTGGAGGAGTGAG
>CALKDI010000289.1 GCA_938084065.1 uncultured Alphaproteobacteria bacterium
CCGCAACAGCGACCCGCCCCCGGGTACAACCGTCATCTGGCGCGGATTCACCCGGTTGGCAGACCTCGACGAGGGATTCCGGGCAGCACAAACGGGACAAAAAATACTTGTGGGTAATTGAAAGGCGTACACACCGCTTACTCATTACACGCCTTTTTCCCGGATTGGCGAGAGTATCCAGAGCCGCAATGGGATGGCGAGGCTGCCGCGCGCGCCCGGCGTTGGATCGCAAAACACCCTGTCGAGTTCGCAAAACAAGTGCCCCGGCGCCAAATTGCCTACCTCTGCTGCTCCGACGACAATATCTATGATTGGATGTTGCTCGGCCTGGAAATCGGCGATTGGCGCTACAAAACTGCCATGGCGGTCGCTGCCGCGGCTTGGATGGCGGTGTTGACACTTGTGCTGCTGGCCGCAGCCCGCGCCGCGGGGCGAGTCTTGCGCAACCGTGACGCGTTAGCCGATCCGCGTGTTACGGCCTATCTGTTGTTGGTGCCACCAATCCTGGTCAGTCTTGCGCTGCACAGTATGGGCGAGAGCGGCAATCGCTTCGGCTTCACCTTCCACATTTTCTGGGCAGTGCTGGCCAGCGCATTGGCGGATTGGCGAGGCGTGGGCGACCGAACCCCAGCCAATCCGTAGCCCCCCTCTACTTCACCACCTGCGCATCCAGCCCGCGCTGCACTGCCGGACGCTCGCTCATCATATCGAACCAGCGTTTCACGTTCGGCAGCTTGTCCCAGGGCATGTCAATCCAATCGTGGCGATGACACCAGGGATAGACGGCGATGTCGGCGATGGAGTAGTCGCCGCAGATAAAGTCCCTACCGTCCAACTGCTTATTCATCACGCCGTACAGGCGATAGGTCTCCTCCGTATAGCGCTTGATACCATAGGGGATTTGCTCCTTGGCCGCGCGGCGGAAGTGGTGGGCCTGGCCCTGCATCGGGCCGACGCCGCCCATCTGCCACATCAGCCATTGCAGCACCTCATAGCGCTTGCGCGGCTCGGACGGATAAAGGTCGCTGTCGGTTTTCTCCGCCAAATAGATCAGAATCGCGCCGCTCTCAAACAGGCTGAACTCGCCGCCGCCCGGGCCATCGGTATCGACAATCGCCGGGATGCGGTTGTTGGGGGAAATCTTAAGGAAGTCTGGATGAAACTGTTCATCCTTGCCGATATTAACCGGGTGCCACTGGTACGGAATGCCCAATTCCTCCAGCATGATGGAGATCTTGCGACCGTTCGATGTGTTCCAGGAATGGAGATGGATCATGGAGATTTGCCTTCCTCTCAGGACTGAATTTTACCGGCCAAGGCGTCGCATGCAGCGGCGCTCAAGTCAATTGCCGCCAGCCGACACTGGCCTATGATAACCCCAATCACTTTGTTGGAGAGAACGCCAATGCCGCCCATCTCACCCTCTGAATACCCGATCGAGTTCGCTTGGCCGGACATCACCCCCTATGCGGAGGGCAACACCGGCGTGCCCTACGTCCACACCTTCGACAGCGGCAAGCCCGGCCGGCACGTCATGGTCAACGCCGTCACCCACGGCAATGAGCTGTGCGGCGCGGTCGCCGTCGACCTGCTGTTCAAGCTGCGTATCAGGCCCAAGCAGGGAAAGCTGACCCTCGGCTTTGCGAACTATGAGGCGTACAACAATTTCGATCCGGCCAACCCCTGGGTGACGCGCCAGATTGACGAGAACTTCAACCGCCTCTGGGTGGAGCATCGCCTCGACAGCGCGGAAGACAGCGTGGAGCTGCGCCGCGCCCGGCAGATGCGGCCGATCTTTGACCAGGTAGACGACCTGCTGGACATTCACTCCATGTCGACCACCAGCCCGCCGCTGACCTTGTTCTGGGGCAATCAGAAGGAGCAGGAGGCCTACCTGCGCACCGGCTATCCCACCTATGGCGTCGGCGGCCCAGTGCATGATGCCGGCAAGCGCATCATCGAGTACACGCCCTTCAATGACACCAGCAACGACAAGACCGCCCAGTTGGTGGAGTGCGGCCAGCATTGGGCCGACTACACCCGCAAGGCAGCTATCGACACCACCTTCCGCTTCCTCGTCGCCATGGGCGTCATCGACCAAGCCGAAGCCGACCCGCACCTGTACGAGCGCAATCCGCCGGCCCCTACCGTGCTGGAGGTAACCGACGGCATTATGGCCAAGACGGACAAGTTCCAGTTCGTCCAGCCCTTCATCGGCCTGGAAACCATCGCCGATGTCGGCACGGTCATAGCCTTCGATGACGAGGAGGCCATCACCACGCCCTACGACAATTGCGTGCTGGTCATGCCGAACCACCGCTCCAGCAAGGGTCAACGGGTGTTGCGCCTCGCCCGGCCCGTTTAGTGGCTGAATCCAGTAGCGTCCGCAGGCCTACGCAACGCGATACCCTGCTGGGCTGCTTTTGGATGGCAGTGGCCGCCTGTTGTTTCACGACGATGGGCATCGCCGCGCGCGAAATGCACATAACCGGATTCAGCACGCCAAACATCATGGTTTGGCGTAGCTCTATCGGCTTGCTGATGGCGACAGCGATCATTCTCCTATCTGGCCGCCTGTCCCAGTTCCAAACGCGGCAGAAGAAGGGTCATCTGGTCCGCAATTGCGTGCACTTTGTCGGCCAGTTCGCATGGTTCTATGCGCTGGGGCTGCTGCCGCTGGTGTTGGTAACCAGCTTGAACGCCACCGTGCCACTCTGGGGCGCGATCCTGGCGATTGTCTATCTAAAAGAGAAGGTCACGACCCAGCGGTTGGTGGTGATTGGCCTGGCTTTCATGGGTGTCCTGATCATTCTGCGACCAGGCGGAATGGAACTGCACCATGCCTCGCTGGTGTCGTTGATCGGCGCTATGGGCTATGCTGGCTCCATGATCTTGGCCAAAAAGCTGACCCAGAAAGACAGTGCGATGACCGTGGTGTTCTGGATGATGCTAATCCAATTGCCGATGTCCATCGCCTTTTCAGTCGGCATGCAAACCTGGTACTGGCCGGGCTGGAGCGACTTGCTGCCGATCGTCGTCGTTGGCGCAACCGGCGTCCTCGCCCATTTTGCTATGGCAACCGGATTGCATAAGGCCGACGCAACTATCGCAATGCCCGTCACCTATATTCAATTTCCCTTGGTCGCCGCATTGGGCTTCATACTCTATACC
Organism: uncultured Alphaproteobacteria bacterium; assembly: GCA_938084065.1. Classification (GTDB taxonomy): domain Bacteria; phylum Pseudomonadota; class Alphaproteobacteria; order Bin95; family Bin95; genus JACKII01. The sequence goes on from CALKDI010000289.1 coordinate 3,172, forward strand.
GAAATCCCCAGCATCTATACCGGGATTGGCACTGCGCTAATCATCGCTGCCAACTGGTACAATATTGCGCGCCGTCAGTAGCGCCGGGGTGACGTCCAGGCCTGTATCCTTTGACACCTGAACTCGCTACTTTGTCGCCATCACTTTAAGGAGGTCTGTTTGATGAGCCTGCCGCTCTCCCCCGAAGATCTGGCCTTTCAGGCTGAAGTTCGCCAATTCGTCGAAGAAAACCTGCCCGCCGACATCGCTGCGCGCCAGCTGGAGCACAAGGGCGACTACAAGGGCGACTACACCCGCTGGATGAAGTTGCTGGCCACGAAGGGCTGGAGCGCGCCGCATTGGCCGAAGGAACACGGCGGAGCCGCCCTTACCGCCTGGCAACGCCATCTGTTCGACGAGGAAGTGCAGCGCCACCCCGTGCCGTTCGCCGCCCCGTTCGGCACGACCATGGTTGGCCCGGTGATCTACACCTTCGGCACGCCGGAGCAGAAAGCCCGCGTCCTGCCCGGCACCGTCAACTTTGATACCTGGTGGTGCCAGGGCTATTCAGAGCCGGGCAGCGGCTCCGACCTCGCCGCATTGCGCACACGGGCGGATCGTGACGGCGACGACTATGTCGTGAACGGCACCAAAATCTGGACCAGCTACGCTCAGCATGCCGACTGGATCTTTTGCCTGGTCCGCACCGCGTTCGATGACCGCAAACCACAGCAGGGCATCAGCTTCCTGCTGTTCGACATGAAGACGCCGGGCATCGAAATTCAGCCGATCATCTCCATCGACGGCCAGCATCACCTCAACATGGTGCACTTCAATGACGTGCGCGTACCGGTCGATCAGCGCATCGGCGAGGAGAACATGGGCTGGACCTATGCCAAATTCCTCCTCCAGTACGAGCGCTTCGGTATCGCCGAGGTTGGCGAGAGCCAAGCCCGTGTGACCAAGTTACGTCAGATGGCGCGCGAACAAGGCCTGGATACGGACGAGACCTACATGCAAGCCCTTTCGCAAACCGAGATTGAACTGCAGGCCTTGGCCGGAACAAACCTGCGGTATCTGGCCGCCGATGCTCAGGGCAAGCCCGTGGGCGCAGAGGCTTCGGCCTTGAAAATCCGCGGCTCAGAAATCCGCCAGCAGCTCACAGAGCTTGCCATTGCAGCCGGCGGCTCGTATCTCGGGCCATTGGCTGGCTATGGTCGCGATGTGGGTTCGAACTGGGACGAGGTCCTACCCGCCCACCTGCGCGGCGCCGCCGATGACTATTTCTTCAGCCGGGCTGCCTCAATCTATGGCGGCTCCAACGAAATCCAACGCAATGTGATCGCCAAGGCGACACTGGGCCTATAAATGACCGACAACGACAACGATCAGACCGCTGCGCCTATCATTTCGCGCGATCCCGAACCCTTCATTCCTGCCGAGCCGGAGCTGGTTCCAGAACCAGTCGCTGCCGCACCTGCTGAAGAAGCCCCGCCGGTTGAGGCTGCGCCTGAACCAGAGCCAGAGCCAGAGCCGGTCGAAGCAACACCGGCGCTCATCATCGCGCGTGAGCCCGAACCCTTTGTTCCGGCTGAGCCAGAGGCCGTCGCCCAACCAGGCGCGGAGCCCGAACCGGACCCGCTGCGGTTCTACGAATACCGCTTCATCCGCGTTCGCCAGAACACCTGGGATGAGGTTGAGCAGGCAATCCTGAGCCAAGGTGCTGAGGCTGTCGCCAAGGCTGGCGGGCAAATCTATGGCGTCTGGGCCGGCCAAATCGGCCTGTCCGCCAATCAGGGCATCGTCGTCACGGTCTGGGCTGACCTTCAGTCTGCCAAGCGCCATGGCGGCGAGGCGATTGCCGGCATCAGCGCTGTCTCGACGTCAGAAGCCCTGTATATGGAGCCGACGACGCGACCATCCGACCCGGCCCCGCCACAAGGCCCTGGCATGTTCGCTCACCGAATCTTTGAGGTTCGCCGCGATGATGCAGATCGCTTCATAGAACTCTCGGACTATGCCTGGCCGCAGTTCGAGTATGTTTTTGGCACGCGCATTTTTGCGCTGTGGCGCGAAACGGGGCATGACCGGGCGATGGATCGCCTGATCCTGTTGACCCGCTACAATGACCATGCGGCCTGGGAGGCTTCGCGCTATTGGCGACCCGACCCCAACCCAACCGCGACCGACGCACTAGAGCGCTTCCGCGAGCGCCGCGCCATCACCGTGGATACCGTGGTCTATACCACGCGCTTGGCCACGCTCGCCGCTGGCTGACGATTTCTGCCATCGTCCTTGCCGGATGCAGCGCCAACGCTGTGCCGGCGGGCGATCATGGCCAGAGCGTCACCAAAGTTGCTATACGCGCAAGCGTGCTAACATCGGCAATACCGCATTTCGGCGGATTGTCGGGCCTGGAACTGGCCGATGACCCAGCTCAACTGATTGCGATCAGCGACCGCGGCTGGGCCGTATTGCTGGAGAAGGTACCTCCACACGCAATCCGCGGCCTTCGGCCAATCGGCGGCGTGCCTCAGATACGGGCCTGGCAGGATGCAGAATCCCTGCGCCGCGCGCCGGACGGCAGGCTTTGGGTCGCTTTTGAGGGACAACACCGCATTGTGGTCCACGGCCCTGGATGGACAGGCCTGGTGCAGCGCCCCCAACGCTCGTTCCGCCTGCCAAATTTGCATGAGTTGGAGAGCAATAGGGGCATAGAAGCTTTGGCAATGCTGCCCGATGGTCGGGCTCTGGCTCTGTCGGAAACGCGGCGCGATGGCCTTGCTTTTGTGCTGGAGGAAGGCGGCAGGTCCCGCATTTCCAAACGCTACAACAGCGATTTCCCGCCGGTAGATGCCGTGGCGCTAGCGAACGGCGGCCTTCTGGTTCTGGTGCGAACGCCGGTCTGGCCTCTGCCACCGCTGTTCGCCACTCGCATCGACTATGTGGAACCGGGATGGGAAGACGAGGAAACCATCCAGGCCCGCCCGCTTTTCCGCATCGATACCGCCCTACCCGCCGCAAACTTCGAAGGCATGGCGCTAGAGCCTATAGCGGATGGGGGATTGCGGTTATGGCTGATTTCAGACGACAATTTTCTAGCCCTTCAAGACACAGTTCTGGCCTGGATTGATATGCCGTCGAACTGCCTGAAGCCGAATATAATCTGCCAGTTGGAGCGGGTTATAGTGCCGCCGCGACCCTCGCCAACGCCTCGATCCCGGCCCAATCCTGTGCAGCGATAAGCTTGGTCGGTGCAGGCCAAGAACCGCCAACCGCAAACACGTTCTTGCAAGCCAGATAGTCGGCGGCGTTGCTCTGATCGAGACCGCCGGTTGGGCAAAAGCTGACGCCCGGCACCGGCCCGGCAATCTGGTTCAGGCCGAAAGTGCCGCCATGCGCCTCCGCCGGGAAGTATTTTTGGTGAGTGTAGCCAGCGTCCAGCAACGTCATCACCTCGCTGATCGTCACCGCCGCCGGCAAGTAGGCCAGCGGGCTGTCTTTTGCGGCTTCAACCAGCGTGGCGGTCGTGCCCGGACTAACACCAAAGCGCGCGCCGGCGGCTTCTGCATCCTTAAAGTGATGCGGCTGCGTAATGGTGCCAGCGCCCACGACCGCGCCCTCTACCTCTCCCGAAATCCGCCGGATGGCCTCAGCCGCTGCGCCGGTGCGGAACGTGACTTCCAGAAAATTCAAACCGCCGCGCACCAGCGCCTGTGCCAGCGGCACGGCGTAGCCGGCGTCGGCAATTGTCAGCACCGGGATGACCCGGGCACCAATCATCAATTCGGCTATGTCACGCGACAAGTTTCACCTCCAAACCCAACAATGCCTTACGAACGGCGGCTTGCTGCTCCGCACTAGCAGGTGGCATCGGCGCGCGAGGCAGACCCGCCGGAATGCCTTGCAGACCCTGCGCATACTTGGTGCAAGCTGGCAGATTATCCGCAAACATCGCGTTCCAGAGGCGCAGCAGCCCAGCATGCAATTTCAGCGCCGTTGTGTGATCGCCGGCCTTCACAGCATCCCACAATTGGACGGAGGCATGGGGCACGGCCGACAAAATGGCAGCGATAGCGCCATGCCCGCCCAGCGTGAACGAGGGGTACATCAGCGCGTCGACCGCGCTGAAAATCTTTCGATCTGCCGGTGCGTCCAGCATCAGATCAGCGAACAGCTTCAAGTCGCCCGCTGACTGCTTTACCCCAACAACGCCTGGGATCTCCTCAAAGATTCGGCACAGCAGCGCCGGTGAAAGATAGGTCCACGGCACCACATTGTAGATGATGATTGGGACGCCAGTCTCGTCAGCCATCGCGCGGAAGTGGTCGACCATAGCGTCGTCAGTGGGCCGGAACAGATAGTGCACTGGCGTCACTTGCAACGCCGCGACACCCATGTCCCGCACCGCCTTACCGCGTTTGATCGAATCGCGAGTGCTGTCAGTAATGATACCGGCGATCACCGGAATGCGACCCGCAGAAGCCTCACACGTGCCAGCGATCAGGTCGCGGTACTCTTCATGGTCGAGGGTGTGGCCTTCACCGGTTGAACCGCCCGCGGCTAACCCATGGGCGCCTGCCGCCACCATCCAATCCACCTGGGCTTTCACCTTGCCAGGCTCGAACTCGCCAGCGGCATCGAATGGGGTGGTCATGGGGGGAATAATACCGAAAAGTTCGCTCAAGCTTGCGTCCTCCGAAAACGCGCGGTCCGCGCTGGGTCTGTGTTGTGCTAGGCAGGTCGCAACAGTCACGTTTCCTTGTCAAGGGACCTGCCCGATATGCCCGACGGCTTTACCCCCGCCAGCACCCTGCAAACCGGCAATCGTGTCGGTGACAGCCGCCTCGCCGAACGTCTTCGCCGTGAGGTTGAGGGCGATGTGTTGTTCGATGCGTTTGAGCGCGGGCGGTATTCCACAGACGCCAGTATCTACCAGGTGGAGCCCATCGGCATCGTCCGCGCCAAGAGCGTCGCTGATATCCAGGCCGTCCTGACCCTGGCGCGAGAGGAAGGCGTTACCGTTCTGCCGCGCGGCGGTGGCACCTCGCAATGCGGCCAGACCGTCGGAGAGAGCATCATCGTGGACTGCGCCCGCTGGTTCAATGACCAGATGAGCCTCGACGTTGAGAACCGCCGCGTCCGTGTGCGGCCCGGCATGGTCCTGGGGCAACTCAACAAGGCGCTGGCGAAGCACAAGCTTTTCTTCCCTATCGACCCCTCCACAGCCAGCCGAGCCACGCTGGGCGGCATGGCGGCGAACAATTCCTCTGGCGCGCGCTCGATCAAATACGGGCTGACGGTGGACAACGTCCGCAGCATCGATGCGATTTTGGCTGAGGGATCGGCGCACCATTTCGGCTGGGTTCCGGGCAATCTGGACGGCGGCGACGGCTCGCCTGGTTATACCGAACTCGTGCAGAAAATGCGCGAACTGGCGATCACCAACAGCGACGAGTTGAAGGCCCGCATTCCCAAAGTGCTGCGCCACGTCGCCGGCTACAATCTGCACCGGGTCGATCCTGCCGGCCACAACATGGCCAACCTGCTGGTCGGCTCAGAGGGAACGCTCGCCTTCTTCACTGGCCTGGAATTTGATCTGCAACCGCTACCCGCCAAGAAGGTGCTGGGCGTCTGTCACTTCCCCGGCTTCCGCGCGGCCATGGCAGCGACCAAGGAGTTGGTCAGCCTCGGCCCCGATGCTGTTGAGCTGGTGGACAACACCATCCTCACCCTCAGCCGCGAGATGCCGCAATTCGCCGCCACGATGGCGGAGGTGGTCAAGGGCGACCCGAATTGCCTGCTGCTAGTAGAATTCTCCGGCGACGACGCCAAGGACCTACAGGCACGGCTTGACGCGCTCGACGCCATGATGACCAGCCTCGGCTATCCCGATGCCGTCGTCCAGATCATCGATCCGGCCTGGCAAGGTCGGGTCTGGAGCGTGCGGGAGGCGGGGCTCAACATCGTCATGTCGATGAAGTCTGCCGGCAAGCCCATCAGCTTCATCGAAGATTGCGCCATCCCGCTGGAGCACCTGGCCGACTTCACCACCCGCCTGACCGAGTTGTTCGAGGCCAACGGCACCTCCGGCACCTGGTACGCCCACGCCAGCGTCGGCCTGCTGCATGTGCGGCCCGTGATCAACCTGAAGGAGGAGGCCGGCGCCAAACAGATGCGCACCATCGCCGAGGGCGCGTTCGAGCTGGTGGCGGAATACGGTGGCTCCCACTCCGGTGAGCACGGCGACGGTTTTGTCCGCTCCGAATTCACGGAGAAGATGTTGGGGCCGAAACTGGCCCGCGCGTACGAGGACATCAAGGACGCCTTCGACCCGCAGGGCCTGTTCAACCCCGGCACCGTCGTTCGCCCACCGCGGATGGATGAGCGCGACCTATTCCGCTTCAAGCCCGGCTATCACGAAGAGCCCTTGCAAACCGCACTCGACTGGACCGAATGGGGCGGGTTTCTGGGTGCAGCGGAGATGTGCAACAACAACGGCACCTGCCGCAAAATGGCGCCGGACGTCATGTGCCCCTCGTTCCGTGTCACCCAGGACGAGCAGCATGTGACGCGCGGGCGGGCCAATACCTTGCGGCTAGCGTTAAGCGGGCAGTTGGGGCCAGACGCGATCAGCAGTGAGGAAATGCGGGAGACGCTGGATCTCTGTGTCGGCTGCAAGGGCTGCCGGCGCGAGTGCCCGACCGGCGTCGACATGGCCAAAATGAAGATCGAGACGCTCTACCACTACCACAAGCGCCATGGCTGGAGCCTGAAAGACCGCCTGATCGCCAACCTGCCGCGCTATGCTACGTGGGGCGCGCTGTTCGCGCCATTGCTGAACCTGCACGGCCTGCTGCCCGGCACCGGCTGGCTGGGCGAGAAGCTGGCGGGCTTCCACCGCGAGCGCTCTCTGCCCCGCTGGGCCGGCAATCCATTCCGCACGGTGGAGGCGGGCGCGTGGCCGCTGGGCGCTGACAGTAAAGACGTCCTGCTGTTCTCAGACACCTTCAACAGCGCCTTCGAGCCAGCCATTCCCCGCGCGGCTCTAAAGGTGCTGCAAGCCGCGGGCTATCGCGTCCACGCCATCGAGGCGCAAGGCCGACCTCTATGCTGTGGCCGCACCTACCTCTCCGTCGGCATGGTGGACGAGGCACGGGCGGAGATACAGCGCACAGTCGAGGCGCTGAAACCTTATATCGCCGCCGGCGTGCCTGTGGTCGGCTTGGAGCCCGCCTGCCTGCTGACCCTGCGCGACGAGTTCCACGCCGTTCTGCCGGGCGCTGACACACAGGCACTCTCCGACAACGCCTTCCTGCTGGAGGAGTTCCTGGCGCGTGAGTTGGACGCTGGCCGGCTTGCGCTGGACTTGAAGCCGCTGCCGCAGTCGAAGGCCCTACTGCACGGCCATTGCCACCAGAAGAGCTTTGGCGCGGTTGGGTCGGTGCAGCAAATCTTGGCGCTGGTGCCAGGGCTAAAAACATCTCTGATCGATTCGTCCTGCTGCGGCATGGCCGGCAGTTTTGGATATGATGCCAAGCACTGGGATGTCAGCCAAGCCATGGCGGAAGCCTCCCTACTGCCAGCGGTGCGCGAGGCCGACGCTGGCACCCTGATCGTCGCCGACGGCACCTCCTGCCGCCACCAAATCAAGGACGGCGCCGGTGCACGGCCTCTGCACGTGGCGGAGGTGCTGGCGGCTGCGCTGGCGTAGCCTCTGGACGCAGACACCGGAATGGCAGACATTTGCTGCCAACAGAACAAACCTCGCAAGGAACCTCCCGCGCTATGAGCGAAGAGAAGAAGCAGCCAGTCACCGCTCGCCCCGCTGCCACCGTGCTGATGCTGCGCGATGGGCCGGACGGCATGGAAGTCTTCATGGTGAAGCGTCACCACAAGATCGACTTTGCCACCGGTGCCCTTGTGTTTCCAGGCGGCAGCGCCGATCCAGGCGATGCCAGCGCCATAGTCCGCAAACGCTCTGACGGCGGAGCTGACCTGAGTGAGGAGGCCCTGCGCTTCCGCATTGCCAGCATCCGCGAGGCGTTCGAAGAAACCGGCCTACTGCTCTGCCGTAAGGCCGACGCGACCGAAGTGTTGGAGGCGGACGAGTGCGAGGCGTTGCACCATTATCGCGACAAGTTGGAAGCCAACGAACTGGATTTCGGCCAGTTCCTGGAGGCCGAGAACCTGATCGCCTGCCTGGATCGGCTAGCGCATTTCGCTCACTGGATCACCCCGCCCGGCATGCCGAAGCGCTTTGACACGCACTTCTATGTGGCCCGCACTCCGGCGCGGCAGTTGGCCAAACATGATGGTTCAGAGAATGTCGACAGCGTCTGGATCACGCCGGCGGCGGCGTGTGCGGCGGCAGACGACGGCACCTACACCATCATCTTCCCCACCCGCGTGAACATCGAAAAGCTGGATCGCATGGGCAAGGATGTGGCCACCGCCATGGCCAATATCGCCAAGGACGAGGTGGTGACGGTTCTGCCGAAGGTTACCAAAATCGAAGGTGGCCGGATCATGCAGATCCCGGAGGAAGCCGGCTATGGCTTCAGCCAGGTCGCCATCAAAGGCGTGCCGGGCACTCAGGGCAATGTCCAGGTGATCGAGCGCGACGGCAAGCAGTTTGGTTTGGCGGCGCAGATTAAGGATTAGCCATTAATCTTTAAGCTGGAGTAGGGCCGAAGCCAGAGCCTCAGGTTAGCCGCCATAGCCCTCAATCCACCTGTTCAATTGTCGCCGCATCACCCGCTAGTCGAGTCTGCCGTACATCGCGCGGTTCGGAGGGATCAAAGCGGCGGCCTCGATGCGTGGTGGCGCGGTTGTCCCAGACCACAAGATCATGCAGCTGCCATTGGTGTGAGTAGACAAACTGCGGTTGCGTCGCGAACTCGACCAGATCGCGCAGGAACATGCGCGATTCCGGGATGCTCCAACCCTCGATCAGCCCAGCATGAGCTGACAGGAAGAGAGACTTGCGTCCGGTCACAGGATGAGTTCGCACCAACCGCTGACGCACCGGCTTGAAGCCCTCTCGCTCCGCCGCATCCATCTGCCCAAAACCAACGGCCTCACGGGAATAGATCTGAGAGTGATGGCAGACCAGATCCTCCACCTCCCCCTTCGTACGGTCGTCCAACGCGTCATAGGCGGCGCGCATATCGGCGAATTCCGTATTGCCACCCCAGGATGGCACCGCTCGGCCCGACAGCAGCGAATATTTCGCCGGGATCGGCCGAAACGAACTGTCCGAGTGCCAGAGCCTCTCCGCCAATTTAAAATGATGCGCACGGCTGTTCTGAGCCAAAGGCTTGCCGGTGTCGTCCAGGTTGGAGAAGTCGCCAATACCCGGCGTCAGGCTGCGCTTCTCCTCTGCGGTGCGGAAGTGAATGTTGCCCTTGCCGCTGCCCCGCCCCTTCTGCTCGATCTGGCCGAAGTGCAGGGTGAAGGCCAGTTGCTCGGCGTCGGTCAACTCCTGTCCGCGGTAAACCAGGACCGCATAGCGATCCATACCGGCCTCAATCGCGGCCACGGTCTCGGGCGATAACGGCTGGCGGCAATCGACGCCGGTCACCGTTCCGCCAAAATTCTTGCCAATCGGCTCAATCGAAATCGCCATCGTCCAGGCTCCTTTATGCCTCGCCATTCGATAATTCTAACAGACGTGCGATTTTCCGTACAAAACAATGTTCGTTAGTGACGACCCGCCAACGACGTCTAGAAACCAATTTCTCCACTGAACCATACGATAATACCGTTGCCTCTTAGTTGGAATTTGTCTTAAATAACACAGATTAGATTTTCTATAACCCTCATGGACTAAGAGCCTGACTCAAAAGTTCAGTTGCAATAGCAATACCTTGCCAGGCGTCTGGTCATGAGGCGAATGTTGGCGACATAGGCCCAAGCGGTCGAGCTTTCGATTGTCGTTTCCCAGTCTTTGGCCAATCGGCGGCAGCG
>CALKDI010000290.1 GCA_938084065.1 uncultured Alphaproteobacteria bacterium
CAGAAAGACAAGCTCGGCGCCGATGTGCTGATTGCCTCCGACGGCCCGCGGCTGAAGCCAGATCGCCCGACAATCTTCCTCGGATCGCGCGGTGTGGCGACGTACAAGCTGTCGATCAACGCACGAGAGGGTGCGCATCACTCCGGCAACTGGGGCGGGCTGATCTCCAACCCCGGCACGCAGCTGATGCACGCCATCGGCACCATAGTCGACCGGCGCGGCGCTATTCTGGTCGATGCCCTAAAGCCGCCGCCGCTTACCAACGCGGTGCGCAACGCCATCGCCGATTGCGAGGTTGACGGCGGCCCGGATGCGCCGGCCGTCGAACCAGACTGGGGCGAGCCCGGCCTGACCCCGTGGGAGCGCGTGTTCGGCTGGAACACGTTCGAGGTCCTGTCATTTGAGACCGGCAACCCGGCCAACCCGGTGAACGCCGTGCCAGCCAACGCCACCGCCTATTGCCAAATCCGCTTCATCGCCGGCAGCGACCAGGAAGGCTTCGAACAAGCCATCCGCGATCACCTGGAGACCGAGGGCTTCGGCATGGTCGAGGTCGAGGCCTCCCGCATGGCCATGGCCGCCACCCGCACCGACCTGGATGAGCCGTGGGTGGAGCGCGTCGTTGTCTCCCTGGCAGAAACCCTGGGAGAGCGTCCGGCGGTACTGCCAAATCTGGGTGGCTCACTCCCGAACGACGTGTTTACGGATCTGCTGGGCATGCCAACCATCTGGGTGCCGCACTCCTACGCCGGCTGCAGCCAGCACGCGCCGAACGAGCATTTGCTGCTACCCATTGCGCGCGAAGGCCTTGGAATGATGGCTGGCTTGTATTGGGATATTGGCGCGAATGCTGCCGCGGTATCTAAGGTCACCGAAGCTGAAGATTAGCGAATTAACCGCCGCGGTGTGATCTTGTTAACTTCGGCGCAAGGGTTGCGGGCCTAGTCTGCGAGCACGCTTGCGCACGCGCGGGTTCTGCCTGCCGTGGGGTTCAAATGTGTTTAAGCAATGGGGAAGCCAATGGTCCGTTGGAATGAGCTGGTACAGCCGTTGTCGCCAGACAATGACCCGACTGACGACAGCCGGTCTGCCAGCCTGCCAGAACCTTGGGACATGTTGGAAGGGCTCGATGTCGGCATTGGCCTCTGGAGCCATGACGGCGTCTTGGTGCGCTGTAATTCCGCCTATCAGCGGGCTTTTGGCCCTGGCGCATCGGTCTGCCAACCAGGCGCCGCACTGCAGCAGGTGTTGGTTCTGGCCTGCATGAAAACTGGTGAGGCAGCTTCACGCAATGATTGGGTGGATGCCTTCCTGGCCGCGTTCCGGAATTGCGGCAGCACCGAATGGCTATCCGCCGAAGGCAAGTGGTGGCGCGCGCAGTTTTCCCCACGGCCAGGCAATCAAAGGCTCTGCCGCATTCTGGACGTCTCGATGGAAAAACGGCTGGAGCAAGAGTGTCGGCACCTGGCCAGTGTTGGCAATACCGAGACCCCTCTCGCCAAAGGGTTGGCGCACATGGGGCATGAGTTGCGCACGCCGCTGAACGCTATTTTGGGCTTCTCAGACCTGATCCGTTCGGAGGCTATCGGCCCGCTCGGCCATGCCAGTTATACGGAGTATGCCCATGATATCTATAACAGCGGCCAGGTGCTATTAACCGCGGTCGACCGCATCGCACTGTTGGTAAAGCTGGAGGCCGGCCTGATCCGGCCGCAATCAGCGAATGTTTCGTGCAAGTCTTTGGCGCTCTCAACGATAGAAGCTGTCTCGGCGATTGCTACCACGGCGGAGGTGCTGATTGACGACCAAATACCAGCCGATAGCCCCGCCCTGTTCGTCGATCAGCACCTGCTGACCTCCACCCTGGCGCATCTGCTGGAGAATGCCATCGCCGCCACGGCGGTTGGCAGCTCTGTTACGCTGCGCTGCGTCTTTGATCCCAATGAAGGGCTGGCGTTTGAAGTTCGGGATACGGGCACAGGAATTCCACCAGACCAACTGGCTGCAATCCGCGAGCCGTTCGTGCGGTTGGACAGCGCCAATCCGAACTTTGCAGCCGGCGTTGGCATGGGCTTACCGCTGGCCGATCGAATGGCGAGCTTGCTGAACTGCACCATCGCGCTGGACAGCACCCCAGGCACGGGCACATGCGCCCGCCTGCTGGTGCCGAGCGACCGGGTTATCGCGGAGTAGCTGCTGCCAAATAATAGGGCCGCGGCCGGGGAATAATCCCACAGCCACGGCCCAATCTCTCAAGTCGGCAGAAACCGTCTTTAGAACTTCGTCACACCGAAGTCGATGACGGAGCGGACAACTTTGCCCTCCTTCATCGCGGTGAAGCCTTCATTGATTTCCTCGATCTTGATGTGGTTGGAAATCCAGTCGTCCAGTTGCAGCTTGCCGCTCATGTAGAGCTCGACCAGGTTGGTCATGTCGGTGCGGAACTGGTTCGAGCCCATGGACGAGCCCTGGATCTTCTTCTCGCGCAGGAAGTCGGCGCCGTGGATCTCCAGCTTCTGGCCGAAGGGGACCATGCCGACGATGGTGGCCGTGCCGCCGACCGCCAGCATCTCGAACGCCTGCTCCGCCGTGCGCTTGGTGCCCAGGCACTCGATGGCGTGGTCGACGCCGCCGTTGGTCAGTTCCTGGATCTGCTTGACCGGGTCGCCGTCATTCGGGTTGACGAGGTCGGTCGCGCCCAGCTTCGCCGCCAGTTGCAGCTTGACCGGGTTGGTGTCGACCGCGATCACCCGGCTCGCACCGGCGATGGAGGCGCCATGCATCGCCGCCATGCCGACACCGCCGCAGCCGATGACGGCGACCGCATCGTTGAAGCGCACCTTGGCCGTGTTCACCGCCGCACCGAAGCCGGTGATGACGCCGCAGCCGATTAGCGCGCCGCGGTCGAGCGGCATGTCCTTGCGCACCTTCACCAGCGCGTTCTCATGCACCAGCATCTGCTCGGCATAGGAGGAGAGGTTGGCGAACTGGTTGATCTTCTCCGGCCGGTCCCACTCGAACCGGTCGGCCTGACCCGGCGGCTGTTTCACCGCGGTGTTCAGGCAAAGCTGCGTGCGGCCGCTGGTGCAGTTCTTGCACGTGCCGCAGAAGACGCTGAGGCAGGTGATGACATGATCGCCCGGCTGCACATACTCCACCTCGGAGCCAACCCGCTCCACCACACCGGCGCTCTCATGGCCGAGAATGATGGGCATCGGGGTGGGATACAGCCCCTCCATAAAGTGCAGGTCCGAATGGCAGAGGCCCGCGGCGGCGGTGCGCACCACAACCTCGTGAGCGAGCGGATCGCGGACCTTGATATCGTGGATTTCGAGCGGCTTGTGCGGCTCGAACATAATGGCGGCTTTCATGGGCGCTTCCTCTTGGTTCTTGGGAGGTGGAGGGTATGGGGAGAGACTAT
>CALKDI010000291.1 GCA_938084065.1 uncultured Alphaproteobacteria bacterium
GTCGATCAGCATGAACACACGGCGAAACGTATCGTGCGAGGGAATACCACCAGGTAGCGCAAGGAAACCGCCCAGCCACGCCACTTTGCTGCGGCCGTAAAGCGCCATGTCCTCCCAGCTTTCAGCGCCCGCTATTGTCGCACACACCGCAATGACAAGCACATCCATCAACCGATGCTCGATCTTGCCTGCGCACCGTGGGTCATGGATCCCCGAAAAATGCGCCACCAAATCGCCCGCCGCCATCGTCGCCTCCTCAATCTCGGAGACTCTCTGAATCACACCAGATTCAACCCTGTCAACTCACCTCAGAAATTTCATGCGTTAGCCCTGGGGGGGTGAGCAGTTACCATAGCAGATCTAACCTGGGTGTTGCACTTCGCGTCGGAATTCACCTGCCACCAAAGGGTCAAGTTGCTCCATTGGAGTTTTACAATTAAATGTAAAATAATATTATATTTTATTCCTAAATAGACTATAATTTGAATAATTTTCTGTAACATTAGTTGTTTTTATAATACATTGATGAATTGTTCGCAATTATCCATCCCCTGGTCATCTGAGCGCGAACGGCGATATGGTGGGTGCGGCTGCCACAAGCGTGCTCCAATTGAAATTTTTCCCTCGAAAGGCTCTCCCCGCCATGACTCAACCTATCCGCCTCGGCACCATCGGCTATGGCATTATGGGGGAGCGGCTATTGCGCGTTGCCCATGCCCATGACCCCAGTGTTTTGGTCTCTGCCGGCGCCTGGGACCCGAGTGCCGAGGCGATGGCACGATACCGTAAAGACTTCCCTGACGCCCCGTCGTTCGACACGATTGAGGCGCTGATTGCTGCCAGCGACGTGGTGCATGTGGCCTCGCCGCCGGCCTATCACCTGGATCAGTTGGAGCAGGCTGTGGCCGCGGGCCTCGCCGTGCATTGCGAGAAGCCGTTGGGCGTTGATGTCGGCAAATCTCAGGCGGTGGTGCAGCGCATGGAGGCGGCTGGCGCGCGGGCTGCCGTCAACTTCCCCTTCACTGCCAGCTTTGCCCACGACCAGATCAACACCTGGCGCGCCGCCGGGGATTTGGGTGAGCTGGAGCGGGTGGAGATCGAAATCGGCTTTAAAGAGTGGCCGCGACCCTGGCAGATGGACGCCGTCTCCTGGCTCGACCGGCGGGCACAGGGTGGCTACACGCGGGAGGTGGTCAGCCACTTCCTGTTCGCGACGCTGCGCCAGATCGGGCCGATCACCATGCACCAACATTCGGTGACCTACCCAGAGGGTGAGGGTTCCGAGACCGCGTGCTCGGCAGAGATGACCGCAGGTGGCGTGCCCGTCAGCCTCACCGGCGGCGTCGGCACGACGGAAAAACCGGACCACAATCTCTGGATCCTGCACGGCTCTAAAGGCAAGCTGCGTCTGCGCGACTGGGCCATTGCTGAGAAGCTAGGTCCGGATGGTGAGTGGCGGGAAGCCGAGGGTGCACGTCCGAACGAGGAGATGCGCCCGCTAATCCTGAAGCGCCAGCTCGACATGGTCGCCGCCATGGCGCGGGGAGGGACAGGGCACAGTCTTGCGTCGCTGCGCGAGGCGTTCGAGGTGCAGAAGCTGGTGGAAACCATCCTCGCCGGCTGACCCGCTTCCCGGCAGCTGCGGAGCAGCTATCCGGACATCGAGTCCGTCCATATTGCCGTTCCGGCGGCATGCTCTATGCTCGCTGGCAACAGCCAAACCGCAACTCAGGAAACCGCCCATGGCCCAATACCGCGTCATGCTGCAAATGCCGTACACACCCGGCATTGCCTCCGTATTCGATAAGCATCCGGAGATCGAGGTGGTGCAGTTCACCGAGACCTCGGAAGCCAACATCCTCCAGCATGTCGGCGAGTACGACGCCGCCATCCTGGGCGTCGCACCCTTCACGCCGGCGATTATCGAAAAAGCCGACCGGATGAAAATCGTCGCCCGCCACGGCGTCGGCTATGACGCGGTGAACGTGCCGGCGCTGACCAAGGCGGGCATTCCGCTGGCCGTCGTCGGCATCGCCAACTCGATCACGGTCGCCGAGCACTCGCTGTTCTTCATGATGGCGCTGGCCAAGCGGGTCTTCCTGTTCGACCGGGAGACGCGCAAGGGCAATTGGGATATCCGGCGCGAGGTGCCGGCCTACGACCTCGCCGGGCGCAAGGTGCTGGTGCTGGGCTTCGGCCGCATAGGCCGCCGGCTGGTGCCGATGCTGAACGCCATGCAGATGGACGTCCACGTCTACGACCCGTACGTCGTGCAGGACTCGATCACCACAGCCGGTGCTACCATCGTCGAGGATTTCCGCGCGGTGCTGGGCGACATGGACTTTGTCTCCGTCAACTGCCCGAAGGACGAGACCACCACCGGCATGATCGGCAAGGCGGAGATCGAGGCGATGAAGCCGACGGCCTTCCTGGTCAACACCGCGCGCGGCGGCATCATCGACGAGGCAGACCTCGTCGATTGCCTGAAGCGCAACGTCATTGCCGGCGCCGGTATTGACCCGTTTGTGGTCGAGCCGCCGCGGGCAGAAGACCCGCTGTTCGCCCTCGACAACATCATCGTCTCGCCGCACTCCGCCGGCAACACAGAGGAAAGCATGTTCCGCATGGGCGCGACCGCCGCGCAGAATGTGATCGACTGCTTCAACGGCAAACTCAATCCCGACAACGTCATCAACAAGGAAGTGCTCTGATGCGCCCGAACAAAATCCTCGAAGCCTGGAAAGCCGGCAAGCCGGTCGTCAACGGTTGGCTCGCGATCCCGTCGAGTTTTTCGGCGGAACTGATGGCCCACCAGGACTGGGACGCCATCACCATCGACACCCAGCACGGCCTGATCGACTACACCGATGCCGTCACCATGCTGCAGGCGATCTCCACCACCGACACGGTGCCGACCGCCCGCGTGCCGTGGAACGACCCGGCGGCGATCATGAAGCTGTTGGACGCCGGCGCTTACGGCATCATCGCGCCGATGATCAACAACCGGGCGCAGTGCGAGGCATTCATCTCCTACTGCAAGTACCCGCCGATGGGCCAACGCTCGAACGGCCCGATCCGCGCGGTGATCTATGCCGGCAGCGACTACCAACCAAACGCCAATGCGAACACGCTGGCGATTGCGATGATCGAGACCAAGGAAGCCGTCGACAACTTGGACGAGATCCTGAGCACGCCGGGCCTGGACGGCATCTATATCGGCCCGGCTGACCTTGCGCTCAGCTACGGGCGGGAACCGCGGCTCGATCCGACCGACCAGTTCGTCTACGACAAGATGATGCAGATCCTGGAAGGCACGAAGAAGCACAATATCCCGGCGGGCCTGCATTGCGGCACGGCGGAGTTCGCGCTTGAGATGATCGAGAAGGGCTTCCTGCTCACCACCATCGCCAACGACGCCCGCATGATGGCCATCGGCTGTCAGCAGGAATTGGGCAAGATGAAGGGTGTAGTCAAAAAGGAAAGCGGCAGCCCGTACTAAGCACGCGCCGGCCCTTCGGGTCGGGCAAAGGCCGCGCTAACGCGGGAACCTTACGTTATTGAGCCAAGGTTCCCGCAAATTTTGCGTGCCAGATTAGGTTTTGATCCAGTCTTTGGCCCAGCCTGGCAGTTCATGCCAGGGTTGCGGGTGATCGACGGATCCAGTGTCTGATTTGGCAAAAGGCCGTTGATGATCTCATTACCAAAGAAAAGATGCTTGAATAAATGAGGGTTGGTGGGATCACGGTTATCGACGTCGTGATAGTCGACCTCTCGCGTACCCCAATCCGGGCGCACATATTTGGAATAACCAGGCGGAAACCCGCGGTTTCGTATCTCAACGGCAACTCGTCGTGCTGGCCCCCGCCGCACAAACGTATTGCCTATGGCGATCGTACTGCCCCATCCCCCGCGGTCAAACACCGGCAATTCGCCATAGAAACCTTGGCGCAGGTCGTGCTCAGTCTCATAGTGCGAAAAATAGCTGTTCCGCACATCGATGTGTTGTGCATAGCCCTTAAACACATGGCCTTGCGCCCGAGGCGAATGAAATCGGCAATCGCGAATTTTTACGTTGCGGGTGTAGTTTAGATAGACATTGTGTGTATAGCCGCTGCCATCCGCACAATGCATGACCTCACAATCATTCATCTCCAGGTCGAGCGGATGTGTCGGCGCAAAAACGCCATTCTTGCCGCCATCGATCTGCACATTTGATAGGCGCACATGGTCAGGCCCTGATAGCCGCAGGGCAACCCCACCCCTGCCTGCCTTAATCACAAGGTTCTCTATTTCCATCGAAATTGGCGTGTCGGATTGATTGATGAGGTTTAGCAAACCTTCGCTGGTCAGCACCGCTAGCGTCGCCCGTCGGTACGGGTCGGCACCGCGAATGATAAAGCGTGCCCCGGGTTCGATTGGGTTGGCCCTGGAGATCTTTAGCGTCCACCATTTTGCTGGAATAGTTAAACCGGCAGGAATAATAATGGCACCTTTTGCCATAGTGTTATAGTGGACGCCCTTTGTAAGCAGGTTTCCTTTAGCGATGGATCTCTCAGAGCCTGCCCGAAAAGTAGTTGAACGATATCAGTGGATTGTGATTCACCGTCTTTGTGAAGAGATGGAGGATCAGATGCCCTGGACAGATACCGCTCGCGTTGAGCATAGCCGCAAGACAGGCCGTTATCCAAGCGA
>CALKDI010000292.1 GCA_938084065.1 uncultured Alphaproteobacteria bacterium
GGTACCAGCTCCAACGCTCATATCGTAAGGCTGGAGCAGGGCGCAGCCTTGCTGGCCCCAGTAGCGCTGTAGCGCCAGGATCATGTCTTGGAAGGACAATGGCGTTTTTTGCGGGGCGGCCACGGGCAAGCACTCGCTCTGCTTATGATATGGTGCGCCGCAACAAAGGCTGAGAACGCCTAAGGTTCAAGACGCCCCAACGCCGCATGGTAGCTTTGGCTAAGCTTTCCACCTGTTTAATTGAACGACAATCCCGGGCCATGATCGCCCCAGAGACTGTTACTTTTTCCCACGGCTTTCAGCAACGCCCAAGCCAGGCAATAGTTAGACGACAGCACAGGCTTGCCTAACACCGGCGCTGCAGTTCGGATCGCGCCCAGCGATGGCATGCCAGTGCCGCTCAACAGCACGGCATCTGTTCCGCCGGTATCCAACCGCTCTAGCCCTGCCAAAGCGTCTGCCGCGCGCAGGCTATAGATGTTGCGGGTGTCGGTTGAGCCAATGTCAATCCGCTCCACCGCTGTGACCGTTAAACCTGCTGCCTCCCAGAATACCACGCTGGCATCGACAATCGGCTGTGGATAGGGCGCCAGGATCGCGATTCGTGACGCCGAAATAGCCCGTAAACTGGCGAGCACGGCCTGGGCAGCCGTGATGATGGGGTAGCCAAAGTCGCGCTCGATTGCTGCCACGATCTCCGCCTCTCGCGCAGCACCAACCAGGTAGGAGGAGCCGGTGTTGCCGAACCCGAATACATCCGGTTTCAGCGTATCGTAGGTCTGCAGGGTCTGCGGCAGCGTCTCAATATATCCAACCATCCGTTGCTCAGATGAGCCATTGCTGCCTTGCAGCCTGGAGACCAGCAATTCTGTGTCGTCTGGCAGCAGCCGCCGGAACTCTGCCTCCATGGTGGGGTTGGCCTGGGGCGTACCGAGGCCGATCCAACCGCCCTGGCCGTATTCTCGCTTATCACGTGCCATAAATCGGTCAATCCTCTCGAAAGCCATACCGAGATGTAGGCGGAGTCCGGAATATCAGGTCGCAGAGAAGACCGCTTTTGGGAGACCTCAGACAGCGTTCTCTGCTTCTAGGGGGAAATGCTCCGCCTTCTGTATCCCGGGTGGTATGTGGGTTCTTAGGCGCCCACTCAAGCCTTGGTAATCCCAGGGTAGCCGTTCGCCGCCTCAGTATCACACCATTCACGGAACACCGGCGCGCTGCCGCTGTAGCGAGCGATAATCCGCACCTGCTTGCCTTCCACGTTCTGGTTGACGCCCGTCATCCAGCTATCGACATCGGCTGACAGCAGGCCCTCGTTGCCTTTGATGACGAACTTGGTCCACTCGTCCTCCGCCGCTTGCGTGGCGTCGGCATAGGTGTAACCGTTGGCCGTCAGATGGCCGATAGCATCGCTGACCCATTCCACCGCGTATTCAATACTCCGCGGGATGTTGCCCAGCGCGGTGTGGGGCCCAACCAGCATGTACATGTTGGGGAAGTTCTGGACCATCACGCCGACGAAGGTTTTCGGCCCGGCCTTCCACTTGTCCTTCAACGTTTGACCACCCGCCCCGCGGATATCGATGCGGTCAAAGCTGCCGGTGATCGCGTCGAAGCCGGTGGCATAGACGATCATGTCGAACTCGAACTCGCGGTCACCGGTGCGCAGGCCGGTTTCCGTGATTTCCTCAATCGGTGTCTTCAGGATTGAGACCAGCTCGACATTGTCCTGGTTGTAGATCTCGAAATAGCCACTTTCCTGCGGCACTCGGCGTGTGCCGAAGCCATGGTCGTCCGGGATCAACAATTCTGCGACGGTGGGGTCGTTCACTCGCTCGCGGATTTTCTCGGCGACGAATGCTGAGACCGCATCATTGGCGTCGCGGTTGGTCATCATATCGCGGAAATTGCCAACCCACATGGCAAAGCCCGGCGAGTCGTACTGTTGCTGCCAAAACGCTAGGCGCTCTTCCTCCGACACGTCGAAGGTGTTGCGCAGGTCTGGTGTGTGCAGGAAGCAGGTGGCCGACTCTTTGCACTTTTGGAAGATTTCGTCGTACTGCGCGCGAATATCCGCCATCTCCTGTTTGGAGATCTTGCGATTCATCAGTGGTTTGCACCAGTTGGGGCGGCGTTGGAACACGGTCAGGGTCTTGGCGGTCTTGGCGATCTCGGTAATCGCCTGCACGCCGGTGGCGCCCGTGCCGATCACCGCAACGCGCTTGCCCTCACACGACACCTCATGCTTGGGCCAAAGGCCAGTATGATAGGCCTCGCCCTTAAAGCTGTCGCGGCCCTCAATGCGTGGGAACACCGGCGCGGACAGCGGCCCGATGGCGGTGACGAGGAAGCGACTGGTATGCTCCGTGCCGTCGTCCAGGGTGACCTTCCATGAGCGGCTGTCATCCTGATAGTATGCCTTGGCAACCCGCGCCGAGAACTGGATGTCTTTGCGCAGGTCGAACTTGTCGGCGACGAAGTTCAGGTATTTCTCGGTCTCCGGCTGAGGTGAGAAATGCTCGGTCCAGTCCCACTCGTCCAGGATTTCCTGGCTCCAGGAATAGCCGTAGGAATAGCTCTCCGAATCGAAGCGGCAACCGGGGTAGCGGTTCCAATACCAGGTGCCGCCTACGCCGGTGCCCATCTCGAACACCTTCACCCTCTGGCCCTGCTGGCGCAGGCGGTAGAGCTGATACAGGCCGGAAATACCCGCGCCGATGACGATGGAATCATAGTCGAGGCCGGTGGCTGTATCGCCTTCGGTCCGTTCTTGTGTGATGCTGTCGGGAGCCATGGTTGCATCCTTCAAATTGCACTAATTGTCACCAATATAGCCGAAAGTATCATCAATCGCCTAGCCGGCTAAGTGAGATAGATTGACCGCCGCCGTGACGCTGATTCCAGCGGACGGGGGTGCCACTTTCCATTGCCCCATCTTTCCCTGACACACACGGGCTGCCTCTGGATACGGCCTACTCAGCCTAATCCCGGTGAAGGGAGGAGGAGCGTTTGAATGCAAATAGGAGGGAGCAGCTGAAATGAAAACCCTCCAACATCATTTTCAATCTGGAAAGTAATATCCGAGAAGGCGAACATTTTCCATTCGCCATCCTGTTTGGTGTACGCATAAAAGCCCGTTGCTTCTTCAATCAGAGAGCCATCTTTGCGCACTCTGCGTGCGTTTCGCATCAGGATATGAGCTTTGGTCTCGCCAATAGCGACCACGTCTATCTCTATGCCTTCGCTTCGGTCCCAACCTTTTGAAGCCTGCATCTCTGCTGGGTTAATCGGGAATTTGTCCAACAACGTGACATTTCCAGCGCCGATATAAGCTAAGGGGTATTTTATACAGTCGTTTAACGTATCTATGTCGCTTTCAGCCACACTACACGACAGCGGTAGCTGAGGACGGCAAATCATGGTTTTCTGACGGATTCTTCCTCGGGAAAGGGATGATCCTGTGCTCAGAAAAGCATGTGCCGCCCTCAGTCAAAAACTACGTCCGGTTGTCTCGTTGAGCAA
>CALKDI010000293.1 GCA_938084065.1 uncultured Alphaproteobacteria bacterium
AATCATCCGCAGCTTGAATCAACTGCCGGGTCTGGTGTCAATACCTCAATTGCCCTCCGGCAAACCCCTGTTCAACGAGGGGGGTGAGCAGTTACGGTGCGATAACCGTGTTGTACAGCGCCATTACCGCCTCTGAATGGCTCTGGCCTTCAGCTTCAACGCGTTCCAGATCGGGGAAACCTAGGCCTTGTGCGATGACGGCCTGGACGGCTGGGCGGGTGAGGCGGGCGGTGGTGCCGTCTGTGCCGGTCAGGCGCATCAAGGTTTGCAGGCCCAGCCAAAAGGCCTCTGCTGCGATCAATGCCTCGGCTTGGATTGACGAGATGATGCCGGCATCGGCAGCTATATGCGCGATGCCGGCGGTGTCCCGCGGCTTTAGCAATTCGGGGTGAGAACGCGCGTGCGCCAGGACCAGGAACTGGGCGATGAAGCCGGTATCGACCAGGCCACCGCGACGGTGTTTGACGTCCCAGGGGCTGTTGCCTTTGAACACCTGGAGCATGCGGGTTCGCATTTTATCGACCTCTGATGCCAGATCTTCGGTGTCGCGGTCGCGGCCCAAAACTTCGCAGCGGATGGCTTCGAAGCGATATCGCAGGGCCGTTGAACCATAGACAATGCGAGCGCGGACGAGGGCTAGGTGTTCCCAGGTCCAGGCGTCTTTGCGTTGGTAGGATTCATATCCATCAATGCTGGTCGCCAGCGTGCTTTTCTCGCCGTCGGGGCGGAGGCGGAGATCAACCTCAAACAGGCGTCCACTCTCGGTCTCGGCGGTTAAGGCGGTAACGAGGCGTTGCACCAGCCGTGCGCCATAGGTGGAGGCGGCTAGCGGTTTGTCACCATTGCTTGGCTCGAGAACGGATGGCGCGTCGTAGAGCACAACCATGTCGAGGTCAGAGGAGGGGTTGAGCTGACCACTGCCCCATTTGCCATAGGCCAGAACGGCGATGCCCTCGCCCTCAAGGTAGCCATGTCGCTCTGAGAAGGCGGCGTGAACCGCATCCAGCATGGCGACAACGGTGTGGTCGGCCAGAGCGGATAGGACCGCGGAGGCTTCGTCTGGGCTGGCGTGGCGGCGCAGCAGGTGCACGCCGACCTGAAAGGATAGGTCGCTGGCATAGCGACGGGCCAAGTCTAGCGTATCTTGCAGGTCGCGCGCTTGATCCAGCATGTCGATCAAGGCTTGACCCTGTTCGTCGGCATTGGGCAGGGGAGAGAAAAATTCAGGAGCTAGCACAGCGTCCAAAACTGCAGGGCGTCGGTGCATGTGCTGGCCAAGCAACGGTGCGGATCCGCAAATTTCCGCCACCAAATACAGCAGGTCTGGGTGGGTCTGGAACAGGCTGAACAATTGCACGCCAGCGGGCGATCCATGCAGGAAGCGGTCGAAATTGACGAAGGCGTCATCTGGGTCCGCAGTATTGCTGAGCGCCTGCAGCAGGGTTGGCATCAGCTCTGTCAGCAATTGCCTGGCGCGGGTGGAGCGGGTGGCGGCGAGGCGGCCATGGTGCCAGGCGCGGACAGCGGCATCGACCCGTTGGGGCACGCTGAAACCCAGATCGGTGAGGGTCTCCATTGTGCCGGGGTCTGGGTCGCTGCCGGTGAAGACAAGGTTGCCGAGGCCCTCCACGGCAAGGTTGGGTTCTTCTTCGAACAGTGCTGCGTAATGGCCTTCGACGGTCTCCAGCGTTCGGCGGACTGTTGCGATAAAGATCTCGGTATCGGCCTCGCCCATGAAGCGGGCGATGGCATCGAGGCTATCGGCATCGGGCATTTTTTGTGTTTGATGGTCGGCGACCATCTGCAGGCGATGCTCCAATCGGCGCAGATAGGTGTAGCAGGCCTGCATCTCGTCAGCGGCCTGACGTTCTACTTGTTCGGCTTCGACGAGGGCATCGAGGGCCATGCGGGTTGGCTTGACCCGCAACGCCGGCTCCCGTCCGCCCCAGATGAGTTGTTGGGTTTGGGCGAAAAACTCAATCTCACGAATGCCGCCGCGGCCAACCTTGATGTCATGACTGGCTACAGCAATAGCGCTGCCGCCGCGGTGAGCGTTGATCTGGCGTTTGATGGAGTGGATGTCGCGAATGGCCCAGAAATCCAGGCTGCGACGCCAGACAAATGGAGTGAGGAATTCCAGAAAATCGGCGCCTAACGGTTGGTCGCCAGCGACAACGCGGGCTTTGATCATTGCTGCCCGCTCCCAATTCTGCCCCATGCTTTCATAGTAGATTTCTGCGGCTGGGACGGTGATAGCCGGCGGAGTCGATGCCGGATCGGGGCGCAGGCGCAGGTCGGTGCGGAAGGCAAAGCCATCAGCGGTGCGATCTTGCAGCAAAGCCACCCATTGCTGAGTCAGGCGAGCCATATCCTGTTGCAACCGGTCTGGGCGGGTGTGTGGAACCTTTTCTGGCTCGTAGAGGACGATCAGGTCGATATCGCTGGAATAGTTCAACTCATGCGCGCCCAGCTTGCCCATGCCCAGTGCGAATATCCCGCAATCCTTGGTGGGGTTGTCCGGGTCGGCCAGGGTCAGGCGGCCACGTTTGCCCATATCGGCCAAGATAAAGCACAGCGCATATTCTATGCAGGCATCGGCGGTATCGGATAGGGCCGTGGTGACTTGCGGCAAGGTCCAGGCAGCGGTGATATCGGCAACGGCGATGATCAAGGCGGCCCGGTTGCGGGCACGGCGCAATGCGGATTTCGCGGCGGCTTCCGTTGCGGCAGGGGCCCGCAGCGGGGCGAGCGCTTCTTGCCACGCGTTATCTGGGCCATCGATCAATATTTGCATCAGGAGATGCGGGTGCTGGACAGCGGCCCAGCTCAGATATTGGCTGCAACCAAATGTACCAGCCATCAGCGCCTTAGTTTTGGCGTGTACGGCGAGCATTTGCCCCTTGGCTGCTGCCGCTGGATCGGCTTTGATAAGCGCCTCCAACCAGCGTTCGATGCCAATCTGGCCTTGCGCTTGGTCGGCGGGCAATGGCATCTCGACAAAGTGATCGCAGAACATGATGCCTATCCTCAATATAGCGGTCTGACAGTTTGAACGCCTGCGCGTCCTGCCAACAGTAGTTTAGCGCATTGCGCAAGGGGTCGAATGCGACGAGGTTTGCACTGGTGGTTTAAAGGATGGCTCGGCTTCGGTCGTGGGCCTGCTGGCTGGATTGCAAGCATCCTACTGGGTCTGACGACGATTACCATTTTGACCGGCGCGTTTGTGGCTTGGCGTATTGGCAACGCGCCGGTTTCACTAGGCTTTGCGATCCCGGCAATCGAGGAAGCACTGTCGCCAGCCGATGGCTCGTTCTCGGCGCAACTGGATGGATTTCACCTGCGGCGGGACAAGCTGGAGTTTGTGCTGGAGGCGCAAGGCCTGTCGCTGCATCGGCTCGATACGGCAGGTGAGTTGCAGGAAACGCCGTTTGCAACAATGCCGATTGCGCGAATCAGCCTGAGCCTTGCGGCCTTGATCCACGACGGTTTGCTGGCAGCAGAACGGATTGTCGCTGCTGGCTGGCAGATGACGGCTGAGCGTGGGCAGAATGGCATTGAGCTGTCGTTTGCCGGCGATGCTGAAAGTGCAGACGACCGGCTTAGCCTGGCGTCGTTGCGGCGGCTGTTGCGGGATGATGAGCGGCTGCACTACCTCAAAACGGTTGAACTGACTGACTTGACCTTTCGCATCAACGATCCGGTGCTGGGCATCTCTTGGCAGACCGAAGGCTCGTGGATGCAGCTGATCAACAATCAAGAGGGGTTGCGTTGGGGGGGGCGGATGTCGGTGGCAGCACAACATGGTGACCTGACCAAATTTGTCGAAGCCGCGGGCACTGTTCGCTGGAGCGTGACGTTGCCGGCAGAGCCTGCGATGGACGCTGCTGGCGAAACGTTGAATGCGGCTGCGGATGAAGCGACACTGGAGGTGACCCTCAACCAATTGGAGCCATCGCTGATCATCGGCCTGTTTCCGCAACTGCATGACGTGGTGAGTTGGGATGGCGCTATTAGCGGAACTGCGACGACCAAGTTCTCGTTACAGGCGATCCCGAACAGCGTGCAATTTGATCTGAAGGTGGGTGCAGGCCGGATGAGCCTGCCGCTAACCGGCGGCAACTTGACGTTTGCCGCGGCCAAAATTGCGGGTGGCGTGGATCTGCGCTCGCGGAAGCTGACGCTGCGGCAGCTATTGGTGCGGCATGACCGTGGTGAGGCCCGGCTTTCCGGCACCGGAGTGCTGCAAGAAGATGGGGCGGCCGTTGTGAATATGTCAGCCAGTGGGCTGCATCTGTCGTGGTTGGGCCGCATCCTGCCCGCTGCTGCGATGCTGGAGGGAGCCGATCTGGCTATAGCGGCGGAGATCGATGCCTCTATTGCTGCGGACGGGAATGTTACCGATGCCAACGTCCAGCTCCAGACTGGCGGCGGCACACTGACATTGGCCGAAAAGCTGATCGCGCCGTTGATGATAGGCGACAGTAAACTGCACGTTTCGATTACGGATAATGGGCGGGCCTATGCGGTTCAAGCATTGAATTTAGCGTTGCCGAGAGAGGACGAGAAGCGGTCAATCAACGTGACCGTCACCGGTGGGGCCACCAAAGGCAGTACTGGCGCGTTGCAGATTATGACGGCGGGCCTAGATGAGATCGACCTGAAGCGGCTCTGGCCCATCGGCGTCGGTGAGGGGGCTAGGGTCTGGGTGGTTGATCAGGTGCACAAAGGCTGGATTCCGGAAGCTGTTATCGATGTCAGATTCCGTTTGCCCGACGGTCCGATGCTATCGCCGCCTGAAGATATTCGCATCGATGGCCGCATGCCGTTGCGAGACGTTGATCTGACCTTTTGGGCGCCGCTGCCAAGCGGAACGGGGCTGAGCGCTGAGGCGCGAATTACCGAGAAGTCGTTTGAAGCGACGGTCTCAAGCGGAAGGACCAGCGGTGTAAAGGTGAATGGCGGCCATTTGCTAATCACCGGTATCGACAAGGGCAAAGGCTACGAGCTAACAGAATTGTCGTTTGATCTGGCTGGTCCGCTGGCGCGCGTGATGACGGTTTTGGATCGCCCACCATTGCGCTTTGCCCGGTATCTGGACCTGCCGCCGAGTAAGCTGGGTGGCACCATTTCTGGAACGCTGACAGCCAAGTTTCCGCCAGTCGCTGATTTGGCCCTGGACGATATTGAGATCGGCGCCAGTGGTTCGTCGCGCAGAACGGTGATACCGCAGGCTGCGTTTGGGCAGGACCTGACCGATGGGCAGTTCAAGTTCAAGGTGGATAAGACCGCGTTGTCGCTGAACGGGCGGGGCGCGATGGCCGGGGCAGCGGTCAAGTTGCAGGCGGATTTGAAGTTTACACCCTCAGCCCGCTATCGCAGTCGGTTTCGGTTGCAGGCGACGCTGGGTGATAAAGCGCGGGCAGCGATGGGATTGGAGACGTTTCCGTTCTCGAAAGAGATCGTGAGTGGCCCTGTTAGCGTTGACATGACGGCAACTGAGACACGACGACGGGGGACGGTGATCAAGGTCGCTGCTGATTTGACGAAAGCCCGGATGGCCCTGCCTTTGCTGGGCTGGCAGAGCCCACCGGGGGAGTACGCAGCGGGCGATGCGCAGGTGCGGGTGGTGGATGGTCAGTTGCGCCGGGTGGATTCTTTTCGCTTAACCGGATCGCGGCTCAGCCTTGCTGGCAAAGCCGATTGGTCCGGCAGTCGGGACCGTCGCCCAATAGTGCGTATCAGCGAGCTGCGGCATGGGGCTGGTACCGATCTAACCGCTGTTGCGACGCCGGTCGCCGGCGGTGGCTATCAGATGTCCATTGCAGGGCAGCGGCTGGATGGGCGCAGTCTCATCAAAAATATGACGTCGACTGATCAGGGAGAAGCGAAGGCGAAGGCGAAATCCAAGCGTGACGCGCTGGAAGTCGATCTGCAGATAGCGGCTGTGCAAATGGGCAATGGGCCGCCTTTGCAAACTTTACGGGGCCGCGTGAGCGTTGCTGGCGATGAGGTGAGCAAAGCCTCTCTGTCGGCAAATACCGTTGGTGGGGGACAGGTAGGTGCTAAGATTTCTCCGAACGGTGCGACGATCCTAACAGCATCCGATGCGGGGGCGTTGCTGGAGGCTCTGGGGGTCACGGAGCGGTTGCAACGCGGCGGTCTGCGGATCGAGGCAAAGTTGCCACGCGGTGGTGGGGCGATTGAGGGTAAACTGGAATTGCGCGGTGGTGAATTGACGGAAGCGCCCTTCCTGATGCGCTTGTTGAGCGGCGGCACGATTGACCCGCCGAAAGTTGCTCAGCATTGGGGCATCGACCGCCTGGACAGTCAGTTTGCGATAGATCACGGTGTGCTCATGCTGGAAGATGGCCAGGTATCCGGTGGCGAATTGGGCGCAACTTTCCGTGGATGGATCGATGTGAAGCGTGAGAAATTGGATATTGCTGGCGCTATCGTGCCGGCTTACTCCGTCAATCGCGTGCTGCGGGCAATTCCGCTGTTAGGCGATGTTTTGACTGGCGGGGAGGGGCTGTTCGCGGCGAACTACCGGGCCACTGGCCCGTTGGATCAGCCGGACTTTAGCGTTAACCCGCTGACCGCTTTGGCGCCTGGATTGTTGCGTAAGCTATTTGGCAGTAGCCCTAGCCAGCCGCCACAACCATCGCAATAGCCGCAAAACCCGGTACAATGAGGGTATGCTCAGGCTTTTGATATCAAGGTGAGGCGAGATTGGCCGATCACACTGTGTCCCAGACGACAATAACCAGCGCTGACATTGCGGCGATGGAGCGGCAGCTGTCGGAGATGCCTTGGCTCAATACGTTGCTGATGGCGCAAGTGGGCGGATTGGCGTTGTATGACGCTGAAGATAGGCTAATCCTTTACAATCAACGCTATAGCGATATGTGGCAGCGGCTGGCCAAAGTGATGCGGCCGGGCGTGTCTTACCGGACCCTCTTGGAGGAATTCATTCGCGAGGGCGAGGTTGAAGAGATTGCCGACGACCCCACACGATGGCTCGAAACCATGGTGCAGAGTCACACAGTGCAGCAGGGCGATTTTGTTCATCGCTTCCGTGATGGGCGTATTATCCAGGTCCACAATGTGATGTTGGAGGATGGCGGTACGCTGGCGATTTGCACGGATATTACCGGCGTGATGGAGCAGGAAGAGGCCCGGCGGCTGCGGGCAGAAGCAGAAAGCGCAGCGCTGCTGGCCTCCACCGTGACAAACATCGCCCAGGGCGTTGGCGTGTTTAACGCGCAACAGGAGTTGGTGATCTGGAACCGGCGTGCGTGCGAATTGCTGAACCTGCCATACTATTCCGTCCGCCGCGG
This sequence comes from uncultured Alphaproteobacteria bacterium, assembly GCA_938084065.1. Lineage (GTDB taxonomy): Bacteria > Pseudomonadota > Alphaproteobacteria > Bin95 > Bin95 > JACKII01. The sequence goes on from CALKDI010000293.1 coordinate 7,338, forward strand.
GATGACTGTACGTGAGGTGGTGCGCCTGATGGTGCAACACCGGCTGCGGGTGGTACGTCGAGTGGGGATCAGGCTTTGGCACTGGATCGATCGGCGTCGGCCGCGTCCACCGTTGCAAGTCGATCTGTACTATCCGGGCAACACGGTGGTGGAGGCGGCGTTTCGTGCCATGCCGGACCAGGGGTTCGTTGTCACGTTCTCAGACGTTACGCTGGACCGTGAAGCCGGCAGGGCGGTGGAGCGGCACCGCGAGGAGCTGGCAGCTGAAGTTGAGGAGCGGACCAAGGAATTGGTGACCGTAAACTTGCAATTGCAGCGTGAGGTGCGGCAGCGGCAAGGGGCTGCGGAAGAGCTGGAACAAGCACGGGCCGCCGCGGTTGACGCCAACCAGGGAAAGACGCGGTTTTTGGCAGCGGCCAGCCACGATATTCTACAGCCTTTGAACGCAGCGCGCCTTTATATGAGCGCCCTTGAAGCCGAACGAGACACGCTGCCAGCTCCAGCGGTGCGGACCATGGATGGATTGGCCGGCGCGTTACAATCGGTTGAGGACCTGCTTGGGGCGCTGCTGGAAATCTCCAAGCTGGATGTTGGGGCGATCCAGCCGACGTTCAGCGAATTTGCGCTGCAGCCGCTGTTGGAAAGCCTGGCGCACTCCGTCGTGGGTATTGCGGCGGAGAAGGGGTTGCGGCTGCGCGCGGTTCCAACCTCGGCTTGGGTTCGAAGCGACCAGGCTTTGTTGCGGCGCATGCTGCTGAACTTGTTGACCAATGCCGTCAAATATACCGAGCGCGGCCGCGTGATTTTGGGTGCGCGCCGGGATGGCGATGAATGGCGGATTGAGGTCTGGGATACTGGGCCCGGCATCCCTGAAGCTGACGAACAGGCAGTATTCGAGGAATTCCAGCGCGGGCGGCATCTGGATGCCAAGACTGGCACGGGCGCGGGATTGGGCCTGGCGATTGTGCGCCGCTCAGGAGATTTGTTGGGCCATAAGGTGAGCTTAAAATCCTGGCCGGGGCGCGGTACCAGCTTTCGCGTGACGCTGCCCGCAGCACAGCCACAGGCTCTGGCGGTACCGATGCGCGCTCAGCAAGCGGCAGCGGTTGGCAGTTGGGAGCATCGGCTGGTTCTTCTATTGGAGAATGATGTTGAGATCGCCCGGGGCATGCAAATGCTGTTTGCCCGTTGGCGGTGCCCGCTGTTGACTGCTGCCAGCTATGAGGAGCTGCTCGAACGGCTGGCGGACGAAGATGCGGTGCCGGATTTGATCGTGGCCGACTATCATCTGGACACTGCCATCGAAGGATTAACCGCGATTGAGCTGTTGCGCGACGACTATCCAGACCTACCGGCAGCGTTAGTCACCGCTGATCGAAGCGAGGCAACAGCCAGTCGCGCGGCAAGCCTCAACGTGGAACGGTTCACCAAGCCTATCAGGCCGGCGGAATTGCGAGCCTTTATCGAGCATTGCTTTGGGCAGTCGGCCTAGGCCTCCGCCCCGATCAGCCTAGCCAAGCTTGGAGAAGTTCAGGTCTTGGGCCAACAG
>CALKDI010000294.1 GCA_938084065.1 uncultured Alphaproteobacteria bacterium
GCCCTGGTCAAAGGCATCGACGCCTACGTTGATGAAGACACCGAAGAAGCACGCCAGGGCTTCGACCGCCCCATCCAGGTCATCGAAGGGCCGCTGATGGACGGCATGAACGTGGTCGGCGACCTGTTCGGCGACGGCAAAATGTTCCTGCCCCAGGTAGTGAAAAGCGCGCGCGTCATGAAAAAAGCCGTCGCCTACCTGCTGCCCTACATCGAAGCCGAAAAAAGCGAAACCAGCAAGGCCAAGGGCAAGATCCTCATGGCCACCGTCAAGGGCGACGTACACGACATCGGCAAGAACATCGTCGGCGTTGTGTTGCAGTGTAACAATTATGACGTCATCGACCTGGGCGTGATGGTGCCGGCAGCGAAAATCCTCGACACCGCGATTAAGGAAGAGGTCGATCTGATCGGCCTCTCCGGCCTGATCACGCCGTCGCTGGATGAGATGGTAAACGTGGCTGAAGATATGCAGCGCCGCGGCTTCAAAACCCCGCTGCTGATCGGTGGTGCCACCACCTCAAAATTGCACACCGCCTTGCGCATCGAGCCGGCTTACAAGGGGCCTGTGATCCACGTACTGGATGCCTCCCGCGCTGTTGGCGTGGCCGGGCAGTTGCTATCGTCGGAGACCTATGGCGACTACACCAAAGGCGTCGCCGCTGAATACGAAGTGCTGCGCGAACGCCGCAAAGCTGGCCCCACCCATCAGGCGATGACCTTGAAGGCCGCCCGCGCCAACAAGGTGAAGATTGATTGGAGCGCCTACGCTCCGCCAGAGCCGACCTTCCTTGGCACAAAAACCTTCGTGCAATATCCGTTGAGCGAACTGGTGGAGCGGATTGACTGGACTCCATTCTTCCGCACCTGGGAATTGGCCGGCGTCTATCCGAAAATCATGGATGATCCGGTGGTCGGCGAACACGCCCGCAACCTGTTCAAAGACGCAGAGGCCATGCTGCGGCGCATCGTCGATGAAAAATGGCTGGAGGCGCGCGGCGTCATCGGTTTCTGGCCGGCGAACAGCGATGGTGCGGAAAGCGTCGTACTGCATGATCCAGAGCGCCTGAACGAACCATCAGCCTCGCTGACATTCCTTCGCCAGCAGGTGAACAAAAGTGAGGGCCGGGCGCACTTCTGCCTCGCCGACTTTGTGGCACCGCAGGACAGCGGCAAGACAGATTATATCGGTGGCTTTGCTGTAACGGCCGGGCATGGCATCGACCCGATCGTCGCCGAGTTCGAGAAGAACCATGACGATTACAACTCCATCCTGCTGAAGGCACTGGCCGACCGCCTCGCTGAAGCCTTCGCCGAGCGCATGCACGAGCGTGTGCGCCGAGAATTCTGGGCCTATGCGCCGGACGAGACGCTCGATAACACCGACCTGATCCGCGAGCGCTATCGCGGTATCCGCCCGGCTCCTGGCTACCCCGCCTGCCCCGACCACAGCCAGAAGCCAGACCTGTTCCGGCTGCTGAACGCCGAGGCGGAAACCGGTATCGAGTTAACGGAAAGCTATGCCATGATTCCCACCGCGGCGGTTAGTGGTTGGTATTTTGGCCACCCGGATGCCTCCTATTTCGGCGTTGGCCGAGTGGAGCGCGACCAGTTGCTCAGCTATGCCGAACGCACCGGCGTTTCCGAGGACATCGCCGCGCGCCGCCTGTCTCCGGTGCTCGCCGACGATGCCAGGCGCCCCGGCAAGGACGAGGCAAAGGCGGCCGCTTAGGCCCGTCTGGCACAGGCAATCATGTACAAACTCCTCAGCGCCACCCCCAGCCCCTACGCCCGCAAGGTGCGTATTGCTCTGGCAGAGAAGGGGGTTCCGTTCGAGCTTGTTACGGAAAACCCATGGAACGCCGGCGCTGCAACGCCCGGCTATAACCCGCTGGGCAAGCTGCCGGTCCTGATACTGGATGACGGTGGCACGGTTTATGAATCTGCCCATATCCTGGAATGGCTGGAGGCTCATCACCCCTCCCCTGCCCTGTATCCATCCGATCCGATGGAACGGCTGGCGGCCAGACGGCTGGAGGTGCTGTGCGATGGTGTTTGTGATGCCATCGTGCTTTGGCTGATGGAATCGCTACGGCAAGAGGCACAGCGCAGCCAACCATGGCGCGCGCGGCAGGCTAGCAAGATTGAAGGCGGATTGGCCGAGATGGCGCGTCTTGTACCGGCCAATACCGAATTTAGTGTTGGCGAAACGTTCGGTCTGGGCGATATCGCCGTTGGCACCATGCTGGGCTATCTGGACGGCCGTTATCCAGTGCTGGACTGGCGCCCGCTCTATCCCGAATTGTCAGACCGGTTCGACCGACTGCACCAACGCGCTTCGTTTCGCGACACGGTGCCTGTACCTCAAATCATGGAGGCCGGCGTCGTTTAGACGAATTGGTTTAAACGAGGCCATCGCCGCGCTCTATCGATGGTTCCGCCCAGGTGCCCTCATAATCCGGCTGTTGCGGTGGCGAGGCGGCGACGAAAGCCGGCAACACCTTACAGCGCTCAAATATCCCGGCAATTAGTGGGAACGGCGTCATGTCGACGTTAAAGCGGCTGATCCCCTTGCGCACCTGCGGCACCAGATGCAGATCGGCCCAGCCCGGCGTCTCGCTATAGCAGAACGGCCAGGGCTCATCACGCCGCCGCAATTCTTCCTCCAGCGTGTTGAACCCGATGTCGAACCAATGCCGCTGCCAACGGTCCACACCCTCCAGATCCACTTTCAGGTGCTGGTACAGAAACCGGCGGATGCGGATGACGTCGATCGCGTGCATCTCGCTGGTAATGTGCTGACTGAACGCCCGCGCCTGGCCACGGCGGATCGGGTCTGCCGGTAGTAGCGGCCGGTCTGGATAGGTCTCTTCCAGGTATTCCAGGATTGCGGTGGCCTGTGCAAACACCCGGCCATCCACATCCAGCGTCGGCATCAGCCCCTGCGGATTGACCGTGCGATAGGCCTCCATCCCAATGGCCCGCACAGAGACATACTCATAGTCGATCTCTTTAAGCGCCAGAGCGATACGCACGCGCTCGCCCGCAGAATTTACGAAGTTGGAATAGAGCTTTAGGGACATCGCGCGGCAACCCTTTGAGGTGATCAGAGGCCGATGTTCGCATTGTCTTTGGCCGATGCCAAGGTCGCCGGCGGTTTGGGCTTGATCGAATGCGATGAACCGCCAATGTGTAGGCTCCTGCCCCATGATCCGAGTGCAAAGCCCGCCGTGACCGACCCCATCATCTCCATCCAAGGCCTGACCAAAACCTATGACTCCGGCTTTGAGGCGCTGAAGGGTATCGACCTCGACATTCGCGAGGGCGAGATCTTTGCGTTGCTGGGGCCGAACGGAGCAGGCAAGACCACCTTGATCTCCATCATCTGCGGCATCGTCAACCCATCCGCGGGGCGAGTGTCGGTCGGCGGGCACGACATTGTCCGCGACTATCGCAAGTCCCGCTCCATGATCGGCCTTGTGCCACAAGAATTGGCGACCGACGCGTTCGAGACGCCGCTGGCCACCTGCCGCTATTCGCGCGGGCTGTTCGGGCGCAAGCCAGATGCGGCGCATATTGAGAAGACGCTGAAGCAACTCTCACTTTGGGATAAGCGCGACGGCATGATCATGGCGCTGTCCGGCGGCATGAAACGACGGCTGATGATCGCCAAGGCATTGAGCCACGAGCCCCGCGTGCTGTTCCTGGACGAACCCACGGCTGGCGTCGACGTCGAACTGCGCAAGGATATGTGGACCTTGGTCGAGGGGCTGCGTCGCGACGGCGTCACCATCATCCTGACAACGCACTATATCGAAGAGGCCGAGGCGATGGCCGACCGGGTTGGCGTCATCAACCATGGTGATCTGATCCTGGTCGAGGAGAAGGACACGCTGATGCAAAAGCTCGGCCAGAAGCAGATGCTGCTGGACCTAACCGAGCCACTGGCCGCGATCCCGGCCCGTTTCGCTGACCTTGGGTTGGAGCTAGCCGACAACGGCAGCCGCCTCATCTACACCTATGATACCCGCGCTGAGCGCACCGGCATCACCAGCCTGCTGTCCGACCTGCGCGACGAAGGCATCCGTTTTCGCGACCTGACCACTAAGCAAAGCTCGCTGGAGGAAATCTTCGTGTCTCTGGTGCAGGAGGGCTGATGGCGATGAACCTGCAAGGCATCTGGGCCATCTATCGCTATGAGATACAGCGCACCAAACGCACCGCGTTGCAAAGCGTGGTCTCGCCGGTGGTCTCCACATCGCTCTATTTCGTCGTTTTCGGCGGCGCCATCGGCAGCCGCATTCCGGAGATTGACGGCGTTCCCTACGGCGCGTTCATCGTGCCCGGACTGTTGATGCTGACACTGATGATGCAGAGCCTCTCCAATGCCAGCTTCGCCATCTACTTCCCAAAATTCATCGGCACGATCTTTGAGATGCTGTCCGCCCCAGTCTCGTTCTATGAGATCGTCATCGGCTATGTCGGTGCCGCGGCAACCAAGACCCTGCTGCTGGGCGCGATTATCCTGTTGACCGCCTGGTGCTTCGTGCCTCTGCGCATTGAGCATCCGGTGGTGATGCTGCTGTTCCTGGTGCTGACCGCAATCAGCTTCAGCTTGTTCGGCTTTCTTATCGGGATCTGGGCTGACAATTTCGAGAAACTGCAGGTCATCCCCTTGCTGGTGGTAACGCCGATGGTGTTCCTGGGCGGCAGCTTCTATTCCATCGATATGCTGCCGGAGTTTTGGCAGACGGTCTCGCTGTTCAACCCGGTGCTGTATCTGATCAGCGGTTTTCGCTGGAGCTTTTACGGCATTGCCGATGTGAACGTCTGGATTAGCCTGGGAGCCATCGTGGTGTTTCTGGGGCTTTGTCTGACGGCGACCTGGTGGATCTTTAAGACGGGGTACAGGATTAAGAAATAGGGGTCGCCGGCTTAGGCTGGCCCGCCAGCAACCACACACCGGCTAGTGCCGCCGGTATGCCGCAGACCGAGAATGCCACCAGGTAGCTCTCGCTCAGCACCAACAGCAGGCTAAAGGCGGTGGGCAGTAGGATCTGGCCCATATTGCCGAAGGCCAGCACGCCACCGGTCATGTTGCCGACCTGACCTTCTGGTGCCAGCCGCGCCGTCTCTGCCAGCAGTACGCCATGCCAGCTCACCGCTGTCGCAGAGCAGGCCAAGACCACGGCGGCGATGCCGGCCATGTGCCAGTCGCTGGTCATCAGGCCCATACAGGCGACGGCGACGAACATGGAAATGCCAAATCCGGCCAGCAAAACCTTCGCTGAGACATAGCCGCTGGCCACCCAACCCCAAATAATACGGGCCGGAATAGCGATGGTCATGGCCAGGCCAAAGACGCTGCCCGCTGTCTCCACAGACTGCCCGACCACTTCAACCAGATAGACGACTGTGAAGGTGGTAAACACTGCCTGCAGGCCGATGAAGGAGAAGCCCGCCGCAGCCAGTGGCCGGAGCAATGGATCAGACAACACCATGCGCAGGGTGCTGAACGCATCATTCCATCGCAATTCTTGGGTGGGCACGCGGTCGGCGTCGAACCGCGCTCGGATCGGCTGCAGCAATACGGCCAGTGTGCAACAGGCCGCAGCGGCCACCAGAGCGGCAACAGACCAGCCATAGAGAACCGCTATCGGCGGCAAGGTCAGACCAGCCAGCATCACGCCGACAGGTACGCCGGTTTGCTTGATCGAGAATACCACTGGCGCGATCTTGGTCGGTGCGTGCTTGGCCAGGATATGGCTGGAGGCCGGCGTCGCAACGGTCGCTCCCATGCCCAGCAAGGCTGCGGCCAATATCATCAAGGGCAGGCTGCCGACGCTCATCGCGACCAGCCCAAGCCCGACGAGACACAGGGTCAACTGGCTCATCCGCAGCGCGCCATAGCGACGAATAAAGTTACCGCACGACAAGGTCGCAAACAGGCCGAAGGCGCCGGTTAAGCTAACGAAGATGCCGATATAGGCTGGATCAAGCTTCAGGTCGGTTGCCACCAACGGCCCCAGCACTGGCAACGTCATCTTGGCAACAGTCGCAAACGCCTGCTGCACCAGCATGGCGATCAGCCCGGTGAGCAGGAGGGAGTTCAACTCTTGCCCAGTCCCTTTTTCGTCATTGCCTCGAAAACCGCCAGCGTTTCGTCTGAGACGTGGTGTTCCATCCCCTCCGCATCACTCTCCGCCGTGCCGGGGCTGACACCGATAGCGTGCAGGAATTGCAGAACAATGCCATGGCGACGACGGGATTCCGCGGCCATCGCCTCACCCTCATCGGTCAAGAATATGCTGCGATAGGGCCGGGTGATGACAAGGCCGTCGCGCTGCAGCCGCGCCAGTGTCTTGTTGACCGTGGCATGGCTGACTCCGAACCGCTCCGCCAGATCGACGGCCCGCGCCTCGCCATTGACGGCGATCAGGTCGCTAATCAGCTCCACATAATCCTCGGCCATCTCAGTCTGATGAGCCTGGCGGATGCGGTCGAAGCTGGCGGCCTGGCGGCCGGCGTCGCGCAATCGGCGGGGATTTGGCATGCGGGCGGGCGCGATTTCTCGAACGGAAGAATGAGGTTCAGGTTTGCCGAGTTCTGCGCCAGATGACAAGGCTTGAATGACTGGCCTTGACAGAAACTTAGCCAGGGCTACATTTATCACCACTGGTTAGAGAATGTTCTTTAGGCTGTATAGTATGGCCGGCACGACAAACCTGAGCGAGGGTAACAATGCGGCTGGGCCGTGCACCATGGCTGGCGATGATTTTGGCGGTTTTCGGCGCTTTTTCAGCGCGGGCAGCCGTGCCGCCGACCGTTGTCGCCACCATCGCCCAGATCGGCCAGCCCTTGGGCGTGATCGCCGGGGATTGCGCCCGGGTCGAGTCTCTGCTGGGTGAAGGCGTCGATCCGCACCTCTACCAACCGACCCGCGCGGATATGAAACGGCTGCTGGCCGCCGATCTGGTGCTGGCGAACGGTCACAATCTGGAAGCTGGATTGCATCGGGCGCTGGCGGCCTTGGCGGAGCGCGGCAAGGTGCTCTACATCGCCGAAACCATAGGCCAGGAGCGGCTGCTGCCCTGGAGCGATCATCATTCCGACCCGCATGTGTGGATGGACCCGACCCTATGGCGCGATGCGCTGACCGTCGGTGTCGCGCGCGTCGCCGCATTGGTGCCGGCCTGCGCCCAGGCGATGACGGCGCGGGCCATGGCATTCTTTGCAGAGATGGATGCGCTGGACGCCTACGCCAAAGCCGCCATCGCCTCGATCCCCGCGGACACCCGCATGTTGGTGACGGCACACGACGCCTTCGCCTATTTCGGCAGGCGCTATGGCATCGAATTGCAGGGTGTGCAGGGCATCTCGACAGAGAGCGAAGCCGGCTTGGCCCGGATTGAAGAGATGGTCCGCCTGCTGGTCGACCGCAAGGTTCCGGCGGTGTTCGTCGAGACCTCTGTCTCCGACCGCTTGGTGCGGGCGTTGATCGAGGGCGCTGGCGCTGCTGGCCACACGGTGCGGATCGGCGGCACGCTCTATTCAGACGCCATGGGCGCGCCGGGCAGCTATCGCGGCACTATTATCGGCATGCTCGACCACAATACCACATCCATCGCGCGCGCCCTCGGCGGGCAAGCGACTGGATTTTCGCCACAACTGGCAAAGGACTGAAGACATGAGTCCGCAAATTCACCTGGTTGACCGACCACTCAGCGTCGCCCAAGGCCCGCTGGTCGCCCATGGCCTTTCTGTCGTCTATGACGGCAAACCAGCGCTCTGGAATGTGGATTTCACCGCGCCAGCGGGGGCTCTGGTCGGGGTGATTGGCCCGAACGGAGCCGGCAAAAGTTCCTTCATCAAAGCTACGCTCGGTCTGGTGCCATGGGCCAGCGGTTGGGCGACGCTGTTGGGCGAAGCGCCAAAGCATGGCCGCGCCCGCGTCGGCTATGTGCCGCAGCGAGCCAGCGTCGATTGGGATTTTCCGGCTAGTGCGCTGGACGTGGTCGCCATGGGCTTTTACCGCAAGCTGGGCTGGCTGCGCCCGGTCAACCGCCGAACCAAAGACGCGGCTCGTGAGTGCCTGGAGCAGGTTGGCATGGCCGACTTTGCCGACAGACCCATCGGCCAATTGTCTGGTGGTCAGCAGCAGCGCGTTTTCCTGGCGCGGGCTCTGGCGCAGGATGCGGAACTTTATCTGATGGACGAGCCGTTTGCCGGCGTCGACGCTGCTAGCGAACAGGTGCTGATCTCCGCCTTGCGCGATCTGCAGGCCGCCGGCAAGACCGTGCTGGTTGTCCATCACGATCTGCAAACCGCTCCCGACTATTTCGACCACGCCCTGATCTTGGCCACCCGCGCGGTGGCAAGCGGGCCGATGGCTGAGGTCTTTACCGCCGAAATCCTGCAGGAGGCCTATGGCGGCCGCCTCGCACCCAGCCAATTGGCGGCGCTGGCAGTTTAAGACCGCCACATGCCCAATTTGATCCCCTTCCCGGAAGCCCAGAGGGCTATCCGGGATCTCTCTGTGAGAGGGTCACCGGCTGGAGGCCCCGGATATCCACTGCGCTGCGTCCGGGGAGGCTGTTTTTGCTAGACGCCCTCCTCCTCTCGGCCGGTTACAACGCGGCTGTGGCCATGATCGGCGCGACCTTGCTGGGCATCGCTGCTGGCCCTGTCGGCGTCTTCATGCTGCTGCGCCGCCGCGCTCTGCTGGCAGATGCGGCCAGCCATGCGACCCTGCCCGGCGTGGTGTTGGCGTTTCTGGCCAGCCTCTGGCTGACTGGCGAGGGACGTTCGCTACCGATACTGCTGCTTGGCGCTGGCGGAGCCGCGGCACTGGGTGTTCTAAGCGTGCAAGCATTACAAGCGCATTCGCGCCTCTCCAACTCCACGTCGATCGCGGTCGTGCTGAGCGCTGGCTTCGGCCTGGGTGTCATGGGCCTTTCTTACGTTCAGACCTTGCCAATCGCAGGACAAGCCGGGCTGGATCAATTCCTGGTCGGCCAGACCGCCGGCATGCGCCTGTCTGATGCCTATCTGATCGCCGGGGTCGCCGGCGTTCTGGTACTGACGGTTGCTGCGTTTTTCAAGGAATTACGCCTGATCTCGTTCGACCCGGACTTTGCCGCCGCTGCTGGCTGGCCGGTACAACGGCTGGATCTGCTGGCGAACGGCCTATTGCTGGCGACCGTCGTCGTCGGGCTGACCAGCGTCGGCCTGATCTTGATTGTCGCCATGCTGATCATTCCCGCGGTCACGGCCAGGCTCTGGACACAAAAGCTAGACCGCATGGCGCTGCTAGCCGCCATACTTGGTGGCGTTTCTGCTTATACCGGAGCTGCCGCGTCCGCCGCTTTCCATCATCTGCCGACCGGCGCGACTATCGTGCTAGCCGCTGGAGTGCTGTTTGCCCTCAGCCTGCCGTTCGCGCCGCTCTCCCGCCCAAGGCGAGCGCCGCAGGTGCTGGAGCCCCCCGCGTGAACCCGTTCCTCGCCATCGACCTCCCAGCACTACTGATCGCCATTGCCGCCAGCATAGCCTGCGCGCTGCCGGGCTCTCTGCTGGTGCTGCGTGGGCAGGCGCTGATGGGCGATGCGTTGAGCCATATGGTGCTGCCCGGCATCGTCGTAGCATTCCTGGCCACCGGCAAAATTTCCAGCGGACCGATGCTGCTCGGAGCCCTCGCGGCGGGATTAATCGGCGCTGGCCTCATCGCCCTGGTCCGCCGCGCTGCCAAGCTAGAACCGAGCGCCGCCATGGGCCTGGTCTTCACCATCATGTTCGCGCTGGGCGTCGTGCTGTTGGAGACAGAGGCGGCACGGAAGGTCGATCTGGACCTGAACCACGCGCTCTATGGCCACCTTGAGGCGGCCCTCTGGCTGGAGCCCGCCATATGGAGTGATCTGCTAACACCTGCCATCTGGCTGACCGCGCCCAGACCTTTGCTGATGCTGGTGCCGGTAGCGCTGGTGCTCGGGCTGCTGTTAGTCCTGACGTTCAAAGAATTGCGGATAGCCAGCTTCGACCCAGATTATGCAACGCTGCAGGGCTTCCGCCCGCGCCTGATCGATTTCGCACTGACCGCAGCAACGACACTGGCCGCTGTCGCTGCATTTGAGGCCGTCGGTTCAATCCTGGTGATTGCGCTGCTGACGTGCCCCGCCGCCGTGGCACGGCTCTGCACCGACCGGCTGGCGACGCACATTACCCTCAGCGTGGTGTTTGCCACTGTTATCGCGCTAGTCGGCTATAACAGCGCCGCCGCATTGGAAACCAGCGGCAGCGGCACGATGGCTGCGGTGGGTGGATTGGCGGTCGGGCTGGCTGTGATCGTCAGGCGTCTGCGTTTGCACGCGCGGCCCCCGGCTGCAGGCCCCGGAACCGGCCCAGATAGCGCGGTACAACCGCTTCGACCGGGGTCGGTGTAATACCGAGATCAGCTAAGCCACTGGCCCCCTCGCCCACCACGTTGTCATGCGCCAGCAATTTGAGCTGATCGCGGGTCAGTGGCGGGTTCGGCAGCAATTCCAGGAACCGTGCTTTGATCGCAGCAATGGCGGATGGTAATGGCACCAACAGGCGCTTTTTGCCGGATTCCGCCAGCGTGTATTCCATGATCTCCTTCATGGTCATCACCCGCGGACCGCCCAGTTCGTAGGTCTGGCCGGCGCAAGTGGCATCGTCCAGCGACTTGCAGATCGCATCGGCCACATCGCCGACATAAACCGGCTGCATCTTGGTATGGCCGCCGTCGATCAGGGGTAGTGCCGGCGTAAAGCGTGCCAAGTCAGCAAAGCGGTTGAAGAAGTCATCCTCTGGCCCGAATACCACGCTTGGTCGGATGATCGTGGCGGTGGGGAAGGCCTCTTGTACCGCAGCTTCGCCCATGGCTTTGCTCTGCGCATACAGCGACTCGCTGTCAGCATCCGCACCGATGGCAGAGAGATGCACCAGCTTGGAAGCGCCGGCGGCGGCGGCGGCCTTGGCTATGGTCTCCGCGCCTTCCGCCTGAACCACGTCGAAGTGCTGGGCACCTGCCTCATGCAGGATGCCGACCAGGTTCACGACCCAGTCCATGCCGTCACAAGCCGCGGCCACCGTCTCCGGATAGCGCACATTGGTGAGCATGGTCGAGACCTGCCCAACGGCACCCATTGGCTTGAGGAACTTGGCCCGTTCGACATCACGGCACGCCACCCGCACTGGATGGCCGGCAGCCGCCAACCGCTTCACCACATAGCGACCTATAAAGCCGGAGCCGCCGAACACCACGACGCGTGCATGTGCCATTGCTGAAAACCTCTTGTGAGCTGAAGCGCTTGTCAGAGCGCCAACGCATATTCCTGTTGGCCAGTTCCTCTCGGTATGCCGCAGACCGCCGTCAGCGGCAAGCCGGGCATAGCGTCGCCCAGCCTACTTCTGGCCGGGGGCAGCTATTACGACCGTTGCTGACAGAACCATTCGCTCAGAGACCTGTTGACCGCTGCCAGCGTCGGCCTCTGCTGCCTCGGCGCGCATAGTCCGCACCTTCCCTCGCGACTGCGCCGCCATCACCATCGGCCTAGGCCCGCCCTGGAATTGCACTTGATGAACGCGGAAGCCTTGCTCCGGGAATTGTGCAGTAACGGCCTTGGCTTCTGCCGCTGCTCGGGCGTAGACGGCTTGACGCAGCTTCGTTGCTGTCATTTCTCGTTCGCGGAGGGATGGGGTGAAGTCGATTTGTGCCACACGCACCAAACGCCCCTTTTCACTGGCATCCTTGGCCCGATCATACAATCCTGCCAGCAAGTTCTTGGCTAGGCGAGCCTCAGCCACAACCACCAATTCCTCAAAACCGGTGTCCGTTTGACGCCTGTGAGAGCTGGTCATCCGCCAATGGCCCAGCGCCACCTTATCAAGGATCGCGAGGGGGTTGGCCGCCACATCGCCGGCATTCGCGTCTGTGATCAGCGATTTGACTTGCATGATCACGCGAGCCGTCTCGGTCTCAACCCAGGCTTCCTCGGTAACCGTCAGCACGATCTGATCTGGCGGCGGCAGACCGTTATCGGCCCGCGCAGAAAAGCTGAACGCACAAACGCTCAACAGGATGGCCAGAAATAAGCGTTGCATATCGTTCAATCCTCAACCGTTTGATGGAGACGGCCAGACGCCCGATACTGCAGTCGCCAGCCATTGTACCAACGCGCCATTAACCTCCACAGGCCGCTCCTGCGCCATCCAGTGGCCAGACGCGATGGTGCGTTCCGTCAGGTTACTACATAGGCCGCGCATCGGCTTCGCCAAGTCCGAATCGATGCATTCGCAGGTGTAGTCGTACTCCGCGATCAGGAATAGCACGGGCATATCCAACCGGCCCTCGTTCACCCAGCGCCCTGTGTATTCCGCGTTACGCTCATGGTTCATGTACCAGGACGCGCCGCCGAAAAAGCCCGTTCGGGTCAGCGCTGCCGCGTAGGCGGAAAGGTCGGCCTCGCTGATAACATCGCCGTCGCGCGGCACATCCGGCGGTTCGTCTGCACCACCGAACCAGCCGTTATCGCGGCGCATTACAGCATTGCGCCAGACCTTGCCGCGCATGTCCGGCAGGCCTTTGCGGAACATGGCTTTAACTGCGTTGGTTGGATGGGCATCGAAGGGGAGAATCGCTTTGGCGAAGTTCTCCTCATAAAACGCCTGATAATCCCACTGGCCAAAAGGATATTCGTCTTCCGGATACAGCGTCCGGTCGAGCAGTGGCAGGCAGGCCTTGTAGCCGAACTCCAGCGTTGCGTAGGGCACGCACAGGTTCGCAACCGCATGGCAGCGCTCTGGATGATGTGAGGCAATGCTCCAGACCACCGGCGCCCCCCAATCATGGCCGACCCACACCGCCTTCTTGATCCCTAGCGCGTCAGCCAGGCCGATCATGTCACCTGCGATCAACTCCAGCGCGTAGTCCTCGTGCCGATCATAAACGGTGGAGCGGCCATAGCCCCGCATATCCGGCGCTATGGCACGGAAACCCAAATCACCAAGACATTGCAGCTGATGGCGCCAGGAGAGCGAAAGCTCCGGCCAGCCGTGGCAGAAAATGACCGGCGGACCGTCCTCCGGTCCTGTCGCCAGATAAAATGTCTGGTGATCGCCAGTTTTGACGGAGTGTTCGGTGACGATAGCCATACGGCGGCTCCCTAAAAATCAAGATCGGCGTAATGTGCCGGCGGGGAAAAGCCCGGCAGGACATCTGCCAAGATAGCACGGAATGTTGGACGTGACTTGATGCGCTGGTACCAGTCCTTGGCCTCCGGCGCTTCCTCCCACTTCACTTCGCCCAGGTAATCCAGGACAGAGAGTTGCGCGGCCGCCGCGATGTCAGCCACGCTGAAGTCATCCCCTGCCAGCCAGTTGCGATGGTCCGTCAGCCAACCGATGTAGGCCAGATGTGTCACCAAATTCTGGCGCCCGGCACGGATCGCAGCTGAGTTGGGCTCACCCTCCCGGCGCAAGCGCTTCAGCAGCCGCTCTCCATGCACATAGCGGGTGACTTCGTCATAGAATTTGATGTCGAACCATGCCGCCAGCCGACGTGATTCAGCGCGCTGCTGGGCGTCGTCGCCAATCAACATCGGCTGGGGGACGATTTCCTCCAGAAACTCACAAATGGCACTGGATTCGGGGATGGTCGTGCCGTCGTCCTCGACCCAGACCGGTACGGCACCGGCAGCGTTCAGTGCCAGAAATTCCGGCCGGCGTGCCCAGGGGGCATCGGCCTCCAACGCGACGGGGATACTTTTCTCTGCCGCAAAGATGCGTACCTTGCGACAGAACGGTGATAGCGGGTGATGATACAGTGTGGCCATGGCAGAGAATATAGCGTGCCGTCGCAGAAGGTGGAGAGGCAATGCGCGCACCCATGCCCTCGCGCACCTCCTGTAAAAGACTACGAGTATTGGTGGTTAGATCCATCGCAGCCACGGAAAGCCTTAATGTCCCTCACCGCTATCATATTATTGGCCCTGGTGCAGGGAATTACCGAGTTTCTGCCGATCAGTTCCTCTGGCCACCTAATCTTGATGCGTGAATTCGGCGCAGCCGCTGGCTTGGACACTGTTGGAGCCAACGCCAACGCAGATTTGGTCATGGACGTGGCCTTGCACGTCGGAACCTTGGCTGCCGTGGTGTTGTATACCTGGAAAGACCTGCGGCGCATGAGTGTCGGTGTCGTCCAGGGCCTGAGCGGCAACAAAACCGAGGGCTGGCATCTTGCCTGGCAGTTGGTTCTGGTGACAGTGCCGGTGGTTGTTATCGGTGTTCTGGCAAAGGATCTGATCACCGACACGTTGCGTGCTGTTGAGGTGATTGCCTGGACCACCTTGATCTTTGGCGTGCTGCTATGGGTGGCCGACCGTGCCTTGACCCGGCTGACCCTACCGCAATTGGGATATAGCAAAGCCCTGCTGATTGGCGTGGCACAGGTGCTGGCGCTAATCCCTGGCGTCAGCCGTTCTGGCATTTGTATGACATTCGGGCGGTTTGTCGGCCTGAGCCGAGTGGAAGCCGCTCGGTTTGCGCTGTTGCTCTCAATCCCCACGATAATCGGCGCTGGAACCCTCGCCGGGCTCGACCTGTATCAGGCTGGCGACGCACAATTGGGGATGGATGCGCTGGTCGGACTGTGTCTGTCCTTCGTCAGCGCCTGGGTCGCTATCCTGGTGATGATGCGGTGGCTGGCTCGGGCTACGTTTCTGCCGTTTGTTCTGTATCGCCTGGCGCTGGGCGGCGTGTTGCTGGCAATTGCCTACGCCTGATGCAGAGCCTGTGCTAAACCTCGCCCCATCATGATCATTCTCGCTTTCGATACTGCCGGACCGGCACTGAGCGTCGCCGTCGTCGATGGCCGCCGTGTGTTGAGCGGGCTTCACTGCCCCTTGGTCCGAGGCCATGCCGAATTGCTGTTACCGGCTGTGGCGGGCGTCCTACAGGCGGCGAAGCTTCGGCTACAGGATTGTGCGGCCATCGCCACGACGGTTGGGCCTGGCTCGTTCACCGGCCTGCGTACTGGGCTGGCGGCAGCGCAAGGCTTGTCGCTGGGGGCTGACAAGCCACTGGTTGGTGTCAGCCGCTTTGAGGCGTTCGCCGAAGCCTCCGGTGAGTTTGGCCAAGCTGCAATAGTGGTGGCGATGGATAGCAAGGCGCGCAGCCTCTATGTGCAAGCGTTCGGCCCGGACGGCACTATCGCCGATGGCTGGCCAGCGGAAGGCCTGAACCGGGCAGCCGACGGCTTCGGCGATATCCGATGGCCACAGAATGCCCAGGTGATAGGCAACGGCGCGCCGGCCCTTTTGGCGCACGACATACCGCTGCTGGATACAGGCCGTCGGCAACTGCCTGCCGCGGCGGTCGCGGCCTGTGCTCGCCTGGCATTGGCTGCCGGCCACAAGGGCCTGCCGGCACAACCGCTCTATCTGGCACCACCACGGGCGATTGCGCCCAAGGATGGCGGACGGCTGCGGGCGCGATGACGATGGAACCGATGGCCGAGTTAATCCCTATGACCCGGGAATTGGCGGCACGCGCAGCCGTCATTCACGCCGCCGCTATGGCCGATGGCTTGGGCGGGGAGGCCTGGGGTGCGCCGTCCTTGCGTAGCTTGCTGGGCACGCCCGGAACGGTCGGTTGGCTGGCAAATGATGCCGGCCTCGTCATGGCGCGGGCCATGGCCGGAGAGTCTGAAATCCTGACCATCGGTGTTCACCCGGAGTATCGGCGGCAAGGCGTGGCAAAAGCCTTGCTGGCCGCCTGCTATGCCGTGTTGCCGGCCATGGGGGCAGAGCGGCTGACGCTAGAGGTCGCCATCGACAACCTGCCAGCACAAACGCTCTACCGTGCAGAGGGCTTCAAGCGAGTCGGCCGCCGCCCGGACTATTACCGCCGCGGCAGCGCCCGCATCGACGCGCTGGTGATGGCCCGCTGGCTGTAGCGGCTGCCTACTCCCTGGCAGGCCCCGGAAATTGCTTGCGCAGCTCAAACTTGAGCGCTTTGCCGGATGGGTTGCGTGGGATGACTTCGACGAACACCGCCGCTTTTGGCTGTTTGAAACGCGCGAGTTTGCCATCGCAATGCTTGAGGACGTCATCTTCAGACAAAGCATCATCGCCTTTCACCGCGATCACCAAAGGCGACTCACCCCAGCGCTCGCTCGGCACGCCGATGACAGCGCACTCCTTCACGCCCGGGTGCTGCAGGACGACGTTTTCAATCTCCGCCGGATAGACGTTCTCGCCGCCAGAGATGATCATATCCTTGATGCGGTCCTGGATTGTGATGAAGCCCTCATCGTCCATGACAGCGATATCGCCGGTATAGAGCCAGCCATCGCGGAGCGTCTCCGCCGTCGCGGTGGGATTGTTCCAATACTCTTTCATAATATGCCCGCCGCGCAGCAGCACCTCACCAGGCTCACCCGGGGCAACATCATTGCCGTCGGAATTAACCAATCTGGACTCGGTGTGGAAGAACGCATGCCCGGTGGAGCCGATTTTGCGCATGGCGTCGGCTGGGCCTATCAGGCAGCCAGGGCCGCAGCACTCAGTCAAGCCGTAGACCTGGTGGATCTCGATCCCGATGTCGCGATATTTCTCCATCAATGCCACTGGCACCGGCGCAGCACCGCTCATGACCCAGCGCAATTGCTCATAGCCCGCGGGATCGATACCCGGTACCTGCAGCATAAAGCTCAACATGGCTGGAACGGCGATTGTGACCGTGATTTTTTCTTCAGCCGTGATCCGCCACATGCCGACAGGATCGAAACTGCGCATCAAAACGTTGGTGCCGCCGCCATAGATCGTCAGCAACAAGGCTGCCAGCGCGCCCACATGGAACAGCGGCAACACCACGGAAAAGCGGTCGCCCAAGCGCGTGTCACAGCTAGTGATCATCGTCGACAGCGCCCAGAAAGTCGTGTTGTGCGAGTGCACAACGCCTTTCGGTAGGCCGGTCGTGCCGCTGGTGTACATGATGTAGAGATTGTCGTCGTCAAAGCCACCGCGCGGCGGCTCGCTTTCGTCACCCTGTGCGGCCAGGGCTGTGTAATCCTGGGCGAACGGCTCCAGCGCCGTGTCGCTGGCAACCTGCAACCAATTGCGCACCTTGACCTTGCCGCCAGCATGCAGGGCCTGAGCCAACGCGGCGAACTCGGTGTCGAAGATCAGCGTTTCTGCCCCGGCGTCGCCCAGGATATAGGCAAGCTCATCCGGCACCAATCGCCAGTTCACCGGCACAATCACAGCCCCCAATTTCGCGCAAGCCAGATAGACTTCATAGAACGGCGCACCATTCATCAGCAGCAGCGCAACACGGTCCCCAGGCTTGATGCCTAGCCCGATCAGCATGTGGGCTGTGCGGTCAGGGCTTACGCATGAAATTTTCCGGAGATGATTTGGGTCATATATTGGTCGTCCCAGGCGGCCTTTTTGCGCCTGGCCTTGAGGGATATCTTGGCAGTTGAGTGCTGCTT
>CALKDI010000295.1 GCA_938084065.1 uncultured Alphaproteobacteria bacterium
CTGTCCGGACTTTCGGTCGTGCTGGTTGAGGCTGGATGGCGCGACGTGTTTCTCTGGCTGGGTTCGATCAATCTGGCTGCGGCGCCGCTGTTGCTGCTGGCGTTACGCCGGGAGCGAGCATCAAGTGGTGCACAAGCGTCGACGCCAAGCGAGGGTATGACGGTGCGAGCGGCGGCGGGAACGGGCCGGTTTTGGGCGCTGCTGGTGTTCTATGCGATCTGCGGCTTTCAGGACTTTTTCGTCTCGGTCCATGTTGTGGCATTCGCGCTGGACCAGGGCTTGCCGGCCCTAATGGCCGGGAACCTGCTGGCGTTCATGGGTCTGGCCGGGCTGATTGGCGTTCTGGCCTGCGGCCCGTGGTCGGACCGGTCCGGCCCGGCTTGGCCGGCGCTCTGGTGCTTTGTGCTGCGCATCGGGATTTTCGGGCTGATCCTGGTGAGCCAGTCACCGCTGGCGATTGCCATCTTTGCGTTAGGCTATGGCCTGACGTACTGGGCGACGGCGCCGCTGACGGTGATTTTCGTGCGGGATCTGTTCGGCAGTCGCAATCTGGGTGCTATCTCGGGCCTGGTGACAATGACCCATCACATTGCCGGCGGACTGGGTGCGCTGGTTGGGGCAGCTCTGTTCGACACGGACGGCAACTACGAGGCCGCGTTCATACTGATGCTGGCGCTTTCGATTATGGCGACCGGCATTACGTACGTGTTTGCGAAACGGAACCGCTAATACCGAATGCGCGCGTACTGGCGGAGTTGGTCGCTGGTGGCGACGGGCAGGCCAAAGAATTCGAGGTAGGCCGGGATTTGCGCGAAGTTCATGTCCAGACCGATCTGGGTCTGGCAACCTCTGGCGTGAGCAGCGGCGAGGAAGGCCGTCTGCTCTGCGCTCATAACGACATCGCCGACGAAGGTTTCGGAGGCGACGCGAGTCATGTCCGTCGGCATCGGATCGCCAGCGGACAGGCCGAGCGGCGTCGCGTTGACCAGGATGTTGATGCCCTGCGGGTCGTTCGTGCCGGTTTCCAGCTGAACGGCGGGATAGTGCCGGGCGATGCGTTTGGCGAGGGCATCGGCGGCGGCTGCGTTGATATCGAACAGGTGCAGCCGGGCAACGCCCGCTTTCGCCAGGGCGGCGGCGATGGCTGAGCCGACACCACCGGTGCCGATTACCAGCGCGGACTGTCCTGCGGCCTCTCGGCCTTTGTCTCGCATGCCGCGGACGAAGCCTTCGCCGTCGAACATGTCGCCTTCGATGCAGCCGTCTGCGGCGAGGCGAACGGCGTTGCAAGAGCCGGCCACCTCCACCGCCGTGCTGGCGCGGTCGAGCAGGCCCACCGCCGTTACCTTATGGGGCATGGTGATGAGCGCGCCCTGGATGTTGCGCAGGCGGAACAGCAGACGGAAGAAGTCTGGAAAATCCGCCGACTCACTGCCCATAGGGACGATTACCGCATCGATGTTCGCATGCTCGAACCAGGGGTTGTAGATCATCGGTGCTTTGACGATCTCAATCGGCACGCCAAGAAGGGCGATCAGACGGGTTCGGCCAGAGATATCGACCATGGGTGTCGGCTTTCGCGGGTTGGGGAAGAAAGAGGCGGGTGTCGGAGCGGCGGGGGTGCATCCAGCTCGACACCTATCCACGGCCACGGCCTTCACCTCGAGTAGGGCCGAAGGGCCGTATCGAGAGGCGCGGCGTGCGTCCCTCGATACACCGGCTTCGCCGGCACTCGGGATGAAGGAAAGGGAGAGGCGTCTCGGCGCAACTGTGTTGACGACAGATGGGTGGAGCGGGTCAGCCGCCCATGAACTCTTTCACAAGCGCTTCCCGGTTTTCATCGACAGCCGGAGCCGTTGCACGGCGGCCTGAGTCTTCGTAGCCGGACAGTTTGATCGGGTTGCCGGCCACTTTCATCTCGCCAAAGGTCGGGTCATCGACAGTAACCAGCATCTGACGCGGCCCCATCTGCGGGTGGTCCATGATGTCCGAGACGTCGTTGATCTTCGAGGCTGGAATGCCCGCGTCATCCAACTGCGGCAGCCATTCGGACGTGTCGCGGGTCACCAGCACGCTTTCGATCAATTGGCCCAGCACCTCGTGATGTTCGGTGCGGCTGCCGTTGGAGGCGAAGCGCTGGTCGGTCTTGATATCCTCGCGCCCGATGATGTCACAGAAGCGGTGGAACATGACGTCGTTGCCGGCGGCGATGATCAGGTGGCTGTCCTTGGTTTTGAACACCTGGAATGGCGTGATTGAGGGGTGACGTCCGCCCAATGGCCCTGGAACCTCGCCTGTAGCCGCATATCGGGCGATGGCGTTTTCCATCAGCGACACTTGGCAATCCAGCATCGAAACATCGACCTTGCGCGCAACGCCGGTGTTTTTCCGATCGTAGATGGCGGAGATGATGCCGATGGTGGTGTAGAGGCCAGCGCCCAGATCACCGATGGACAGGCCAACACGGGTCGGCTCTCCGCCTGGCTGACCGGTAATGCTCATGATGCCGCCCATGGCTTGCACGACCATGTCGTAAGCCGGGCGCTTCGAATGCGGGCCGGTGTGGCCGAAGCCAGAGCAGGCCGCATAGATCAGGCTGGGGTATTTGGCGTGGATATCCTCCCAGCCATAGCCGAGCTTCTCCATCGTGCCAGGGCGGAAATTCTCGACCACCACGTCAGCGCCTGCCAGCAGGCTGTCGAAGATGGCGCGGTCGCCCTCATCCTTCAGGTTCAGGCCGATGCTTTCCTTGCCGCGGTTGACGCTGATGAAATAGGCGGATTTGCCGGACTTGAATGGGCCATAAGCGCGGGCGTCGTCGCCAGTGCCGGGGGTCTCGACCTTGATCACCCGCGCGCCCAGCTCGGACAGCAGCATGGTGGAGAATGGCCCGGCCAGTACGCGGGTCAGGTCGATGACGGTGATGCCGGAGAGCGGGCCAGCGGGCATGGGAAATTCCTTCAAGCAAGTGGGGTATGCGTTCGGTTGGCTCGGAAATTAGGCAAGCGCGCGCCCGAGGTCACGGAAATTGTTTGAGTGGCGTGCGAGCGCCGATTTGGCAAGCCGGAATACAGTGCCAAACCTGGCTTCGGCGCGTTGGTCTGGTCGAAAGGCATTTTTATTGAGGCCTACACCGATGCACCGCAAAAATAGGCCCCTTCAGGCAAACATGCTAACAAAACGAGGGCAAAGTTCCCTAAAACGTAACTGCTCACCCCCCCTGTCAAATCGTCTGCAGTATGGGTTTGCCTTTGAGGCAAGCGCGGATGGCTTCAAGGGCGTTTTGATCGTGAATGGCAGCGGTGGCCATCACCGAAAGGATGTCGGCATAGAGTCCGGCGCCCCATTCTGAGCGG
>CALKDI010000296.1 GCA_938084065.1 uncultured Alphaproteobacteria bacterium
ACCATGCCCGCCGAAGCCGCCACCCACCCCCGTTCCTTCCAGGAAATCCTGCTGCGGCTGGCGAACTACTGGGCCGGGCAGGGCTGCGCCATCCTGCAGCCCTACGACATGGAGGTTGGCGCCGGCACCTTCCACCCGGCGACCACCCTGCGCGCGCTGGGACCGGAGCATTGGAAGGCCGCCTATGTGCAGCCCTCGCGCCGCCCGACTGATGGTCGCTATGGTGAGAATCCGAACCGGCTACAGCATTATTACCAATTCCAGGTGATCCTGAAGCCCAACCCAGAGGATATCCTCGACCTTTATCTGGGTTCGCTAAAAGCCATCGGCATCGACCCAGACCTGCACGACATCCGCTTTGTCGAGGACGATTGGGAAAGCCCGACGCTGGGCGCCTGGGGCCTGGGCTGGGAGGTCTGGTGCGACGGCATGGAGGTGACTCAATTCACCTATTTCCAGCAGGTCGGCGGCTTCGACTGCAACCCGGTCTCCGGCGAAATCACCTACGGGTTGGAGCGTCTGGCCATGTACATCCAAGGCGTCGAGAACGTCTATGACCTGGATTTCAACGGCGCCGGCCTCAGCTATGGCGACGTATTCCTGCAGAACGAGCGGGAATTCAGCGCCTACAATTTCGAGCATGCTGACACCGAAACCCTGTTCCGCCACTTCGAAGATGCCGAGCGCGAGAGCGCCCGATGCCTGGAGGCTGGGCTGCCGCTGCCAGCCTACGACCAATGCATCGCCGCCAGCCATGCATTCAACATGCTGGATGCGCGCGGCGTGATCAGCGTGACGGAACGGCAGGCCTATATCGGCCGGGTCCGGACCCTGGCGCGCGGTGCCGCTGCCGGTTGGCTCAAGGCCCACGGGCATTTGGTTGAGGAGGCTGCGTAACATGGCCGAACTGCTAATCGAGCTCCTCTCCGAGGAAATTCCGGCGCGTATGCAGGCGCGGGCTGCTGCCGACTTTCGGAAACTGGTCGAGGACCGGCTGAAAGAGGCTCACCTCGCCTACGAGCGCGCCCACGCCTATGTCACGCCCCGCCGCCTCGCCCTGGTTGTCGATGGCTTAGCCGAGCGGCAACCGGACCGGAGCGAGGAACGCAAAGGGCCGAAGGTTGGCTCCCCAGAAAAAGCCACAGAGGGCTTCCTCCGCGCCGCCGGCCTGACCTCGCTCAATCAGTGCGAGCAGCGTGCTGTTGGCAAGGCGGACTTCTGGTTCGCTGTCTCAAAAATTGAAGGCCAGGCAACTGCGGCCGTGCTTCCCGGCATGATCACCGAGGCTATACGCGCCCTGCCGTGGCCCAAGTCGATGCGCTGGGCCGATGGCGCGTTCCGCTATGTGCGCCCGTTGCAGCGTATCAACGTCGTGTTCGGCGGCGAGCCGCTGGCAGGCTCACTTGATCTGGGTGGCGGTCTTGGCGAACGCACATTCGGGGATGAGACCGAAGGCCACCGCTTCATGGCCCGCGGGCCGATCCGCATTAAGAATTTCGCCCAGTACAAAGCCGACCTGTTCGCTCACAACGTCATCCTCGACCCTGCCGAGCGCAAGGCGAAGATCGCAGCCGACTTGGAAGCTGCGGCAAAGGCCGAAGGCCTAACCGTCCGCCCCGACCCCGGCCTGCTGGATGAGGTCACCGGCCTAGTCGAATGGCCGGTGCTCCTGGTCGGCACTATCGACACCGCCTTCATGGAATTGCCACCGGAGGTGCTCACCACCTCCATGCGCGAGCACCAGAAGTATTTCGCGCTGGAAACCGCTGACGCCAAGCTCGCCCCGCGCTTTGCCCTGGTCGCGAACCGGGAGACAGCGGACGGCGGCAAAGCCGTCATCGCCGGCAACGAGCGCGTGCTGCGCGCGCGCCTCTCCGACGCCAAGTTCTTCTGGGATCAAGACCGCCGCCACACTCTGGCCAGCCGCGTACCGGCGCTCGACAATGTCGTATTCCACGCTAAGTTGGGCTCGCTCGGTGCCCGCGTCCGCCGCATTACGGCGTTGAGCGGCTTCCTGGCGTACTATATCCCCGACTGCACATCGGAAACCGCACGTGAGGCGGCGCACCTGGCCAAGGCCGACCTCTCCAGCGGCATGGTAGGCGAATTCCCGGAACTTCAGGGCCTGATGGGCCGCTATTATGCTGAGGGCGAGGGCCTCAATCCCGCTATTGCCCACGCCATCGCCGAGCACTACAGCCCGCAAGGGCCAAGCGACGCCTGCCCGACCGCGCCCATCTCCGTCGCCGTGGCGCTGGCGGAGAAGATCGACACGCTGGTCGGCTTTTTCGCCATCGACGAGAAGCCAACAGGTTCCCGCGACCCGTTCGCGCTGCGCCGCGCCGCGCTGGGCGTGATCCGGTTAGTGCTGGAAAACAAGCTGCGCCTGCCGCTCTATTCCGTCTTCCTGAACGCGCACGAGTATTACAGCGGACAGTTGGCCGGAGAGTCCTCTGCCGACGAGACCGGGACCGCTCTCCTGGACTTCTTCGCCGACCGGCTAAAGGTGCATTTGCGCGAAGATGGCGTGAAGCACGACCGCGTTGCCGCTGTGTTCGGGCTGGGTCAGCAAGATGATCTGGTCAAGCTGATGGCGCAGGTCGCCGCCCTCTCGGCCTTCCTGGAAACCGACGACGGCGCCAATCTCCTGACTGCTTACCGACGCGCTGCGAACATCGTGGCCGCGGAGCAGAAGAAGGACGGTGCCAAGCAGATCGGTGCGCCCGATCCAAAACTGTTCGCGGAAACGGCAGAGACCGCTTTGGCCGAGGCGCTTAGTGCGGCGGCAAGCACCATGAAATCCGCGCTGGCGAGTGAAGACTTCAACGCCGCCATGGGCCATCTGGCTACCCAGCGTGGGCCGACCGATGCCTTCTTTGAGCAGGTAACCGTTAACGCCGACGATGCTAACTTGCGCGCCAATCGTCTGAAATTGCTGGGCCAAATGACAGCCACCATGAGCCAGGTCGCCGATTTCTCGGTAATTGAGGGTTAGCAAATCGCCCCTCGCGCCGTCATTGCGAGGCGAAGCCGAAGCAAGCCAGGGGCTCTGAGGCCGGGTCCCCTGGGTTGCCGCGTCGCCTCCGGCTCCTCGCAATGACGGTGGAAGGGGACGTTCGGCGTACCAATGACGCCTTACTTTAGGAGCCACCAGACCATGACCCAATGGGTTTACAGCTTCGGCAGCGCCAACAGCGAGGGCAATGCCTCTATGCGCAACCTGCTGGGCGGCAAGGGCGCGAACCTGGCGGAGATGGCCAATCTCGGCCTGCCCGTGCCGCCCGGCTTCACGGTCACGACCGAGGTCTGCAACCACTATTACGCCAACGCCAAATCCTACCCGGCAGAGCTGAAGGCCCAGGTCGATGCCGCCCTGACTCTGGTTGAGCAAGAGACCGGCCGCTCCTTCGGCGACGCCGCCAACCCACTGCTGGTCTCCGTCCGCTCCGGCGCGCGGGTCTCCATGCCGGGCATGATGGATACCGTCCTGAACCTCGGACTGAATGACGAGACCGTGCAGGGCATGGCCGAAGCGGCTGACGAACGCTTTGCCTGGGATAGCTACCGCCGCTTTATCCAGATGTATGGCGACGTGGTCCTTGGCATCGGCCATCACGTGTTTGAGGAAGAACTGGAGATCCTGAAGGAACAGCGCGGCGCCTTCCTCGATACCGAACTTTCCGCCGAGGACTGGCAGGAACTGGTTGGTATCTATAAAGCCAAAGTCCTGGAAGAACTGGACGAACCCTTCCCGCAGGACCCGCGCGAGCAGCTCTGGGGCGCGGTCGGCGCGGTGTTCGCAAGCTGGCAGGTGCCGCGCGCCATCTTCTACCGCCAGATGAACGACATTTCGGAGGATTGGGGCACTGCCGTTAACGTGCAGGCCATGGTGTTCGGCAATATGGGCGAGGATTCGGCCACTGGCGTTGCCTTCACCCGCAACCCATCCAACGGCCTGCGTGAGGTCTATGGCGAATACCTGGTCAACGCACAGGGCGAGGATGTGGTCGCCGGCATCCGCACGCCACAACACATCACCATCGCCGCCA
>CALKDI010000297.1 GCA_938084065.1 uncultured Alphaproteobacteria bacterium
CATTTCTACCAGCAACTGATTCAGCGTCTGCTCGCGTTCATCATGACCACCGCCCATGCCAGCGCCGCGATGGCGACCGACGGCGTCGATCTCATCAATGAAGATAATGCAGGGCGCATTCTTTTTGCCTTGCTCGAACATGTCGCGGACACGGCTGGCACCGACGCCGACGAACATCTCAACGAAATCCGAACCGGAGATTGTGAAGAACGGGACGTTGGCTTCACCAGCAATGGCTCGCGCCAAAAGCGTTTTACCGGTGCCCGGCGGCCCGATCAGCAGTACGCCCTTGGGGATTTTGCCACCCAATTTTTGGAATTTTTGCGGGTCGCGCAGGAATTCAACGACCTCTTCCAGTTCTGTCTTGGCCTCGTCGATACCCGCAACATCCTCGAACGTCACGCGGCCTTGTTTTTCCGTCAGCAATTTGGCCTTGGACTTGCCGAACCCCATGGCGCGGCCACCGCCCGATTGCATTTGTCGCATGAAGAAAATCCACACGCCGATCAGCAGCAGCATCGGGAACCACGAAATCAGGATGCTGATAAGGGTGTTATCTTCTGGCGGAACGGCTGTTACCCGTGCACTGGTCGTCTTGGCTTCCGAAAGTAAATCCGACGTATCTGGGACGTAGGAATAGAATTCCTGCCCATCCATTAGGTGGCCTTTGACGTCATAGCCGCTGATTTCCAGGTCACGCACATTATCATTGCGAACATTTTCAATCAGATCTGAGTAGGCTATCTGATTTTTGTTCGATGAACCGACAGATCCTTGGAATGCGTTAAACAACGCTACCAATAGGACAAAGACAACGAGCCAAACGACGATATTTCGCATTGGTATTCCCAAAATGGCCCGACCGGTGAGAGGGGCCTAGTGCGCAACGATGATGCGTGACAGTAGCAGGAAAACAGATAAGGCGCCATCGCTAGCACACAAGTTCAAATTTGCTTTTGGTCGCTGCGCCCAGCCAGGAAATGGTGAGATGCTCTGCCCAGTATGGGCCAGTATGCCCGCGCCAGATACCCAGGTGCGGAATAGCAACGATACCGTCTCTCCCCAGAATCGCCGGCAAGCAATCCAAAACCGGCTCTGGGGCAAGGCGAGACATCGCGCCAACTCGATAGGCATTCACGGGTGCGACCCGCCATTCTCCGGCTGGTGGAGGCTCCGTCAGATAGACGCGGAAGCATTGATCCCAGACTGTATCGTTGGATAACGGGATTGCGGCCTCACAGCTGGCCGGGTTGCGTGAGACGCACCATTCCCCAGCTTCCTCCAGAAGCAACGCCCCACCAAAGGGGCCGGCCTGCATATTGGTCGCCAATTTCATGAAATCGACCTGTCTGATCCGGTCAGGTCTGCCTGTCACTGCCAAGGCGGCCCGTTGCAGCAAACGGGCCTGCAGGCTAGTAGGCAGAGTGTCAAACGCTGGGCATTTGAGCCTGATGGTGGCATATGGCGTCGCCGTAGCAGCTAGCGCCCAGGCATCACGCTCAAGTTTCTCCATATCAACGCGCCAGCGGGCGGACCGCTGTACAAGGCTTTGCGGATGTGTTGCGGCATCGCTCATCACCGACAATGTTCGCCGCACCGCCGACCGTTTGTAAGCCAGATTGCGGTTAGACGGGTCTTCGATCCAACCAAAGCCATTGGCGATCAGTTGGCGCCGAATGGCTCTGCTGCTGAGTTTCAGCAGCGGTCGTTCAATCCGGATGCCGTCGATCTCACCCACAGCGGAAATGCCAGCGAGACCATGCAAGGGACCGTCAGCCAGCAATCGAATAGCGGCTGTTTCCACAGCATCATCACCGTGGTGCCCGAGCCAGAGCAGATTGATGCCTCCACGCACACAAAAATCCGCCAATGTCCGCAGGCGGACTTTGCGCCAGTGGGCATGGCCATATCCTGGCATTGATGGTGCAAGGGTCTGGAACGATATGCCAAGTCGGCTTGCGATTTTGGCGGCATAATTGCGCTCATCGTTGCTGGCCACGCGCGTGCCGTGATCAACAGACAAAGCGGTAATAGTCGACGACGGGAATTTTTGGGCTGCGTGCACCATCAGCGCGATGCTGTCAGCACCGCCGGAAACTGCGACGGCGATCCGCACCCCTACTGGCAAGCGCTCTTGCGCCGCGCCTCCTCAACCCACGCGCGCCAAATCGGGCTCATGGTTGCGGTTAATGGCAGGACGATACCGACGTACTGGCATGCATTATCATGATCGCCCTGTCGGGAGAGCGCTAAAGTGGCAACCACAGCGGCCCGCAGGCCCACGGGTTTGTCGCCATGCTGTTCCGCGACTTGCACGAGCGTGTCCACGGCAGTCGGATAGTCCTTCACCGCAAATGCCGCCAGGCCCCGATAGTAGCCAGCTGCTCCAGCTGATGCAGGATCATTCGCAATATCAGGGGCCGAGGCGGCCATCGCTTGGCTAAATGAGCCGCTCAACAATGGCGCGCGCAGGGCTTCCACCGATGTCGCGCTGACTGGCGCTGCAAACAGCAGTGCCAGTAGGCAAACTAGTCCGGATAGCGGCCTGAGCATCGCCAAAGCCTAGCCCTTTACGACCATAACCCCACGACGGTTTTTCGACCAAGAAACGGAATCAGACCCTAGAGACACTGGGCGTTCCTTGCCGTAAGTCGTTGTTTCAATGCGGCCGCCGTCGATGCCCATGGATTGTAGGGCCGCCTTAATAGCGTGCGACCGGCGTGCACCGAGCGCCAAGTTGTAGTCGCGCGTGCCGCGCTCATCACAATGGCCTTCAACCAAAACTGAGACGTTGGGGTTCTGTGCCAGCCATTGTGCCCAGGCCTGGACAGTGGCGTTGGCTTCGCCGCTAACGTTGTAGCTGTCAGTGTTGAAGAACACCCGGTCGCCAATGGTTTGGTTCAACTCAGCCTGCGTACCAGGTGCAGGGCCAGTAGATCCGGTGTTGGTCTGGCCAGTATTGCCAGAGCCGGTGTTGGATGTACCGCCTTGATCGCTAGTGCTACAGGCAGCAACGAACAGACTCAGAACAATCGCTAAAACTAACCGCATGATATTTTCTCCTTCGCTGTCGCGATAGGGTGTGAATGGGGTGGCGCGCATTTGGTCCGCACCTTTCGTGACCATAGGCTCGAGCGGTAGGAACCGCAATCAGCGCGATTCCCACAATCTTCACAAGAACTTGAAACTAGGAGTTTTTGTAAGGGTCAGCTGCGTCCCGCAGGCCGTCGCCGAGGAAGTTAAAGGCCAGGATCGACAGAATCACGGGCAGCACGGGCAGCATTAGCCACGGGTACAATGCAACCACGTTGATATTCTGCGCCTCCACCAACAACACACCCCAACTGGTAATTGGCGGTCTGAGGCCCAAGCCTAGGAAACTCAATGCCGTCTCGCCCAGAATCATCGCAGGGATTGAGAGGGTTGCAGACGCAATCAGATGGCTCATGAAGTTGGGTACAAGGTGACGTCCGATAACCCTGGCTGGCTTCGCGCCCATCAGAACAGCAGCCGTCGTAAAATCTTCTTCGCGCAATGCTAGCAATTTTGAGCGGACTGCTCTCGCTAAGCCTGTCCAATCTAGCAAGCCTAGGATGATCGTGATGCCAAAATACACCAGGATCGGGCTCCAGGTGACTGGCAATGCGGCTGATAATGCCATCCAAAGGGGCAGTTCAGGAAAGGACCGTACAACCTCGATTATGCGCTGTGTGATGCTATCCACCCAGCCGCCGTAATAGCCTGCAAGGCCGCCAACAACGATGCCAATAATGAATGAGATTGCGACGCCAAACAGCCCAACGGTTAGCGAAATTCGCGCGCCATAGATCACCCTAGAGAGCACATCTCGACCCAGGCGGTCTGTGCCAAACAAGAACAACTCGCCGCCTTTAGCCGGGCAGAATAGGTGGAAGCGACCTTCAATCAGGCCGAAATACTCGTATGAGTCACCCAGGCAGAAAAACCGGATTGGCTGTGGCGTAGTTGTGTCCTCGGTATAGCGCCACTGAAAGTCTTTCAGATCAAACTCGCCGACCGATTTGTAGACAAAAGGCCCAACAAACTCGCCTTCGTGGAACAGGTTGATCGATTGGGGAGGATGGTAGAGAAAATCTGTGTTGCGGGTTTGAAGGGCGTAGGGGGCAATTAATTCGCTGATGAAGATCGATGCGTAGAGCACGATTAGAAAAATGCCGGACCAAACCGCCAGCTTGTGACGCTTGAGCTTCCACCACATCAACTGCCACTGCGTGGCAAGGTAGTAGCGCTCCTGCTCCGGCGTTACCGCTTCGACCGAGTAT
>CALKDI010000298.1 GCA_938084065.1 uncultured Alphaproteobacteria bacterium
ACGACTTCGTCACCGTCGGCACCTATGACACCATCGCTGACAAGCTCCGCGACCGGTATGAGGACTGCGTTACCAGCATCGAATTCGCCATGCCGGTCGAGAACGACGCCGACGCCAGAGCCTTGCGTGAGGTGATCCAAGACCTGCACCGCGCCACCTGACCTGGAGACCTGCCTGCCATGTCCGACAAAATCGCCTATCCGAACGCCCCTGCCCTGCCGGGCATCCGCTCTCGCTTTGCCGACAATGGCAACGGCCTGACCATGCATTATCTGGAGGCCGGCGATCCGAAGGCCCCGCTGATCCTGCTGCTGCATGGTTTCCCGGAGTTGGCGTATAGCTGGCGCAAGGTCATGCCGGCGCTGGCTGAGGCCGGGTATTACGTGGTGGCTCCCGACCAACGCGGCTATGGCCGGACAATCGGCTGGGACCCCCGGTATGACGGCAACCTGGCCGATAGCCGGGTCCTGAACCTTGTCCGCGATGTGATGGGGTTGTTGAGCGCCCTAGACCGCAGGACGGCGCACGCCGTGGTTGGCCATGATTTTGGCGCGATGGTCGCGGCGTGGGCCGCACTGCTGCGGCCTGATGTGTTCCAGCGGTGTTGCATCATGAGCGCGCCCTTTGCCGGCCCCCCTTCCCTGAGCGTCGGAGGCAACGCCGCGAGCATTCACGCCGACCTCGCCGCACTGGAGCGCCCGCGCAAGCACTATCACTGGTACTACTGGACCCGAGCGGCCAACGAGGAAATGTGGCGTGCGCCGCAGGGAATGCATGATTTTCTGCGCGGCTATTTCCACCACAAGAGCGCTGACTGGGCGGACAACAAGCCTTTCCCGCTGGCGGCATGGACAGCCGAGGAACTGGCGAAAATGCCCACTTACTACATCATGGATCTGGCCGAGAGCATGCCGGAAACCGTGGCACGGGAAATGCCTTCACCGGACCAGGTCGCCGCCTGCAAGTGGATGCCGGACGCAGAAATGGCGGTCTTTGCGGTTGAATATGGCCGCACAGGGTTTCAGGGCGGGCTGAATTGGTACAGAGCCAATCAAGGCGGCGCGTTCAATACGGAACTGCAGATTTTCAATGGAAAGACAATCGACGTGCCGTTCACCTTTATCTCTGGTGCAAGCGATTGGGGCATCCATCAGCGTCCGGGCGCATTGGAAAAAATGGAAAGCCAAGCCTGCACCAATGTCCGCAGCATTCATCTTTTGCCCGGCGCCGGCCATTGGGTGCAACAGGAGCAGGCGGCGACAGTCGCGCGCCTGCTGGTGGAGGCAGCTTCGGCTTAGTGTGGCCTGTGCGCGGAAGAGTTTCGATCAGGATGGCTATCAGCCACGCTCTAGCCGTTGATCGCCGCCCACTCCGCCCGCATCCACTCAACACAGCCAATGGCCTGCGCGAACAGTGAGTATTTGCAGCCTTCGCCATAGTCCGGCCCAGGGATGAACTCGGTCGAGATTTGACCCAGTTTCTTAGACGGATCCTTCGCCCGGTGGCGCATCAGCATGCGGATGCCCTCTTTCCAAGGCTCCAGCAGAGCGCCATCCCAGTCGGCGTGATATTCGCCAGGGCCCGGCTGCACGAATGGGTATTGGATACCGCGCCCGACCGAGCCATCCTCGTTCCGTCCGGTGATGTTCTTGGGGTTATTCGGGATGGCAGCGCGCGCATGGCAGTGGCGCACCCAGCCAGCATCAATCCACTGTGCCACCACATTGCCTGGCTTGAACGGGTCGAACACCAAGGCGCCGCTGGCGACTTTGGCATCCGTACCGAAAATCTTCTGTTCACCCGGGTTGTCCATCTTGAAGATCACATGGCTGTGGTCGAGCGTCATGTTGAACTCAGCTCCGCGCTTTTCAACCAAATGCGCGACCTCAGCAACGCGAGGGAAGTCCTCGGACCACATGTTGACGTGGACCTCAAAGCACGGCTGGCAGCCGTATTTCTGGCCAATCTCGCTCCAGCGCATGTAGGCGTCAGCGACTTCGTCATTGGTGACCACATGGCCGTCCGCATGCAGCAGCTTGATCTGGGTATTGTGCGCGATGGAGCCCATTCGTTGCCCAACAGCCAAGTTGTTGGCGATCAGCGCCTCATCATCCGGATTGCCTAGCTGATAGAACCAACCGCCGGCCCGGACTGGCAGGCCAAACTGATCGCGACCCTTCTCGAAATCCGCGATCTGGTCCGGGTCAGGCGTCTTGTCGACATAGTCGAACACGCCGGCCTCCTTGGCCATGCGGAAACGCTCCAGCACCGGCGGCATGCCGTCGGCGAAGGCATGCATGATGCCGTTGGTTTGAATACCAAAGAGAAGATTGTCTAGCAAAGCTCTGACTCCATTGAGATGATAAGGCCAATTCTAGTCTGACGTTAGGCTAGCCCACAAACTGTTATCCGCAATTATTTTTTGTTTTTCACCAATTTGGGCTATTCGCACATCTTACCGCCAGAGCTACTATCCGTCATTATTGGCAATGAACCAGTCTTAAATGGAGGTCATCATGAAAGCTGGAATGGTCTTGGGGATTATCGGCGGCGTGATCGGTCTGATCATTGGCGCATTTGGATACGGAGTAGCTTCAATCGGCAATTCACTTGCTGACGCGGCGAACTCCAGCGATAACTTTAGCCTGTACAAATACGGCTCAATTCTGGCGCCGCTCGCTTGCTTGGCGGGTGCCGGATTGGCAACGACAAAGCCACAGATTGGCGCTATTCTTATGGCAGTCTCGGCAGTCGCTATGGTTCTAATTTTTGGGTTCCATATGTTTTCGCTGGTTTCTGTTATACTTGCTGGATTGGGCGCAGCACTGGTATTTATTGACCTGCAAAAGCAGCAATCAACCAATAGCTGACGCGCCAATCGGGGCTGAGGCCACAGCCTAAAGCCGCATGCGGAAGTCGTTGCCGCCGTGCAGGTCGCGCCCGCCCATCAGGTAGAGCGTGCGGTCGGAATGGTCGGTGATGCCCATCTCGCGATGCATCCGCGCGGCCTCGTCCCGGTCGAACAGGCTGGTGGTAGGCATATAGCGCAGGGTCATGCCGCGGCGTGGCTTGGGCGAATGGTTCGCCTCCGAGCCATGCAGCAGATAGACGTCGTGCAGCGACACCTGTCCGGCCTTCAGCACCATATCGAACGCCTTGGCCTCGTCAAATTCGTCGGCGTTGAGTTCCTGGTTGAGAGTGACGTCATTGCCCTCATAGGTGTGATGCGCGCGCAGACGCTGGTCTTTGTGGCTGCCGGGAATGATACGCAAACAGCCGTTCTCCGGCGTGGAATCGTCAATCGCGATCCAGACCGTACAGGTCGCCAGCGGTCGGATCGGCCAGTACTCGCCATCCTGATGCCAGGGCGTGCGCTTGCCGTCTGCCGCCGGCTTGGCAAAGAAGCTGGAATTCCAGAGCGCGAAATCCGGCCCCAGCACCTGTCCAACCATCTCCAGGATCGCCGGATGACGGGCGTAGTTCAGGAAGGCCAGATCGAACGCCAGCAAGTGACTGCAATAATTGTAAAATTCTGGATGTTTCGCGACCAGCCGCGCGTGCCGCGCTCGCAGATCGGCGAGTTCGTCCTCGCCAAGTGAGAATTGCTGCGGGATGACATAGCCATCCTCGTGGTATTTGGCGATTTGGGCTTCATTGAGCATCTTGGATGTCTCCCTCAAACAACCGGTCGTTTGTCAGCCCAGGGGCGGGCGTCTTCGAACGCAGCGGCAGCTTGCAACACGCTGAGGTCATCGAACCGCGGCGCCACCACCTGCAAACCGACTGGCAACCCAGCCTCGGTAAAGCCGCAGGGGATCGACGCTGCCGGCTGGCCGGAAAAGTTAAATGGGTAGGAGAACTCCGCCCATTGCACCCAATCCCACTCATGCTGCGGCCAGTGCTCTGGATTGAGGCGATCAGCTGGAAACGCCGCGACGGAAACCGCAGGCGTGATCAGCAGATCATAATTCTCCATGAACCGATGCCAAGCCTCCATATAGGCCAGCTTGCGCGCGCGCATGGCCATGTAATCCAGGGCACTGAAGCCCTCGCCCGCTTTGATACAAGCGACCAAACCTGGGTCTAGCTTGTCCTCCCATTCTGGCAGCAGGTGCTTGTAACCTGCGGTCTCATGCACCGCCCAGAAGAAGTGGATCAGTTCAGGGCCTTCTTTTGCAAAGGCAATGTCAGCATCGCTGACCTGCTCCACATTGCAGCCCATATCCACAAAGGCTTGAACGCCCGAGGCCACGAGACTGCCCACCTCTGGATCGACCCGGGCGTGCCGCAAATCAGGGGAGTAGGCGATTTTCAACCCCTTCAGGTCTCGCCGCAAACGCCCGGCGTACTCTGCAGGCGGAGATTCAAGCGAGTAATGATCCCAAGGATGCGGGCCGCTCATGACCTGCAACATCATCGCGGAATCTGCGACCGTGCGGGTCATCGGGCCGTTGTGGCTGACCTGATCGGTATTGCCGACTGGCCAACTGGGCACACGGCCAAAGCTGGGCTTGATCCCAAATATTCCACAGAAATGCGATGGCATGCGGATTGAGCCTGCGCCGTCCGATCCTTGGTGCAGCGGCCCATAGCCTGCCGCCGCTGCAACGCCAGCACCAGCCGATGATGCGCCCGCATTCATACCATGCTGCCAGGGGTTGTGGGTGATGCCGGTCAACGGTGAGTGGCTCACCCCTTTCCAGCCGAATTCGGAGGTCGTGGTCTTGCCCAACACCACCGCGCCAGCCTGCCGAAGCCGAGTGACGAACGGCGTGTCGACATCGTGCTGATTGCCCTTCATCGATAGCGAACCGCGCTGCGTCGGCAGGTCCGCCGTGACGGCGAGGTCTTTGATCGTGACAGGCATGCCGGCCAGCGGCCCAACTGCCTCGCCCCGCTGGATTTGCCCTTCGACGGCTTTGGCGACGTCCATCGCCTTATCGCCATCCAGTGCGACAAACGCATTGAGCTTTGGCTCCAGCGCCTCTATCCGGCGCAACACCGCCTCACAGAGTTCAACGGGCGATAGCTGTTTGGATTGAACCAGCGGCACCAATTCGCTCGCTGGGGCAAAGCATAGGTCATCGGGCGACATGGGCGGTTTCTCCACTAAACTGGCGCAGGGTTTTCCCTAGTCTAGCAATGCGAAGCGCCCTTTGTCGCGCCCCGCAACGAAATTCTCACTATTCGGGAGCAGCGAACAACGCTGGGTCCAGCCTTAGGCCGGTTTCCTGAATGCCAAGAACGGTCTTTGAAAAGGTGCCATTCTGATCATAGACGCCCCAATCAATCAGCCGCCATGTCGGCTCACGCTGAAAATGCAAGATCGCCTGCCCGCCCGCAACATTGTCCCGTTCAGCGACCGCGACAAAGACATTGGCGCCGCGGTCATCGACCTCCAGCACCTGAATATTGGTCGCCAGGCTCTTTTTTGGGTACAGCAGAAAGGATAGCGGCGTGCCCGCTGTAGCGACCTCAACAATTGTGCCATTGCCGCCGAAAAACTTCGTCAGCGGCCCGGTCACCAACAACAAATGGTTGAGTGGTTCACCGAACTGCATGCGGATCGACTGGGTGCCTCGGTCCATAAAAATATGGCCATTGGACTTGCCTTTGGCTGTAACGAAATTGAAGTCCGAGGCCAGAGTATCGATGGAGCTGATATAGTCAGCCGCAGCCGCTGCGATCTTATTCGCAGCTTCCCCTTTTACGACACGGGCTTGAGTTTGCGGGCCAGCCAAAGTCATGGCGGCCAACGCCAGAACGCCCAATACGCTGCGATACCACATAGTCACTTTTTCCAATTTATCGGTTTGCGCTCTGCACCAAGCTGACACATAGCATCGCCGATAGAGATTCGACAGGGTTGAGGCGCTTTGACCGCAGCTTTACAGTCCAGGTACTTCGCCCAAAAACACGCCGTCGCTCTGCAGCCGCTGTTGCAGGTCCCGCACTGGCACATCCCCTGGCGCTACACCCAACCCTAAGGCCAAGGCCGACGCCGTACCCGCAGCCTGTCCCATGGCAAAGCAGGGGCCAGACACCCGCAACGATGCCTGACCGCTCTGCGTGGTCGAGGCGCAGCGCCCGGCGACCAACAGGTTGTCAACATTCTGGGGCACACACGTGCTGAATGGGATCTGGTGATAGCCGCGCCCACCGATGAACTGCCACTTCACGTCACCAGCCTCATGGGTTTCCAACGGCCAGCCGTTTGCACCGATGCTGTCGTCGAAATCACGACAGTTCAGCACGTCCTCACCATCGAGCAAGTGGTTGCCTTGGATGCGACGGGTCTCGCGGATGCCAACCTGTGCCGCGGTCTCCAGCAGATAGGCCTTTTCAAAGCCAGGAACCTTGTCGCGAAGAAAGCGAAAATACTCCTGCACCTGCCGCCG
>CALKDI010000299.1 GCA_938084065.1 uncultured Alphaproteobacteria bacterium
AGACCGGCAGTTCGCCGTGCACCGACAGTGTCTACGTCCGCACCAAGGCGATGTTCCAGACCTTCGAAGCGCCTCTGTTCTACACGCCAGGCGATAACGAATGGACCGACTGTCATCGCAAGAAAGCCGGCAAGTTCGCCCCACGAAAACGGCTGGCGCATCTGCGGCAGGTGTTCTTTGCTGAACCGAAATCATTCGGCAAAGTCCGCATGGACTATCAACGCCAGTCGGACGATTTCCCCGAAAACGCCATTTGGCGCCATGAGGGTGTGCTGTTCGCCACCGTGCACGTTGTCGGCTCCAACAACGGGCTAGACCAGTACAAGGGGTCGGATGAGGAGCACCATCAGCGCGACGCCGCCAACCGGGCCTGGATCGCGGAAGCTTTTGCCAATGCGAAAGCGCAGGATGCGGCGGCGGTTGTTCTAACCTTCCACGGCGCGCCAAAATTCGACTGGTACGACTTGCGCGAAAAAGAGGCCGGGCTACAGAAAACGCTGGAGGCGCTGGCGAAGCACTCCGTGGACTTTGCCAAGCCGGTGCTGCTCGTCCACGGCGACCACCACCGGTTCATTGTCGACCGCCCGCTGCACGATCCCTATCGCCAGAAATACGCGGGCAATGTGATGCGCCTTCAAGTTTTTGGACATCACACCGTTGGCGCGGTTGAAGTCCATGTCGACGTAAATTCTCAGGATGTGTTCGCCTTCCGCCCGATACTGACCAAATAGCGGCTCAACATCCAAACAGCTAGTTGGCAAACGCCCGTTCGCGATGGTTTCGTCGACAGACGCCCGCCTTCTCGTACTAGTCCGCGGAACTAGTTCCGCGTGCGGGCATAGTCCGCTGCGAACTTGCCGGCGCGTTGGCCGAACACAGCACCGCTCATCAAGCCTGTGCCACCTGGATAGTTCTCATAGAACAGGCCGCCGACCAACTCCCCTGCCGCATAGAGGCCTGGGATTGTCCGGTCGGTGATATCCTGCACCTCGTTCTTATCGTTGATCTTAACGCCGCCAAAGGTGAAGGTAATGCCCGTGGTCGTCACGTAGGCGACATAAGGCGGCTTATCGATGGGCAACGCCCAGTTTGTTTTGTTCGGCGACAGGCCGGATGTGGTCACGCCATCCAAAATCGCAGGGTTGTAGTCGGCATCCGCCCCGCAGGCTGCATTGTAGGCGTCAATCGTCGCCCGCAGCTTCCCTGGGTTGATATCGAGGCCCTCAGCCAATTCCTCAATCGTATCCGCCTCAACCTTCGTCACCTCGCGGATACGATATTCATCGCGCAGCCGGTGAACGGTCTTCTGATCGAAGATTTGCACGGCGGTGCGGTGTGGCTGCGCCATGATGGCTTTACCAAACCGCACGTAAGTCAGATTGCGGTAGTCCTCGCCCTCGTCAACGAACCGGTCGCCGTCGGTGTTGACCATAATGCCGAGGGGATAGGAGTGCTTCTGGAAGTTGTCCAAAATCCACCGGTCGCCATAAGGCGGGGCGGAGATATCCCAGCCGACCGAGTGACAACCGCTCCAGTTGCCAAATGACTGCGCGCCAATGGCCAACGCCATGTTGATGCCGTCGCCAGTGTTGTGGCGTGTCCCCCGCACCCGGCACAGATCCCAGCCCGGCCCCAGATAACGCACGCGCATCTCCGGATTGCTCTCAAACCCGCCGCACGCCAGCACGACAGAGCGGCAGGGTATATCCTCATAGCCCTCCGGGCCACGCACAGTCACGCCGCTAATCTTATAGTCCTGATCCTGGATCAGCTTGGTAGCACCGGTCTGGTAGCGAATTTCAATACCCAGCTTGGCGGCCCGCTCCAGCAAGAACGTCACCAGGCCGGCGCCACCGCCGACGGCCTCAATGTTCACGCCGCCATAGAAGTGCTGCTTGCCGTCAACCTCATAGGATTGCCGCCCATACATCGGGATAAACCGCACGCCGTTCTCGCGCAGCCATGCCATCGCATCACGTGATTCGTCGATGAGGATCCAGGCCAACTCCTCATCCGCTTGATGCCGGGTCACCTTCATCAGTGTGTCGTAGAAGAATTGACGGTCGTGCGTCGGCAGAATCATCTGCTCGCGCTCTGCATCGGAAAGGTCAGGCATCACATCCTGGCAGACATCATCTAGTCCATTGTGCGTGAACCGGAACCCGCCGGCGGTGAAGTAGGAATTGCCGCCCTTCTCCTCCTCCGGCGCTTTCTCCAAAACCAGCACGCGAGCGCCTTGGTGGTGGGCGTTGATGGCGGCGCAGAGGGCAGCGTTGCCGGCACCGGCAACGATGACGTCATAGGGATCGACTGATGGCATCTGTTGGCATTCCAAATCTGTAGAGAGACCAAGACCAGCACTGACCAGGACCAGCGCTGAGGCGTGCGTTGGCAAACAGTCTATACGACGATCTGCGCAACTACCAAGTGCCAGTCCAACAGCTGGGCCTTGTGCCTAGAGTCTGGCGCATTCATCCCAGATCGCGCATAAAGGTGGTGTTGTGTGACCATTGCTGAACAGGCGCACAACAATCTGACGCCAAACTTACCCACCGGTATGCCCTTGGCGTCGCTTATCAATTGAAGTCGAGGCAACCAATATGGCCGGATTCCTGATCGTAGATGATCATCCCATGATCCGCGCAGCGCTGGAAGCAGCGGTGACACGCGCCTATCCCGATCAACGGGTGCTGCACGCCCCTGATATCGATTCTGCCGAGCGCACGATGGCAGAGGAACCAGACCTGGATTTGGTCTTGTTCGACCTGAACGTGCCCGGCGCTGATGGATTTTCCGGCCTGATCCGCCTGCGCAACGCCTTCCCCCGCATCCCTGTGCTGGTCGTAACTGGCCATGACGATGCCCGCTACCAGCGCGAAGCCCGTGCGGCGGGTGCGGCTGGCTTTGTCTCCAAGGCCGACGATACCGCTGTAATGTTGCAAGCCATAGCGTCCGTCATGGCAGGCGATGGCCATTGGAGCGATGATGGCTCCACCGGCAATGCGAATGAGGCCGGCGTCACCGCCGCCCTCGCAACCCTGACCCCACAGCAGATGCGTGTGCTGGAGTTGCTGGGCCAAGGCCTGCTCAACAAACAGATCGCGCACGAGTTGGACATCGTCGAATCGACGGTGAAGGCGCACGTCTCTGCCATTCTGCGCAAACTGCATGTCCATTCACGCACCCAGGCCGTCCT
>CALKDI010000300.1 GCA_938084065.1 uncultured Alphaproteobacteria bacterium
CCGCGGACCCAGGCCTATGGCG
This sequence comes from uncultured Alphaproteobacteria bacterium, assembly GCA_938084065.1. Classification (GTDB taxonomy): domain Bacteria; phylum Pseudomonadota; class Alphaproteobacteria; order Bin95; family Bin95; genus JACKII01. Next base: position 23 of record CALKDI010000300.1, read on the forward strand.
GGCGCATCTTCAAGACCACCGGCGACGGAGCTCTCGCCGAGTTTCCCAGCGCCACCGACGCTGTACAGGCCGCGCTCGATATCCAGCGGGAATTATCGGTTCAGAACCAGGGCCTGCCGGAGGCGCAGCGGATTGTGCTGCGGGTTGGTATCAGCCTGGGCGATGTGATCGTCGATGGCGACGATCTCTATGGCAACGGTGTCAACGTGGCCGCCAGGATGGAGGCGCTGGCCCAGCCCGGCGACATCTGTGTCTCGGCCAATGTGCACGAGCATGTGGCCGGCGCGGTCAATGCCAGCTTCGAGGATTTGGGCGAGCAGACGGTCAAGAACCTGCCACGCCCCGTGCGCTGTTACCGGCTGGCGACGGCGGCCTCTGCCGCTGAACCAACCCTACCCGAGTCCCAGCCGCTGACCCTACCGGACAAGCCCTCCATCGCCGTGCTGCCGTTCGAGAACATGTCCGGCGATCCAGAGCAGGAATTCTTCGCCGATGGCATGACCGAGGACATCATCACCGCGCTGTCGCGCTATCGCTCGCTGTTCGTCATCGCCCGCAACTCCACCTTCGCCTACAAGGGCCAGTCGCCAGACCTGCGCCAGGTCTCAACCGAGTTGGGCGTACGGTATGTGCTGGAAGGCAGCATCCGCAAGGCCGGGCAACGCATTAGGGTGACGGCGCAGTTGATCGAGGGCACCAGCGGCGCGCACATCTGGGCCGAGCGCTACGACCGGCAACTCGACGATATTTTCGAGCTTCAGGACGAGATCACGGAGACGATTTCAGCCGCCATTGAACCCGAATTGGGAAATTTCGAACGCTCACGACTATTGCGCAAAGCGCCGGAAAGTCTGGACGCCTGGGAATCTCATCAGCGTGGCATGTGGCATTTATGGCGCGCTACAAGTGACGATTTGGACAGGGCGATAGCCTTTTTTGAGCAGGCGCTCGAACTTCATCCGGATTATGCGCCAGCCCTGGCGGGAATTGCCTACGCCCGATATCTACTGATCGGCTTGGGTATCGTGCACGGCGCTTCGCGCGAGGCAACCATTGCAGCGGGCGAAGACATTGGCCGTCGGGCTATCGCCGCTGATGATCGAGACTATTTTTCGTATCTTGCGTTGGCACGTATCTTGACCGTCAAAGGCGCCTTTGAAGAGGCCGTCGACACCTCGCGCATGGCGCTTCAACTCAACCCGAATACCGCGCACGGCCATCATGCCCTCGGCGTTGCATTGATATGCGACGGCCATGTCAAAGAAGCGCTCGCAGAATTTGAGGCCGCTTTGCGGCTTAGTCCAATGGATCCCCATCGTTGGGCGACGAAAATTGCGACAGCGCGAGCATATTATTTTCTCCGCCAATACGATCTTGCCGAGGAGTGGTCGCGCAAATCACTTCAGGATCATTTGCATAATGTTGTGGGTTTCAACACACTTGCTGCTGCGCTAGCTCAGCAAGGTCGAATTGCTGAGGCAAAAGCGGCGATAGTTGAACTGAACAAAATTCATGCTGGGCATACCGCGCAGTCCGCGGCTAACGCCTACCCGATGAAGAATCCTGAAGACAATCAACATCTGATTGATGGCCTTGTTCTGGCCGGAATGCCAGAGAACTGACTCTAGATCGGTACACTCACCATGTCGCAAAGCCCGCCTGACGTCCTCACCCCCGCATCGTCACCTCATGCGCCGCGTTCCGCCCGGCGATCCGGCCTGAGATAAACGCCCAGCCGAGGTGGTGGCCGTGGCCCTCCAGCAACAGCCCGCCCTGGCCGGTGGAGCCTGCTGCATAGAGGCAGGGGATCAGGGCTAAAAATGACAGCCTGCCGTCCATCGCGCCCATCGACCAAATAGAGATCATTGCGCGCCTCATGCCGCGGCGAAATTTGTGGTTGGGCGCGATATGGTTCGCGCTCCGTTTGGCTGGATCAGCCTTGCGCGCCGCTGGAGATTTGCCATGTCTGACCCTGTTTCTGCCACCCCCGCTACCCCGCTCGACAAAACCTTTGCGTCGGATGCGGTAGAAGCCCGGCATTACGCAGCGTGGGAGGCCTCTGGCGCCTTTGCTGCTGACCCCAGTTCGGACAAACCGCCCTACACCATCATCATGCCGCCGCCGAATGTCACCGGCAGCCTGCACATGGGCCACGGCCTGACCTTCACCCTGCAAGACGTGCTGATCCGCTATCATCGCATGGCAGGGCGCGACGCGCTGTGGCAGCCGGGCCAGGATCACGCCGGCATCGCCACGCAAATGGTGGTGGAACGACAACTGGCCGAGCAGAACATCACCCGCCATGACCTGGGTCGCGAAGCCTTCATCAACAAGGTCTGGGAGTGGAAGGGCGAGAGCGGCGGCACCATCTCCAGCCAGCTCCGCCGCCTGGGCGCCACCGCTGACTGGCCGCGCGACCGGTTTACGCTGGACGAGGGTGTTTCCAAGGCCGTCCGCAAAGTGTTCGTCGATCTGTACCGCGAGGGCCTGATCTATAAGGACAGCCGCCTGGTCAACTGGGACCCGGCGCTGGAGACCGCGATCAGCGATCTGGAAGTAGAGCCGCAGGAGGTCAAAGGTAATCTCTGGTATTTCAAATACCCGGTTGAGGGCCAGCCAGACCGCTTCCTGACTGTCGCCACCACAAGGCCGGAGACCATGTTGGGCGATACCGCAGTCGCCGTGCATCCGGATGATGAGCGCTATCAGGACCTGATCGGCAAGCACTGCATTTTGCCCATCGTTGGCCGCCGTATCCTGATCGTCGGTGATGAGTATGCCGACCCAGAGACCGGCTCTGGTGCGGTGAAGATCACGCCGGCCCATGACTTCAACGACTTCGAGGTTGGCAAACGCCACGACCTGGAAATGATCAACATTCTCGACCGCAAGGGCTGTCTCAACGAGAACGCGCCGGCGGATTATCAGGGCTTCGATCGGTTCGTGGCACGCAAGAAAGTCGTCGCGGCGCTCGAAGAATTGGGCCTCCTGGAAAAGATCGAGCCGCACACGCACCAGGTGCCCTATGGCGACCGCGGCGGCGTGCCGATTGAGCCCTACCTGACCGAACAATGGTATGTTGACGCTGCTACACTGGCAAAGCCAGCCATTGAGGCGGTCGAAACCGGCAAGACCAAGTTCGTGCCGGAGAATTGGTCCAAGACCTATTTCGAGTGGATGCGCAACATCCAGCCCTGGTGCATCAGCCGCCAGCTTTGGTGGGGCCACCAGATCCCGGCCTGGTACGGCCCGGATGGCGAAATCTTCGTCGCCGACAACGACGCGGAGGCTGCGAGCCTCGCCCTCGCCCATTACGGCAAAGAGACTGTGCTGGAGCGCGATCCGGACGTGCTCGACACCTGGTTTTCGTCCGGCCTATGGCCGTTCTCGACCCTGGGTTGGCCGGATAAAACGCCGGAGTTGGAGCGCTACTACCCTGGCGACGTGCTGGTTACTGGCTTTGACATCATTTTTTTCTGGGTCGCCCGCATGATGATGATGGGCATCCATTTCATGGGTGATGTGCCGTTCCACACCATCTACATCCACGCCCTGGTCCGCGATGAAAAGGGCCAGAAAATGTCGAAATCCAAGGGAAATATCATTGATCCCCTGGAGGTCATCGACGAATACTCCGCCGACAGCCTGCGCTTCACCTTGGCCGTTATGGCAGCTCAGGGCCGGGACATCAAACTGGCCAAGAACCGGGTCGAAGGCTATCGCAATTTCGGCACCAAACTCTGGAACGCTGCTCGCTTCTGCGAGATGAACCAGTGCGCTTTGCCGACTGATTTCGATCCGACCAAGGTCAAACAGACCGTCAACCAATGGATCATCGGTGAGACCGCTCGCGTCGCTGGTGAGACTGCAACCGGCATTGAGGCTTACAAGTTCAATGAGGCCGCAGGTGGTCAGTACCAGTTCGTGTGGAACACGTTCTGCGACTGGTATCTGGAATTCATCAAGCCGATCCTGAACGGCGACGATGCCGCCGCAGCCGCCGAAACCCGCGCAACCGCGGCCTGGGTGCTGGACCAGATCATCCTGATGCTGCACCCGTTCATGCCCTTCATCACCGAAGAGTTGAACGAGCACTTTCGCTTTGTCCCCGACCGCCCGCTGATCACCGCGCCCTGGCCGGTGCTGGGAGGCTTGGAAGCCGCTGACGCCAAGACCGAGATGGACTGGGTTGTCCGCCTCGTCTCCGATATCCGCGCCGTGCGCGCCGAGATGAACGTGCCCGCCGGCGCGCAAATCCCCTGCCTGGTGCAGGGCGCTGACGCTGATACCCTTGCACAGCTGGAGCGCCACGCCGGCTACATCCACCGCCTCGCCCGCCTGACCGGGGTCGATGCGATTGCGGAGATGCCGAAGGGGGCCGTGCAGATTGTTGTTGGTACGGCAACCTATGGCCTGCCGCTGGCCGATGTGATCGACATCAGCGCCGAAAGCGACCGGCTGACCAAGGCGATTGAGAAGACGGACAAAGAAATCGGCGGCATCGACAAACGCCTCTCCAACCCCGGCTTCCTGGCCAAGGCAGACCCCGCTGTGGTCGAGGAAACCCGCGAAAAGCGCGAAGCCCTCGCCGGACAGCGGGACAAGCTCGCGGCAGCGGTCACGCGGTTGGCGGAGATGTAAGGCCTATGAAGTTTTAGCTACGACGCTGAATAGTTACTCGCCGGAGGGTCGCTTGTCGGATTGATGTGGGTCTTCAAGCAGATCTTTCGGCGGTGTGGTGATGCTCAACCAAGCCAATGCGCCCATGAACGAGCCAAACGTCAACAAAACAATGCCAAGGAAGAGGGTATCGGACATCGGAATTCTCCCGGGTTCGTTGTCTCCCTAGGAGAATAAAGTCAAGGCCGGCGGTCGCTTTGATCCAGGTCAAACGCCTGTCAAGCAAACGGTCGCTGTGGCCTACCGCTCCCGGTACGCCAGCAGACCGGCGCGCTCATACAGCCATGGGTATTGCGTCACCATCATTTGCACCCGCGTCAGGCGATAGGCGAGCAGGCCCATGGCCATCAGGACCACTGCATCAATCAGATATCCCGAAAGCAGCAGCATGCGCCCCTCGAACAAGGCGTAGATGAAAAATCGTGTCGTCACGGCCAGCAGCAGGCTATAGGCGACCACCTGCCAGGCGGGCAGCCAAGACCGGGCGATGGCCTGGCCCATCAGGCACGCGATACCACCGGCCAACACAACGGTTACGCCGAGATACACATCCCAGGAGGTGCCGAGCAGCTGTTCCATTAATGCCCGCCCTCCAGATACGCGGCGCGGACTTCCGGATTGGCCAGTAATTCCTGGCCGGAGCCGGATAGCGTGATCACGCCGTTCACCATCACATAACCACGATGGGCCAGACGCAGCGCGTGGAAGGCGTTCTGTTCCACCAAAAATACCGTCATGCCGCGTTCTTGGTTGACGGTGCGGATGGCCTGGAAGATTTGCTTGACGATGATTGGCGCCAACCCCAGCGAAGGCTCATCCAGCAGCAGCAGTTTGGGCTCGCTCATCAGGGCGCGGGCGATGGCCAGCATCTGTTGCTCGCCGCCGGATAGTGTGCCGCCCCGCTGTGAGCGGCGCTCTGCCAATCGTGGGAATAGCGCGAAAGCTGCGTCCAGATTGGCCTGGAACCGGTCCTCCGGCGCTGTAATCGCCCCAAGTTGCAGGTTCTCCAGCACGGTCATTTTGGGAAAGATGCGGCGGCCTTCTGGCGACTGGGCAATGCCGCGGCGGACAATGGTGAAGGTCTGCGCCGCGGTGATGTCCTCACCCTCAAACCGGATCGAGCCTTTGCGCGCGCGAGGATTGCCGCAAATCGTCATGAGCAGGGTGGATTTGCCAGCGCCATTCGCGCCAATCAGGGTGGCGATCTCGCCCTTGTTGACGGTCAGGTCGACGCCGTGCAGTGCCTGAATATTGCCATAGAACGTCTCGACGCCTTGGACCTCCAGCAGCGTTTCAGCCATTACGCCACCTCCTCCTCATCATCTTCGCCCAGATAAGCCCGGATCACGGCGGTGTCGTTGCGAACCGCTTCCGGCAAGCCATCGGAGATCTTCTTGCCGTAATCCAACACGATGATGTGGTCGGAGATGCCCATCACCACGCTCATATCATGTTCGATAAGCAGCACGCCGATGCCGTGGTCGTCACGGATGCCTTGCAGCAGGCCATTCAGGTCGGCGCTCTCGCGGGGGTTGAGGCCCGCAGCAGGCTCATCCAGGCACAGCATCGCCGGGCGGGTGCACATGGCACGAGCGATTTCCAGCCGGCGTTGGTCGCCATAAGGCAGGTCACCGGCGTCATCATCAGCCCGCGGGATCAGATCCACCCGCTCCAGCCAATAGTGTGCCAGTTCGACCGCCTCGCGCTCCGCCGCCTTGAAGGATGGCAGGCCGAACAGCCCTGCAAATGAAAACTTTGAGGCCCGCATTAGCGTCCGGTGTTGCGCTACCAGCAAGTTCTCCAGCACGCTCATGCGTTGGAACAGGCGGATGTTTTGGAACGTGCGGGCGACGCCGGCGTGGCGGGCAATATCAAAGCCTTCCATCCGCTCCAGCAGAAAATCATGTCCGTCCCGGTTCAGGCTGAGCCGCCCGACCGTGGGCTTGTAGAAGCCAGTGAGGCAGTTGAACACCGTGGTCTTGCCCGCGCCGTTCGGGCCGATGATTGCCGTAATCTCACCACTTCTTGCCTGAAACGACAGGTCGTCGATGGCAGTCAGGCCACCAAAGCGCATGGTTAAGTGCTCTACATTGAGTAGGGGCATTGTCCCTTCGAGATTTGTCATCGTGTGGCCCCCGCTCGTTTTCTGCCGTGCAGCCGGATCGTCGGGTTGCGACGGCTTAGCAGCCCACGGGGCCGCACCACCATGATCAACACCATGCCCGCGCCGAACAGCAGCATGCGGTATTCCTGCAAATCGCGGAACCATTCGGGCAGGCCGATCATCACGATGGCAGCGATAACCACGCCGACCTGGCTGCCCATGCCGCCCATCACCACAATGGCCAGGATGATAGCGCTCTCGATAAAGGTGAAGCTTTCAGGCGAGATAAAGCCCTGACGCGTTGCAAAGAACGCACCGGCAAAACCGCCAAACATCGCACCAATGGCAAACGCTGACAGCTTGATCGCCGTCGGGTTTAAACCCAGCGCGCGGCTGGCAATCTCATCCTCGCGCAACGCTTCCCAAGCCCGGCCGATGGGCAGACGGCGCAGGCGCAGCGTAGCCCAATTGGTGATCAGCGCTAGAATCAGGATCAGGTAGTACAGAAATATCAGCCGGTATAACGACGAGTATTCCAGGTCGAAAAATTTGTGGAATGCGGAATCACTGTTGCGCGTGAATTCCAATCCGAACAAGCTGGGTCGCGGAATGCGAGAAATGCCGTCGGGGCCACCGGTGACGTCGTACCAGTTCAACAGGATGATGCGGATCATCTCGCCAAAGCCCAGGGTGACGATGGCCAGATAGTCGCCGCGCAGCCGCAGCACCGGAAAGCCCAACAGCACGCCGAATGCGCAGGCGAAAAGACCGGCAAAGGGCAGTGCCATCCAGAACGAGAAATCGGCGTGCATCGCCAGCATGGCGAACGAGTAGGCACCGATGGCATAGAAGGCGACATAGCCAAGGTCCAGCAATCCGGCCAGCCCGACGACGATGTTCAGGCCCCATCCCAGCATCACATAGATTAGCACGAGCGTCGCCAGATCCACGAAAGTGCGGTTGGCGAAGGGCAGAAACGGCATGATCACGGCGAACAGCACCGCGGCACCGGCCAGCCATGGCAAGACCGCGTGTATACGCTCGCCCAGCTCCGCAGCACCACGGGAGGCGGCATTGCCTTGACCAGCGCCTTCGCGGGTGCGCCAGGCAATTAAGGCCAGCCGCCCGACGAACACAGCAGCGCCAATCACCAGCACCCACAGCATCCGCGAATTGAGGACCAACCCGCCTTGGCCTTCAACAGTCTCCAGGCCGATCAGAGGCAGAGCCAGCACCATAGCAACCAGTGCTGTGATCCCGGCTTCTTTTACAGTCGCCTCGCCGACCATCAAACCTTCTCCACTTCCGGGCGTCCCAGCAGCCCTGTCGGTCGGAAAATCAACACCAATACGAGGATGGCGAACGCAGCGACGTCTTTGTATTCCGTGGTGAAGTATCCGGCCCAAAACGCCTCAATCAGGCCGATCAGCAAGCCGCCTAGCATTGCACCTGGCAGCGATCCGATGCCGCCCAGCACCGCGGCAGTGAAGGCCTTCAGCCCGGCCAGGAAGCCGATGAAGAAGTCGATGACGCCATAATACAGCAGGAACATCATGCCGGCGATGGCGGCCAATCCTGCGCCCGTAACGAAGGTGAGAGAGATCGTGCGGTCAACATCCACGCCTAACAGGCCAGCCATGGTCCGGTCCTGCTCACAGGCCCGCTGCGAGCGGCCAAAGCTGGATCGCTCAATCATCATCCAGAATGCCACCATCAGCGCCAGTGTCAGGCCGACAATCAGCATCTGCATATAAGACAGCACGACGGTAAACCCGTCATCTTCCATCAATACGACGCCGCCGGAGATGATCGGCTGCAGCGTCTTCACCCGCGCGCCTTGCAACAATTGCACATAGTTTTGCAGGAAGATGGACATGCCGATGGCGCTGATCAGCGGCGCCAGCCGAAACGAGCCGCGCAACGGCCGGTATGCCAATCGCTCCACCGTCCAGCCATAGGCGGCGGTGAAGATCATGGACGTCGCCAGCATGATCAACAGGATCAGTGGCACAAAGGCGATGCCTGTTGCCGTAACGGCCAGAAAGGCAATCAGCGCGATGAAGGCGCCGATCATAAACACCTCGCCATGGGCAAAGTTGATCATGCCGATGATGCCATAGACCATGGTGTAGCCAATAGCGATCAAGCCATAGATCGAGCCCAGCGTCAGGCCGTTGATCAACTGTTGGGCGAAATACTCCATAGATGAGTGTGACCCTATCTTAACGGTTTTGATATGGCAGAGCGGACCTTGTGCGCCGATGCACGTCCAAGCTCTTACTCATTCAGTATCAACAGGATCGGCGGTGCGCAATACCGCTAGCAAAGGATGACTGACACTGGGTGGTATTCGCACTTCGTTGGTGCCCTGTTTACGCGGAATTAGTGCCAGGCAGTCATGGTGTGCGGGACTCAAGATGCGACTGAATCGGACACCCCCGCATGCACCTCTACCATCACCAAATTACAGACAAAATATCAGACCGGGTCGGCAATCCGATGGTGCGGCAGCTGGTGCAACGGTGGCACGATCACAAGCCTGTCGGCAACACTCTACCACCCGTCACTGCGTTCGCGGCGGGTGACCTCGATTGGTGCTGGGACAACGTGATGCTGCTGCAGCAAATGCCAGACGATGACCTGCGCTATATCCATTATGGCGACGCGATAGCCGATGCCGCCGGTTTTAACCTGAAAGGCAAATGCGTCAGCAATTTTCGCAGTCCGGTCGGGAAATTCTTTCGTGAGAAATACAGTCTCTGTCTGGCGAACCGCTCACCGCTCTACACTATCCACCGGGCCGATCTGGCGCCAACCGTGCAAAGCTGGGAACGCCTGATGCTGCCGTTGGTGGATGATCAGGAGCAGCTGCACATCCTGGCGTTCAATCAGCCGTTGGAATTCCGGTTTGACTTGCTGGACAGCATCCTGCGCGCTTCGATGGACGGCATTATCCACCTGCGGGCAGAGCGGGATGCGGCGTACCACATCGTTGATTTCGTCATCACCGTCCTAAACCCAGCGGCGGAGCGCATTGCCGCTTTGCCGGAAGAAAAGTTGATCGATCACCGCCTGAGCGAGCTTCCTGCCAATAATCTGTTGCACGCGGTTGAACCGGCCTGCCGGCAGGTGCTGGATGTAGGGTTATCGGCGGCGGTCGAACTGACGGACCCCCGGCCAGGTCGGTACGCCGTGTTCACCGTGAATGCCGTGCGCACTGGCGATGGCGTGACCGTGACCTTGACCAATATCAGCTCACACAAACGCCAGAAACAGGAATTGCGGCAAGCCTTGACGGCGCTTGAGGTCCAGATGGGCGAGCGAAAGAACTTGCAAGACGAACTGACCCGTATGGCGACCACAGACCCGCTGACCGGCGCGCTCAACCGGCGGGAGTTGATGCAGCGCTCCAAGCAAGAGGTGGCAGCGGCACGGCGTTATGGTCGGTCATTGTCGTTACTGATCGCCGACATCGATTTCTTCAAGAAGTTGAATGATACCTATGGCCATGGCGTCGGCGATATTGCCATCCGCATGGTTGCGGATATCTGCCAACAGGCCTTGCGCGAAACCGATCTGGTCGCCCGCATCGGTGGCGAGGAATACGTGATTTTGATGCCGGAAGCCTCCGGCGAACGTGCCGCGGAGACGGCGGACCGCCTGCGCAAGACCATCGCCGCAGCAACCATCCCCGCCGACGGCAGCAGTTTCTCCATTACGGCTAGCTTTGGCGTGACCGAGTGGAGCCCGGAAGACGATTCCATCGAAACCACGCTCGCCCGTGCGGACAGCGCGCTCTATGATGCCAAACAAGCGGGTAGAAACCGGGTGGAATTGCACATGCCGGACACGCAACTCACCGCCGTCGTGGATGAAGCCGGGGTGTCGGCGGACCGGCAGCCTTCCGGCGGGCTGCAGAGCACGATCCGACACTGACAACGCAGCAAAGGGCTCTTAAAACGTCGTTGGCCAATTGCCCAGAAAGTGCTCGCCAACTTGGCGGCCCTCATACACCTCCAACAATTGCGCCAGATGGCTGCGGGTCTCGCGCGGATCGATGACGTATTGGGCCTCGTAGAGGCCGGCCAGATCCCAGGCTTCCGTATCCCGGTCCAGGTCTGCCGCCAAAGCCGCAAAGCGCTCTGGGTCATCCTCAGCGCGGATGCCGTGCAGCACGTTGACGGCAAGGCGCGGCTCCATAAAGCCCAGGTCGGCAGATGGCCAGGCGATGACCTCGTCGGCGTTCCTGCCGCCGCCCATGTTGAGGTAGGCCTGGCCAAAGCTCTTGCGCACAATCACGGAAAAACGTGGCACAGTGATCTGTGCCAGGGCGTTCATCCAGTTCATGATTCTGCCCGGCGCCCGCTTGCGCTCGCCCTCCAGGCCGATGAAGAATCCTGGCTGATCCACCATGCTGATGATCGGAATGTTAAAGCTGTCGCACAGCACCAGGAAGTTGACAGCCTTGTCGCAGGCATCCGGGTCGATAGCGCCACCTTTGTGCAGCGGATTGTTGGCGAGGAAGCCGACGGTTCGCCCCTCAATCCGCGCTAAAGCAGTTACGATGGCCCGCCCGAACCGCGATTTCAGCTCGAACACGCTGCCTTCGTCGGCAATGGTGCGCAGCACGCGGCGGGAGTCGTAGACGCGCTGCCGCGCCTCCGGCACGATCTCCAGCAGCTTTTCCTGATCATCGCCGGCGGGTTTCGGCGCAACCCGTGGCGGCGCTTCGCCCTTGTGGCTCGGCAGGTAGGATAGGAAGGTTTTGACCGCTTCCAGCACCTCTTCATCCGTATCGAAGGCCTGATCAACGAGGCCTGTCACCTCCGTATGCAGTTTCCAGCCGCCCAGATCCTCCGCCGAGATCTCCTGGCCGATGGCGATGGAGGTGACGCGGGGGCTGGTCACGGCCATCACCGCACCCTTGCGCGCGAATACCACGTCACTGATCACGCTGTACCAAGTGGACGAGCCATAGCTCTGGCCCATCAACGTGGAGACCCACGGCGTATCGCGGGTACGGCGGTACTCCTCCCGATCCTGGCCGATGGTGGCGCGGCCGGAGGCGCCCATGCGGTCCGGCATGCGACCGCCTGAGCTTTCGCCCAGCAGCACCAGCGGCATACGCCGCTCGCGGGCCGTCTTTTTCATGTGGCCCATTTTTTTCATGTTCACCTGGGCCGAGGACGCGCCCAGCACGGTGAAGTCATTGGCGACCAGCGCCACAGGCCGGCCTTGGACCTTGCCATAACCAGCGATCTTGCCATCGGCGGGCGACTTGTCCCGGGTTTCCGGGCGGATCGAGTAGGCGTGCAGGCCCGCCTCCAGGAACGAGCCCTCGTCCAGCAGATAGTCGATCCGTTCGCGCGCGTTCAGCACACCGGAGTTCCGCCGCGCCTCCAGCTTGCGCTCGCCACCCATGGCAAGCGCTATCGCCCGGCGACGCTCAAGCTCCGCCAGTTTTTCCTCATGAGCCATTCGGCTTTATCCTCTAGCTGCGCTGTACGTTGCCGCTGGTCAGTGGAACGCCGAATTCCTCGTGGCAGACCTCGGCCAATTTGGCGACGCCGTCTTTGATCTGCTCGAAACTCGGTTGGCCAAAGCACAGTCTGAACGAGTGCTTCCCTGTCTCCGGATCAGCGACCCAGTCGCGGCCAGGATTGATCGAAATGCCAGCGGCTGCGGCGGCCTGGGCCAGTTTTGAGGTGTCGACTGTGTCGGGCAGTGTCACCCAGATGAAAATGCCGCCTTCCGGAGGCCGGAACTCTGCACTGGTGCCGAAACTCTCGTGCAAAGCATCCTGGATCGCATCGCATTTCTGTTTGAACAGCGCCGTCAGTTTGGCGACGTGGCTATCGAAATGCGCCGGCAGGAATTCGGCGAGCGTAATCTGCTCCAGCGCGCCGGAGCCCGCATCGGTCTTGGCCGTAAGCGCCTGGGCGATGAACGGCCAATCGGCCACCAGATAGCCAACCCGCAACGCCGGCGCGATGGATTTGGAGAAGCTGCCGCAATAGATCACCCGGCCTTCGGTATCCAAGGTCTTGATCGCTGGCGGGCGCGTGCCAGACCAGGTGAGGTCGGCATAGCAGTCGTCCTCAAAGATCATCAGGTCGTGCCGCTGGGCGATATCCAGCAGAGCGTGCCGGCGCTCCATGCTCATGATCGTGCCGGTCGGGTTTTGCACGGTGGGGATGGTGTAGATGTACTTGCAGCGCTTGCCCACAGCTTTCAACTCCGCCAGCACCTTTTCCAGCTCCGCCGGGATGATGCCGTCGTCATCCATGGCAACGCCGACATAGTCCGCCTCGATATCGTGTAGGCGCGTCATGGCACTGCCATAGGTGCCGCCTTCGACCACAACCACATCGCCCGGGTCCAACAGCACCTTTTGCACCAGCTCCAGAGCCTGGGTGGAGCCAGAGGTGACGATGATGTTATCGACGCTGCACTCAATCTGCGTCCAAGACTTCAGCCGCTCGACCAACCATTCCCGCAGCGGCCGATAACCTTGCGCGCCAGTCTTTAGGTTGTAGGTGGCCAGGTTACGGCCTTCCTTTTCCAGCGCCCGGGTCGCCGCTGCGATCAGCTCTGGCATAGGCAGGGCCTCGCCGGCGTTGTTACCGCCGATGAAGTAATAGGGCGGGAAACCTTTGAACGGTGCGGCGGCTGGTGGGCGGAGGCCGGAGCGGACATGGGTTGACAGATCGAAGGGCATGGCTGTCTCTCATCGCGTTACGACAAAGTCAGCCAGCAGAACACCCGATTGCATAGGGGCCGGTCAACAGTTTCCCGCAATCGATCGACAAATTGAAGGCTGAGATGGCCTTTGTTGGCGAGCCAAATCCCCAGGCCCATAATAACAGAGCCGCGGCCCAGCCGGAGAACGGACAAGACCGCCACAAACACCGTGACCGTCCGGTGAAGCCGCTCTGACGGACAGACAGGGCGGTCAGCTACGCTGCAGACGCAGCGTAGCGCCAGGGCAACAATTCGTCGATCCGATTAATTTTGTGATCGGCAATGCGGCTCAACACGTCTGTTAGCCAAGCTTGCGGATTGACGGCGTTGAGCTTGGCGGTCTCGATCAGGGTATAGGCGATGGCTGCCGATTGGCCGCCGCGTTCAGAGCCCCTGAAGAGATAATTTTTTCTGCCAAGAGCCACACAGCGCATGGATCGCTCCGCAGAATTGTTGTCCGCCTCCAGGAAGCCGTGGTCGAGATAGGGCCGCAGCTTCTTCATCCGGGTCAGGCCATAGCGGATTGCCTTGGCGAGTTCAGACTTGCCGGAGATCTTCGGAAGTTGGGCCTGCAGCCAGCTTTCGAGATCATCGAGGATGGGCCGGGCATGGGCTTGCCGGAGCCGCACCCGCTCATCCGGCGGCAATCCTCGCGCCTGCTGTTCGATGGCGTAGAGACTGGCGATGCGCTTGATCGCCTCTTCGGCAATGGCTGAGCCTTGCGACTTGAACACATCGACGAACTTGCGCCGTATGTGAGCCAAGCAGGCGACCTCACGGACGCGACCTGATCGATAGAGTTCATTGAAGCCCGAATAGCCGTCCGCGTGCATCCAGCCGGAATAGTCCTTCAGATGCTCTGTCGGCTGCTCGCCCTTGCGGTCGCGCGAGAAGCGGTAGAAGGCCGCCGGCGGGGACTGACCTGCCCACGGTCTTTCATCGCGGACATAGGCCCACAGGCGCGTTGTCTTGGTCTTGCCTGCCCCGGGCGACAGCATGTCGACCGGCGTGTCGTCTGCGAAGATCGCCTGGCCCGACAGCACATGGCGCTGGATCGCGGCG
>CALKDI010000301.1 GCA_938084065.1 uncultured Alphaproteobacteria bacterium
GCCCTAAAGCGCCTTCAGAGACACTCAGAGAGCGGTCTGAACCCCAATCCCGTGCCTAATCGGCATATCCAGGCGAAAGTCGATGATTTTAAGAAAATTTGGATATCTCACCAACCCTCGCCGAGTTTTCACACGGTCTGCAGGCTTTACACATTTGGGTTTGTCGAAACCGTTGCGTTTGTTGAATCCGTCAAACAGGCTCTGCCACCACATACCAATGCCAGGTGCCGGGGCCTTTTTGTTCGTGGTCTTCCAGTGCCAGCACCTCAAACCCCTGAAACAGGCCGACCAGTTCGGCAGCATTGCAATAGAAGTGCGGGTGATCCTTGTCGCCGCCGGCACCCTCTTTGATATAGGTGTTTGGCGCGATCTGCTTGCCCTCGCCATGGCGAGCATTGCGTTTCGACAGCATGGTGCCTTGGTAGACCCCGCCCGGCTTCAATACTCGGCGAATTTCGCTGAGGGTTTGGCGCACCACATCGGCGTCGCCGTGATAGATCACGTTAAGCGCCACCACATAGTCAAAGCTGGCGTCCGGGAATGGCAGGTCCGTCATCGTGCCGCGTTCGAAGATAAGGGCCAGCCCCTCTTCCTCCGCCGCGCGTTTGGTGTGTTCTAGGCCGGCCAGGCTGGCATCAAAGGCCGTGGTTACGTACCCTAGCCTTGCAAGCGCCAGACTGTGACGGCCAATCCCGCAACCCAAATCCAGCGCAGTTTCAGCGCCGCCCTGGCGCCGCGCCTGCGCCCAGCGCAGCACTATCGGGTCGGGGTTGAGCCATTCCTCACGGCCTTCCCCACTTTTCCAACGCTGATCCCAGGATTCGTGAGCCGTCGCAGTATTGTCCATAACAAGAGCCTTATCTGTCGTTCATGTCCGTATACTAAGAGGCTCCGCTGCGGCCTGCCAGCGCTTGATCAATCAAGCCGATGCTCTCTTGGATGCCATAGAGCGCAATGAAAGACCCCATACGCGGCCCCTGGCTTTGGCCCAGCAAGGTTTCGTACAGCGCCCGGAACCAATCGCGCAGGTTCTCAAATCCGTGAGATTTGCCAATCTCAAACACCTGCGTCTGCAGGGTCTGGGCATCAGCATCAGCCGGCGCGCTGTCCAGGGCCGCGCGAAGATCAGTCAGCGCCGCGCGTTCTTGATCGTTCGGTGCGCGGTAGGCTTTGGTCGGCTTCACAAAGTCCTGATAATACTGAACGGCATAGCCAACCAATCGGTCCAGCAAAGGCGCGGTCGCTGGCGTTGCGTCCGGGCGATAGCGCGAGATAAAGCCCCACAACACAGACTTGTCCTCGGCATTGGCAACGCTGGCGAGGTTCAGCAGAATGCCGAACGACAGGTCAACCTCCGGCGCGGGCACGTTGCCGCCATGGATGTGCCAGGCAGGGTTTTCTAACTGCTGCACCGGCTCTTGGCTCGGAAATTTCTCGATCCAGGTGCGGTATTCGTCGACGGCTTTCGGGATCACATCGAAGAACAGTTTTTTGGCGGCCCGCGGCTTCTGGAACATGAACTGGCTCAGGCTCTCTGGCGGCGCGTATTTCAGCCAATCCTCCACCGCCAGACCGTTGCCACGGGATTTGGAGATTTTTTCTCCATTGTCGTCCAAGAATAATTCATAGGTGAAGCCCTCCGGCGGGCGGCCACCCAGGACGCGGCAGATCTTTGACGACAGATTGACGGAGTCAATCAGGTCCTTGCCGCTCATCTCATAATCGACATTCATCGCGTACCAGCGCATAGCCCAGTCGGCTTTCCATTGCAGCTTGCAATGACCGCCAGTCACTGGTGTTTCAACCAGCAAGCTGGTCTCTGGATCGCGGTATGAGATTGTGCCGGCATTGACGTCTTGGGCAACAATCGGCTCCTGCAACACAATGCCGGTTCGCGGGCAGATTGGCAGGAACGGGCTGTAGGTCGCGCGCCGTTCTGCGCCCAGCGTTGGCAGGATTACATTGATGACGGCATCATAATTCCGCAGCACCTGCAGCAACGCCTCGTCAAACCGGCCGGATTTGTAAAAATCCGTGGCGCTCTGAAACGTGTAGCTGAAGCCAAAGCTATCCAGGAACGCCTGCAGCCGGGCGTTGTTGTGATGGCCAAAGCTCTCATGCGTGCCGAATGGGTCAGGTACCCGGGTCAGTGGCTTGCCCAGATGTTCGGCCAGCATGTCTTTGTTCGGCACGTTGTCCGGCACTTTGCGCAGGCCGTCCATATCGTCGGAGAACGCGAACAATTCGGTTGGAATGTCGGAGATTTCCATAAAGGCGCGCCGCACCATGCTGGTCCGCGCGACCTCGCCAAAGGTTCCGATATGGGGCAGGCCGGATGGGCCATAGCCGGTCTCGAACAGGGCGTAGCCTTTAGCCGGACCCGAATCGCCGAAGCGTTTGACCACCTTGCGCGCTTCCTCGAAAGGCCAGGCGCGGGCTGTCATAGCGACGGAACGGAGGTCCGACATGGATCAATCCTCTAGAGTATTTGCCAATGGAAAGCCCGGAAAATAGGCAGCCAACGGTATTGGGTCAATCAAGCAAGCCGGGATGCCGGATCATGCGTCTATTTACCGTTGCAGCACAGAATTGAGACAGAACCTTTAGCCGTGTACCAAGGCGAGTGGTGATCTTATGGTAACGGCCGATAAGTTGGCTACATAACGCAGGTTGGTCCTCCGCGTGGGCAGCTCTGCAGAAAGAGCGTAGATGAGCGTGGTCGACCAGTTGCAACCGTATGCGCGGAAGGCCTATGTGCGGGCCAAGCTGCCGCTGTTGCGTATGCTGGGGTCGCGGCATCAGCCCACCGACAAGCACGTCACATTCCTTTCTGGCTTTGCACGCTCAGGCACCAACATGGTGATGGAGGTATTCGAGTGGAGCCCCAAAACCGAGGTGTTCCGCGAGGGCGACCCGCGGCTTAACAACAATTTCCGCTTGCTCGATGATAGCGTCGTATCTGGGCACGTGTTGGGGTCGCCGTCACAATTTGTGCTGGTGAAGGCTTTACAGGAAGGCCACCGCCTAGCCGGTCTGATGGATCTGTTTCCCGGCAGCGGCGCGATGTGGATGTATCGTCATTACGACGACTGCGTGAACTCGATCCTGGTGCGTTGGCCAGGTGAGCGGAACGGCATCGACGCAATTGCTCGCGACGGGCCGGATGCTTCTGCCTGGCGTGGCGTTAATACCTCTGATGAGACGCTCGCGCGTTTGCGGGCGCAATACCGCCCAGAATGGAATGACGCCACGTGCAACGCCTGGTTCTGGTATCTGCGCCATCAGTTCTTTTTCGATCAACAATTCCATTCCAATCCGATGGTCAAACTGGTCCGGTATGAGTCGTTGGTGACTGATCCGCTGCGGATCATTCACCCAATGGCAGAGCTGGTCGGCGTGCCGTTAACCCGTTTGATGGCCTCAGTTCCGCATGCTCGCTCTGTCGGTAAACGCAAGGCGCCGGACATTGCGCCGGAGGTGCGGGAGACGTGCGACGCGCTGTTGGCACGGCTCGACGCGGTTTGGGACGCGCAGGGCATTTGAGCCTCCAGAAGCGTTGCGCCCTGGCAGCTTGCACTCTGATGCCCAGCCATTCACTGTCTAGCCTATGAACGCTTCAGACGACACCCAAAATTCCAGCGTACCAAGCCGCCTGACGGAGATTCCGGTGCTGGTTTGCGGCGTCCGCAGCTTCGCCTGGCAGGCTGCTGGCAAAACGGCAGAGATGGTGTCGCATTCGCAAGCCCAAAGCCGGGCTGCATCAGTGCCGCCATTGGTTTGCCATCGCAATGCTGTTGCCCAGCGCCTGCGGGTCAGCGAGCTACAGTGCTATGACGTGCTGGAACTCTATGCCTTTGCCCGGCCTGCGCGCCCGTGTTTGCCGACGGCGGCAGGATTGGCGGATGCTCTGGGTCTGCCGCGACCCCGGTCTTTAATGGATGGGACGACGACGCTTGGTGATGTGGCGGCCGCCCTTTTGCAGGAGATTGGCGCGGATACGGATAAGACCCTGGCACCACTCGCCTGGCAAATGGCCCGCGGTGGCTGGCTGTGGGGGCCGTTGGTGCTGGCACGTACCGGCTTGCCGGATGGCAACCCATCCGGTCAGGCCCGCCACGCGATGCAAGCTTGGGATCGGCGATCACCATGGGAGGAGCGGGCACCGGACGGCGCACCCGGTACCGATGGCATCAACCCGGCTGATTCGCGACGCCGGCTGATCGAGCTTCTGGGCGCAGAAGCAGAGCAACGTCCCAGCCAGGCGGATTATGCCGACGCTGTTACCGCTGCCTTTCAACCCCGTGACCATGAGGATCAGCCGAACATCGTGTTGGCTGAGGCCGGAACAGGCATTGGCAAAACGCTCGGCTATTTGGCGCCGGCCAGCCTTTGGGCGGAGGTGAATGGCGCGCCGGTTTGGGTATCCACCTACACCCGCAACCTGCAACAGCAGATCGACCGAGAGCTCGACCGCCTGTTCCCGCTGCCCGCCGACAAGCGCGAGCGGGTGGTGGTGCGCAAGGGGCGAGAAAATTATCTCTGCCTGCTGAATTTTGAGGAAGCGACAGGCACCCTGTTCGCGCAAGGACCAGATGCCATTGGGCTGGGTCTAATGGCACGTTGGATCGGGGCGACGCGGGATGGTGATATGGTCGGCGGCGACCTACCAGCCTGGCTGATCGATCTGGCTGGGCCGCAGCTGACCATTGGCCTATCGGACAGACGCGGTGAGTGCATCTATGCTGCCTGCACCCATTACCGGAAATGCTTCATTGAGGCGAGCGTGCGGGCCGCGCGTCGGGCGGATATTGTCATCGCCAACCATGCGCTGGTGATGTCTCAGGCCGCGCTGGGCGGCCAGGAAGATGGCTTTCTGCCAACGCGCTATGTCTTTGACGAAGGACATCACGTCTTCTATGCGGCGGACAGCGCGTTTGCGGCGGAATTGACCGGGCGTGAGTCGGCGGAACTGCGCCGTTGGTTGTTGGGCTCCGAGGGCGGCAGCAGCCGCGCGCGCGGATTGCGCCGGCGGATCGAGGACCTGTTGCCAGGCGAGCAGCAGGCAGCGGCATTGCTGGATGGCGTGTTACACGCGGCACGCTCTCTGCCAGGCGACGGTTGGCTGCAGCGGGTCACCGAAGACAAGCCGCAAGGCCCTGCTGAGACTTTCCTGGCGAAAGTCCGCCAACAGGTGCGCGCCCGTTCGCCCAGCACGTCTGGCCCTTTCAGCCTGGAATGCGGTGCCCGACCGCCGGTGGAAGGCATGTTGGAGGCAGCCAAGGATCTGGCGCACGGGTTAGAGAAAATCCGCGAACCTCTGGCAAAGCTGCGACAGATATTGCTGCAACGTCTGGATGATGAGGCCGACGACCTCGACACCTCAACCCGTCAGCGCATTGAGAGCATCGCCCGCACCCTGACCCGCCGCGGTGAGCATCAGGTGGCTTCGTGGGCCGACATGCTCACCTCATTGCAAGAAGAGCCGCTGGAGCAATATGTGGATTGGCTGGCGCTGGACCGCCAGGGCGGCCACGAGCGTGACGTGGGCATGCACCGGCATTGGCTCGACCCGGCCATTCCGTTTGCCAAAGCCGTGGCCGAGCCGGCGCACGGGCTGGTGGTGACGTCGGCGACGCTGCGCGATGCCAGCGGTAATGCGGAGACCGATTGGCTCGCAGCGGAAACCCGTCTGGGCACACCGCATCTGGCGGCCTCACCCATCCGCGCCGCCATGGCCTCCCCGTTTAACTATGCGGATAACACACGGATATTGCTGGTCAATGACGTGCGCCGGACCGATGCGGATCAGGTCAGCGCGGCCTATCGCGTGCTGTTCCAGGCCTCACAGGGCGGCGCATTGGGCTTGTTCACCGCCATTCACCGACTGCGTGCGGTTTATCAGCGGTTGGCTGGGCCGCTAGAGGCAGGTGGGGTCGCGCTTCATGCTCAACATGTCGATAAGCTGGATACGGCCAGCCTCGTCGATATCTTCCGTGCCGACGAGAATTCCTGCCTGCTGGGGACGGATGCCATCCGCGATGGTGTAGACGTTCCAGGCCGCTCGCTGCGGTTGATCGTGTTTGATCGGCTGCCCTGGCCGCGCCCCGACATCCTGCACAAAGCCCGGCGCAAAGCATTTGGCGGCTCGCGCTATGACGATCTAATCGCCCGCATGCGGCTGCGGCAGGCGTTTGGTCGGCTGGTGCGACGCGGCGATGACGCAGGCATCTTCGTGCTGTTGGATTCGGCACTACCATCGCGTCTGGCCACGGCGTTTCCGGACGATGTGATGATCAGCCGGGTTGGGTTGAGTGAAGCCGTCCAGGTCGTGGAGACCTTTATGGCCGCAAAAGGCCTCACATCTGCGTCATCGGGTTGACGTTTGGCGTGCGTGACCCTTTATGCCATCGAACCGCAGACATTCTTCACCTGTCCTAGAAGGCGCCGCCACCGCATGTCAGAGACTTCCGTTATCACGCACCACACCGCCCTGATCTACGTCATGGTGCTCATTTCGGCATCCGATGGAGAGATGACCGACGCGGAACTGTCCGAGATCGGCAATATTGTCACGCATCTGCCCATCTTCGAAGATTTCGATGTGGAGCGTCTGGCCAGCGTCGCCGAATCCTGCACCGATCTGCTGCAAGACGAGGCCGGCTTGGACACGACATTGAGCCTGGTGAATGACGGCCTGCCGGAGAAGCTGCGCGAGACCGCCTATGCGTTGGCTTGCGATGTTGCTGTTGCCGACGGTGAGATCAAGCAGGAGGAATTGCGCCTGCTGGAGATCATCCGCCATCGGATTTACGTTGACCGCCTGACGGCCGCAGCGATCGAACGCGGCGCTCGCGCACGGCACGCTGTGCTCTAAAAGCGGCGCCTCGGGATAAGAGACTGCCACCGGCCTTGGAATCGGCTACGGTCCTGCTATACTTCCTGTCCTTTCTCCTAAGGGCCGCGTTGACCTAATTCTAGTAGGTACCTGCGAGGCAAGCTCAACATGTTGGTATTGGTTCGGCGATGAAAGTGACGATCGAGCGCGCGGCTCTGCTTAAGGCCCTGGCTCATGCCCAAAGTGTGGTGGAACGCCGCAATACGATCCCGATTCTGGCCAACATTCGCCTGACGGCGGAAGGCTCGCACCTGTCGCTAACCGCTACCGATCTGGACCTTTTCATTGTGGAGGTGACAGAGGCGGCAGTTAGCGCGGCGGGGTCGACCACCGCGCCGGCGCATATGCTCTACGACATCGCCCGCAAGCTGCCGGAAGGCGCGCAGGTGGAGTTGGATTCGACGGCCAAGGAAGGGCAATTGACGCTGCGGGCTGGCCGCTCGACATTCGGGCTGGCATCTTTGCCGGTGGAAGAATTCCCCGTCGTGGGGCAGACGGAAGGTGGCAACACCTTCACCGTGGCGGCCCGCGATCTGCGCAGCCTGATCGACCGGGCGCGGTTTGCGATCTCAACCGAAGAAACCCGCTATTATCTCAACGGCATCTACTTGCATGCCACCGAGAACGAAGGCGTTCCGGTGCTGCGCGCCGTTGCGACCGACGGCCATCGCCTGGCCCGCGTGGAAATCCCCTTGCCGGACGGCGCCGATGGGATGCCGAGTGTGATCGTGCCGCGTAAGACCATCAGCGAGGTGCGCAAGCTGCTGGATGATGCATCCGATGATGTCGCCATCACCGTCAGTGCCTCAAAAATTCACTTCACGCTGGGTCCGGTCGAACTGACATCGAAGCTGATCGATGGAACTTTTCCAGATTATCAACGGGTGATCCCGCAAGGCAATGACAAGAAATTAGCGGTTGATTGCCAGGCCTTCCGTGAGGCGGTGGACCGCGTCGCCACGATCTCTACCGAGAAATCCCGCGCCGTGAAGCTGTCAATCGACGGCAACACTATAACCCTCTCCGCCTCCAGCGCTGACTCCGGTACAGCGAATGAGGAATTAGAGGTGGTGTACGGGGCCGATAATATGGAGATCGGTTTCAACGCCCGTTATCTGCTGGATATCGCCCAGCAAATCGAGGGCGATACGGCAGAGCTTTCTTTGGCCGATGCCGCAGCACCCACGATTATCCGCGATCAAGCAGACGCCAGCGCATTGTACGTGCTGATGCCGATGCGGGTTTAAGGACTTAACGAGGCCAAACGATATGCCGCAAAGCGGCGCCGCCTTAGCCGACGCCCGCCTTAAGCCCAATCCGGCGAGGCTAGCGATACTGCGAATGGCACTCACCCACTTCCGCAATTACGACTCGCTAAGCCTGGAGCTTGACGGGCGTCCGGTGGTGCTGACCGGCGCGAATGGTGCTGGCAAAACCAATCTGCTGGAAGCCGTGTCGCTGCTAACGCCCGGGCGCGGATTGCGCAATGCGCGCCTGGAGGACCTGGTGCCGCACAGTGCCAGCGACGGTGCCTGGGGTATCGCCGCTGCGGTGGAGACGCCTAGCGGTTCCGTCGATCTCGGCACCGGTGTGGTGGCTGGCGACAAGCGACGACAGGTTCGCGTCGATGGCAAGCAAGCGCGGGGACAGACGGCACTAGCCCCCTATTGCTCTGCCGTTTGGCTAACGCCGCAAATGGATCGCCTCTTTCTGGATGGGACGGAGGAGCGCCGGCGGTTCCTAGACCGGCTGGTGTTCGGCACCGATCCCGCACACGCAGGCCGCCTGACCGCCTATCAGAACACGCGCCGGCAACGGCAACGTCTGTTGTCCGAAGGGCGCGCCGACCCCACATGGTTAGATGCGTTGGAACGCACCTTGGCCCAACGCGCAGTCGCCATCGCCGCGGCCCGCTTGGACCTAGCGCGCCGGCTGGACATCGCAGCGGCGGTTGACGACGACGGGCCTTTTCCAACCCCGCGGGTCGCCGTCCTGGGCGATGCGGAACAATGGCTAGGCGAGCAGCCAGCCTTGGCCGTGGAAGACCGACTGGCCGACGAATGGCGCGCCAACCGCGGCGGCGATGCTGCCTCCGGCCAAACTTCGTTGGGCGTACACCGCAGCGATATGGCCGTGTGGTTTGCTGGTCGTGACATGCCAGCGGCGCAATGCTCCACCGGCGAACAAAAAGCGCTGTTGATCGGCCTGATTCTGGCCTCCGCTCGGCTGACAGCAGCAGAGCGAGGTGCACAGCCGTTGGTGCTGCTGGACGAGATTGCCGCCCACCTCGACCCGGACCGGCGGGTTGCACTGTATCAGCGTCTGCTGGATAGCGGCGCCCAGGTCTGGCTGACCGGGACAGAGCCGAATTTGTTCGAGCCTTTGGGCGAATCTGCGCAATATTTCCATGTGGCCAACGGCCATCTCACCGCCACTACAGGAGCCGCGCTGTCATGAGCGACGAGCCAAACCCGACAAACGGCGACAACGACGATTATGGCGCCGATTCCATCCAGGTGCTGCGCGGGCTAGAGGCCGTGCGCAAGCGGCCAGGCATGTATATTGGCGACACCGACGATGGCTCCGGCCTGCACCACATGGTCTATGAGGTGGTCGACAACGCCATTGACGAGTCTCTGGCCGGCTATTGCGACCGGGTTGAGGTGGTGTTGAACGCTAATGGCTCCGTCACGGTGTCGGACAACGGTCGTGGCATTCCGACAGATATCCATGAGGAAGAGGGTATTTCCGCTGCCGAGGTCATCATGACCCAGCTGCACGCGGGCGGGAAGTTCAACCAGAACTCCTACAAGGTTTCGGGCGGCCTGCATGGGGTCGGCGTGTCGGTGGTGAACGCGCTGTCGTCTGTGTTGGACCTGAAGGTCTGGCGCGATGACAAGGAGCATTTTCTGCGCTTCCATCATGGCGAGGCCCAGGCGCCCTTGGCGATCATCGGTCCGGCAAATGGCAAGCGCGGTACGGAGGTCACTTTCCTGCCATCGACCGAGACCTTCACCAAGACCGTGTTTGAGTTTGCCACGTTAGAGCATCGCTTGCGCGAACTCGCCTTCCTCAATTCTGGCGTGCGCCTGATCCTGCGCGATGCCCGGCAGTTGGACGGCCAAGAGGTCGACATGCTGTATGAGGGCGGCCTCAAAGCCTATGTCGAGTATATCGACCGCAACCGCTCTGCTGTTCATCCGGGCCCGATTTATGTAACCGCGGAGAAGGACGGCGTCACTGTTGAGGCCGCGTTGCAATGGAATGACAGCTATCACGAAACCATGCTGTGCTTCACCAATAACATTCCACAACGTGACGGCGGCACCCATTTGGCCGGCTTCCGCGGCGCGCTGACCCGGCAGGTCAACAGCTATGCTGAAGCGTCAGGCATCCTGAAGAAAGAAAAGGTCTCGTTGACCGGCGATGATGCGCGCGAGGGCTTAACCTGTGTCCTCAGCGTCAAGGTGCCAGACCCGAAATTCTCCAGCCAGACTAAGGATAAGCTGGTCTCATCCGAGGTTCGACCCGTCGTCGAAAGCATCATGAACGACACCTTGAACCAGTGGTTTGAGGAGCACCCGAGCGAAGCCAAAACCATCGTCACCAAGGTGGCAGAGGCGGCCGCGGCTCGCGAAGCTGCACGCCGGGCGCGGGACCTGACACGCCGCAAAGGTGCGCTCGATATCACATCATTGCCCGGAAAACTTGCAGATTGCCAGGAGCGCGACCCCGCACTCTCCGAACTGTATCTGGTCGAGGGCGATAGCGCCGGCGGCAGTGCGAAACAGGGCCGTGACCGTGGCTTCCAGGCGATCTTACCCTTGCGGGGCAAGATCCTGAATGTGGAACGGGCACGGTTCGACAAGATGCTGGCATCTGCCGAGATCGGCACCTTGATCGCGGCGCTGGGCACCAGTATTGGCCGAGACGACTTCAACATCGACAAGCTGCGCTACCACAAGATCGTCATCATGACTGACGCGGACGTCGACGGCAGCCACATCCGTGCGCTACTGCTGACGTTCTTCTACCGCCAGATGCCGGAACTGATCGAGCGCGGTTACATCTACATCGCCCAGCCACCTTTATTCCAGGTCAAGCGCGGCCAACGCAGTCTGCGCTATCTGAAGAATGAGGCCGAGCTGGAGCAATTCTTCATCGACTCGGGCCTGGACGAGGCCGTGCTAACGCTCGCCGACGGTAATCAGCGCGGCGGCAACGACTTGGCGGAGCTGGTTGGCGACTCAACCCGTGTGCGTGCCCGCGTGGCCTCGCTAGGCCGGGAGGTCGGGTCCGAACGGCTGGTGGAGCAGGCGGCGATTGCGGGTGTGCTGAATGCTGGCATTCTGGAGGACGACACCCAGGCTCTGGAAGCAGCGCAATATCTGGCCCGCCGCATGGATTCGCTGGAGGACGAGCGCGACCGTGGTTGGAACGGTATGGTCAGCCCGGATGGTGGCCTCGACTTTACCCAC
>CALKDI010000302.1 GCA_938084065.1 uncultured Alphaproteobacteria bacterium
CCCATCGAGCCACCCTCACCCCATGTTAAGGAATGCTAACCTTCGTTAACCTTCCCAATCCCACCCCACAACCAATTGAAATATATACATAAAAAAAGAGACAGATTAACAAACCTCCGCGTTCGTTAACCCGCCTCTCAACATTCCTCGCCCGGCAGCACCATGCCTCACCTACGCAGCGCTACTCCGCCAACAGGTCGCCGACTTCCGCTAGTGTCGGCGCGCTGCGGTCGTCGAGCATGTAGGTGTAGGCCGCATGCTCCCAATTGCCGTCTGGAGGTGCCAGCGGGTCAACCGGCTCAACACGGTGCTCCAGCACGAACCGGCTCATGAGCTGCTTGCGAGGGTCGCCGCCGTCTGCGCCGCCTTCCCACGCCAGCACAACCGCGCTGGCCGTGTTGTAGAGGGCGCTGCAGGCTTGCCGCGCCAGATGCTCGGACTCAGGGTCAGCCGCGACCCGCTCCACCAGAGCGAAACTCCGGTCCAGCGCGTTCGCCAGACGGGCGCGGTAGGCGTCAGGCAGGCCGTTCGCCTCCTCCAACTTCTCGTCCAGCAGCGAGCGCAACGCCTCATGCGCGTTTGCCTTCAGGACGGCGCGGCGCACGACGTCAATGGCGTTGATGTTGCTCGTACCCTCCCACAGCACGCCGATATGGGCGTCCCGAACCATTTTCGACTGCACCCATTCCTCGATGTAGCCATTGCCACCGCGGGTCTCCATGGCAGCGCGGGTGGCGTCGATGGTGTCACGGCAAGAGCGGAACTTGACCAGCGGCGTCAGGATGCGAACGACCTGCGCCGCATCGTTGGAGCCCTTGCGCGCCTTATCCATATAACTCGCCGCCAGCATTGACAGCGCCAACGCCTGCTCCGCCGGAACCAGGATCTTCATGATCTGGCGGCGCAGCAGCGGGTGGTCGATGATGGTGTGACCGAAGGCGGCGCGGTGGCGGGCGACCTGCATCGCCTCGTTAAAGCAACGGCGCATCATCCCGGCGGAGCGCACGCCGTGGGAGAGGCGGGACATGTTCACCTGCTCCATCATCTGTTTCAGGCCCTGATCCGCCTGGCCGACCAAATAAGCCTCCGCCCCCTCAAACACCACCTCACACGACGCCAGCGACTTGGTACCCATTTTCTCCTTCATGCGCACGATGCGATAGCTGTTCCGCTCGCCATCCGGCAGGTAGCGGGGCACGGCAAACAGCGCGATGCCGGCATTGCCCGCGGGCGCTCCCGCAGGCCGTGCCAGGGTCAGCGCAATGTGCGCGTCGGTGTGGGAGGCGAACCATTTGTCACCGTAGAGTCGCCAGACGCCGTCTTCCAACCGGGCCTCCGTTTCGAGCTGGCTAACGTCCGAGCCACCGGCCCGTTCGGTCATCCACTGCGTGCCTTTCCACAGCGTTTCCATATCAACGGAGGTCATCTTCGGCAGCATGTATTCCTTCAACTCCGGGCTAGCAAACTTGCTGAGCACCTGGATCGTCGCATCGGTGATGCTGAGCGGGCACATCATGCCGAATTCGGACTGAGAGAAGAGATATTGGAAAGCATACTTCGCCATCTGCGGCGCCGGACCATCCCAGCCGAGAGTCTCGTCCCGATGGCACATAGCGTGCATCTGGAAGTCTTCGAAGCCGATCTTCTCCATCTCACGATAGGCCGGATGATAGTCGATCTCGTCGAGATCACGCCCGAACCGATCCCGATGCTCCAGCACAGGCGGGTTGCGCTCCACCTTGCGCGCAAGCTGGTCGAGCTTGCCGCCGGCTGCCTCGCCCAGCTTCTCCAGATACGGCGAAAAATGCGCTAGCACGTTAGAGTCCTTGTTGACGCGCAGAGAGGCCTGGAAACTCGGATCAATCGCGTAGAAGTTCAGGCCCTGGCAGTCGGGGGCTATGTGGCGAACGCCGGCGGGGGCCGTTGGCCAGTTGGTGTCTGTGGGGCTGACGTCACGCGCCTCGGTATTGACCATATCCATAGTCACTACGTCTCTCTTTTTGGATTTTTCGTATTGATTTCAAACTGATCGCGGAACTCCGCGCAGATCAGCTGGTTGTGCAATCACCGCGTCAACTCAAGCCCTGGCAGTGTGCCTTCGGCCCGCCAACCATCCAATTTCCGGATGTAAACGTTCGGTCCACGCCAGTACTGGTTGTTCTTTGCCACGCGCATGTCCAGCTCGCCGCCCTCATTGTTGTAATAGCCCGGCGTGCATTCTGATAAGAACGCCCGGCGGCCAATCGCCAGCTTCACGATAGTATCCACCCACTCCTGTTCTGCCTCGGCGGAGGGCTCCAACGCTTTGACGCCGCGGGCCTCGGCTTCGCTCAGGATATAGGCGATGTGCTTCGACTTGACGTCCAGCATATGTTGGAAATTCACACTTTGGCCGGATTGCATGGTTGAGAATACAATCAGGTTGGGAAAGCCGCGGGTAAACAGGCTGTGCAGAGTCTCCGCGCCATGCTCCCACTTTTCGGTCAGGCTCTGACCATCCCGACCGTAGAGTTCAAATCCGACGGTGCGGTTGTAGCCGGTGCCGACCTCAAAACCGGTGGCGTAAATCAGGCAATCGAGCTCGTACTCCTGCCCATCCACAACGACGCCGTTTTCGGTGATCCGTTCGACGCCCTGCCCCTTAGTGTCGACCAGATGGACGTTCTCCCGGTTAAAGGTCGGCAGATAATCATCATGAAAGCAGGGCCGCTTGCAGAATTGGTTGTACCAGGGCTTTAGCGCCTCGGCCGCTTCACGGTCTTTGACAATCGAATCGATACGGGCGCGGACCTGATCCATTTTCTGATCGTCAGCCTGCTGGATCAAGGCCTGGGGATCGTCGACCTCCTCACCGGCTTTTTGGCGGCGGCGCGCGGCCAGCAGGATATTGCCGATCAGATCTGTCCAGCCGTCATTAACCAGGTCGACCTCAAAATCGCCGCCAGAAATCACATTTGTGAAATTGGCGATCCGCTCCTGTTGCCAGCCCGGCTCCAGGCTGGCGGCCCAATCTGGATCAGTCGGACGGTCAGCGCGAACATCGACCGAGGACGGTGTGCGCTGGAACACGTAAAGTTCCTTAGCTGAGCGCCCCAAATGCGGCACGCATTGCACCGATGTGGCGCCGGTGCCGATAATCCCAACACGCTTGTCGCGCAGCTTCTCCATGCCGCCGCTTGAATCGCCGCCGGTGTAGTCGTAATCCCAACGGCTTGTGTGGAAGGTATGGCCCTTGAAGCTCTCAATCCCCGGCACGCCCGGCAGCTTCGGCCGGCCCAGCGTCGTTCCGCCTGCCATGATCAGGTAACGGGCCCGGAACACGTCGCCACGGTTAGTGGTCAGCGTCCAACGGAGCACCATTTCATCCCAGCGGGCTTCGGTGACGACCGTCTGGAAGTACGCCTTGTCGTACAGCTTGAAATGCCGGCCTATCCGCTGGCAGTGCGCGTACAATTCTGGTGCCTTAGCGTATTTGTTGGTCGGGATGTAGCCGACCTCCTCCAACAGCGGCATGTAGATATAGGCCTCCGTATCACAGGCCGCACCCGGATAGCGGTTCCAGTACCACGTGCCGCCGAAATCCCCGGCCTTCTCGATAATCCGAACATCGTCGATCCCCGCCTCCGACAGACGAGCTGCCGCGAGAAGACCACCGAACCCACCGCCTAAGATCGCGACCTCAATCGTCTCGTCCACGGGAGCACGGGTGAAATTGGGGTCTGCGTAGGGGTCGTCCAGATATTGGGCAAAGCTGTCAGTGGTCGCGATGTATTGAGCAGTCCCCTCCTTACGCAGGCGACGATCCCGCTCGGCGCGGTACTTCTCACGCAATTTCTGGGACGCTGGGCCAGGGCCTTCCGCAACGCTGGTCGCATGTAATTCACTGGCCATGATGTTCTCCATGCTCGTCTAGTCCAAAACGCAGGCATTCAAAGCTACCGGAATTGACCGACCACGGGCAAGGCAACTATTCCAGGCGCCAACCGTCTATCCTCAGACGTTCAAGGCCTCATGATCCGGGTTCGGCTCCAGTTCCACCCCGTTCACTGTCATCGCTAGCATTGCGTAATAGCCAATGCAGGTGGTCAGCTGCACATACTGATCCGCCCCCAACCGTTCCATGACCGCTGCTGCCAGCGGTGCATCGATGCGGTTCTTGCGCAGCAATTGCCGGGTGAAGTCAACGATTTGCAGGTCTTCAGGCGGAATACCGTCGGAGCGTTCATCGCGGATCGCATCGATTGTGGCGCGGGGAACATCTCGCTCAGCGCCGATCACGCCCTGAATGCCCCACACATATTGGGCCTGGAAGTGCCGCCCAACAACCAGAGCGGCGAGTGTGCGTATCCGCAGCTCCAGCGTCCCTTCCCAGCGCACCATAGAACCCAGATGGGCGACGCGCTCTGCCCATTCCGGCGCGTGCATCCAGACAGAGAAAGGGCCATCCAGCGCTTTGCGGGTATCGACGATCTTTTCTGCGATACGGCGGGCATCGCCGGTCAGCTCGTCGGGAGACTTTAAGACAGGAACGCGAGCCATGGGTTACCCTCTATTTTCAATGTGTTGAGCCAGAAGCCTACTGGCCTTAGGCAGCAGCGCTGTGCGTCTGTAGGAATTTGCGCACACGCTCAATCGTGCGGTCCTTCAACTCCGGCGGAGACGACCATGGGAAGACTGTGATCTCGGCATTCGGTGACAGCGAGGCGACGTCAACCGATGTCTGGTGCGGGTGCGCTGGGATGGCGTCTGGCAACACCAGAATTGGCGTCTGACAGTTGCGGATCATGTCGCGCG
>CALKDI010000303.1 GCA_938084065.1 uncultured Alphaproteobacteria bacterium
TCGCTTGGATAACGGCCTGTCTTGCGGCTATGCTCAACGCGAGCGGTATCTGTCCAGGGCATCTGAGCCTCCATCTCTTCACAAAGACGGTGAATCACAATCCACTGATATCGTTCAACTACTTTTCGGGCAGGCTCTTACGCACAGCCAGCACCGGGCGTCGCACTAAGCTTTGGGAAGCGCCGGTGTGCTTTGCGCCCGCAATCGCGCCAGCACGGATGTGCCAGAACTGCCACCAGGCTGAATGCCAGCCAGTTTCAGGCGTGTTTGCAGATCGCCAGATGGCCCTTCTGCCAACTCCTCTGCAGCCTCAAACCGAGCTGTCTGCTCAAGTTGCCTGGCTTTGATCTTCTCGAGGGAACTCAACGCGGTGTTCATCGACGATTGAGCACCGGAATGACGCTGAGCGATGGTAGCCTGAGCCCGCTGAACGCTATCGGTGACCTTGACCGTATCAACCTGCTGCTTCAAGCGACGCAGATTACCGTCGGCCGACTGAATGGCATTCTTGGCCTGCTGTTCTGACTTTTGGTACTGACCAGCTAGATCCTGTTCAGTTGCAAGTTCTGCCTCGATATCAGCGACTTTGTTGGCGATATCGATAGCCAGTGCTTCGTCACCCTTGTTCAGAGCTTGAAGAGCATAATTTTCGTATTCGCCTTTCTGGCGAGACAGATCGGCAACCTTCTGCTCGATCACCTTTTTTTTGGCCATCAAATCGACCAAGGCGTCCTTCGACCGGATCAATTCCACGTCAGCATCGCGGATTTCTTGATCGAGGATACGCATAGCTTGGCTATCGACAATCGATTCGCCAACTTCAGTCGCGCCGCCGCGCAGGGCGGTGACCAATTTTGAGAAAATACCCATTTTCCTGATCTCCTGTTCAATTCGGCTTATTTACGATCGTCGGCATAAGCCTGAACGGCTTCAATGGCATTGTCTGCCAATGTTTCCAACTCAAGCACCACGTCGTCCAACTTGGAAGACGCCGACATTGCGCCGAACAGCTCATAATAGTCGATACCATCAGGGCCCTTGGCGATGCCGAATGTTGAGAGCGGCATCAGTTTGTGCGTGCGCAGTGCCATTTCGGCGAAGCCTGCGGGGTCTTTTAAGCTATCGACCGGCCACAATAGCACCTGGGCCAGAATTTGTTCTGTGCCGACACTCATGATGATCGAGAGGTCGCCAAAATTCGTCATCGTTGCTGCTAGACTGTCGCTGGTGCCATGCACGAGTTCAACCTCAATTGCGCCGGTTGTCACCGCATCGGTTCCCGTCAGCGCCATAAACAGGCTTTCTGTAGTCCAGGTATCGCTCGGCATATATGCCTCCTGCCATAAGTCAGTAAAAGGGCGCTCCGTTAAAGGCGGGAATGTGAAGTTTCCCAGCCCAAACCAGGCGGTGATTGCTGTGTTGGCCGTAAACTGGCATTACATGGCCGTTCACACGGTGATACGCAATGTTATAGACCGAAACTCTGTGGCAACGAGAAGGCAAATGATCAACCCTTCCGGGTCTCCATGGCGATTGCGTGCACCACAACACCTCGCGGTGCTGGGCCGTGTAGTCTATCGGCATATCGCTGAGGTGACATGGCCTGCCATTGGCGTTATCGCGCTGGCGCACTATGTGACGTCGTGGGGACTTATGGCCCTGACCGAGGGGGCAGAGATCGCTGCACCGTCGGTGTATTGGTATTTTTACCTGGTGACCTCAACCACCGTCGGATATGGCGACCTGTCGCCATCCTCCACGTTTGGCCGATTTGTAGCCGTGGTGTGGGTGATGCCCGGTGGCATCGCGCTTTTCACAAGTGTGATCGCCAAAATTGTGCAATCGACAGCCGGCTATTGGAGAAAAAGGATGCGCGGACTAGGCGACTATCGCGACCTTTCGGACCACACAGTGATTCTGGGGTGGGCCGGCGACCGGACACGTCGGATGGTCAGCTTCTTGCGCGGCGATTCCAAAGACCGGGAAATCGTGCTGGTGGCAGATCAGGCCATAGAAAACCCTATGCCGGAGCAGGTTCATTTTGTGCGCGGCGAAACAATGACCCACGCCGATGTATTGGAACGTGCAGGCATCTCCACTGCTGGCCGAGCGATTATTTTGGGCCGCGATGATAACGAGACCCTGGCCGCCGGGCTCGCCGTAGCTGCGCGCAACCCAAATTTGCATGTCGCAGCGTTCTTCCATGATGAAGCAATTGCCGACCTGTTGAAGGCGCATTGCCCACATGCGGAATGCCTGCTGCCTATGTCTATCGAATTGCTGGTGCGCACAGCCAACGACCCTGGGTCCTCGCGGGTGCCGAAAACGCTGCTGTCCACTTTGGTCAGCCCGACACTCTATAGCGTCACCGTGCCGGAGCGCGGCTTGCAGTTCGCGTTCGGCAATGTCTTTCGTGCACTAAAGCGCCATCATCATGCCACAGCTTTGGGTGTATCTGCTGGACAAACCAACGAGCCGTTAACGCTCAATCCGCCAGATGACCGCGCGGTTCAGAGCGGCGATATACTTTATTACATGGCAGATCGGCGCATAAGCGCGTCGGCGCTGGACTGGGACGCGATTGCGCAGGAGACGGATTGATGGTGTTTGGCTTCTTAAAAGGGCTTTTTGGCGGTGGAGGGCCCGCGGCTCCAGCTGTTGGGCCGCTCGGATTGCGCATCGGCGCAGCAGTTGAACTGGACACGCTGCGCTTTCGCATGATGGCTGATCAGCTGAAATTTGAGCTGCCGTCAGATACTTTGTTCATCACCGGCAAAGGCCGGGTTGATCTGGGCGATGGCTCGATCGTGTTGCGCTATTACACCGACCGTCACACCATGTTCCAAATCATGTGCGTCGGCGGCGAAGCTGAAGAACATGTTCAGGAAGTCACGCTGTACGTGCCGTTCACCAGCTTCTATCCAGAAGGCCATGCCTGGGCGGATTGGGAGGGTGAAGGCGGTCGCCTTGGCAAGATTGCCTTCCGCATGGACGATGGCACGATGTACGAGCGCATCTGGTTCAAGGAAGACCCAAACTGGAGCCCGCCGGTGCGCTTTCAAGAGCGTGTGGTCGATGCGGAAGACAGTGCCAGCCTGATCACGCAGAATGCGATGCTGTTTGGCCGCCAAATTCCAGGTGGGCCTGGGTATGGCGAGTATCTGCTAGTCGCAATTGAAGAACACGACGATGGTCGCAGCGTCGAAGTTATGGTCGGCGTCGATCTGGAACGCAGCATGTTTAAGGTGATTTGATCACCAACCTCAGACCAACATTCGAGAGCCGAAGGAACTGAACCCATGGACTTCTCTGTAGCTGCATCAATCGGCGGATTGCCGGATTTCTTAATGTATCTGGGCGCCGCGTTGATCCTCACTGTGATCTATGCCGTGCTGTATGGCGTTGTGACAGCGCACAACGAGCTAAAGCTAATTCGTGAGAACAACGTCGCAGCGGCTGTTGCGTTCGGCGGCAGCTTGCTAGGCTTTGTGCTACCCCTATCGAGCGCGATTCAAAATTCAGTAAGCCTCGGCGATTGTGTGATCTGGGGCGTGATCGCCTTGGTCGTACAGGTTCTGGCATACCTGTTGCTGCGGCTGTGCGTTGACGGCCTTTCGCGCCGGATTGAAGAAGGCCAGATTGCAGCAGGCGTTTGGCTTGGCGCTGGATCGCTGGCGGCCGGCATGATCAATGCCGCATGCATGACTTACTAGCGACACCAATATGCAAACCCTATTGACCAGCGACCGACGCTCAAGGGAGGGCAATAGCTGATGAAACGCTCCAAAGCCGTGGCGTTAAGCTTGATGGGCACCAGTGCGTTGCTCCTGCAAGCCTGTGACGACCCGCAAATCGAAGCCAAAGTGTATCGCGACATTCAGAACTGCATCACCACTGGCGAACTCAGCCAGGAGCAATGCATTGATATCCACAAAGATGCGTTGGCGGCTCACCTGAAAACTGCGCCGAAGTACCGGTCGCGAGAGGATTGCTACGCGGATTTTGGGTATGAAAAGTGTCAGCAGCCGCAACAACGCCAGCAGGCGTCCGGTGGCAGTGGCAATGTCTGGATGCCCCTGCTGATGGGCTTCATGGCGTCTCGCGCATTGGATGGTGTGTCCGGCGGCGGCCGTCGCGGCGCTCCGCTGTATCGTTCGTCCGACGACCCCAACACCCTGCGAACATCGCGAAACTATCCGGTCGGCAAGAGCTACGGAACCCAAACCAAGCTGCCAACCTGGGCAACGCAGCCGACCCGGACGCGGACCCGCACGCTAAGCCGCGGCGGCTTTGGTGCGCGGTCATCGGGTTGGGGCGGGTAAATCTGCCACTAACCTTCAGGCTCGCGTCCGCCACACCATGCTGTATAACCAAGGCCAAATAACCCTGATTTGGTCTTTAGGAGCAGCATGATGGATGGCGGACAAGCCCTGGTTCGGACATTGATTGAGCACGGTGTCGACACAGCATTTTCGGTACCGGGTGAGAGCTATCTGCCGATCCTGCGTGCCATCCAAAACTCTGGAAATGCCATTAAGCTAATCACGCCACGGCACGAGTCTGGCGTGACCTTTGCAGCTGAGGCTTTCGGAAAACTGACAGGCCGCCCGGCAGCGGGATTGGTGTCACGCGGGCCAGGCGCGACCAATGCCGCTATCGGCGTGCACACCGCGTCACAGGACTCGACGCCGCTGCTGCTATTCGTCGGCCATGTGCCAACCTCCAGCAAGGGCCGCGAGGCGTTTCAGGAAATCGACTATCACCAGATGTTTGGCAAGATTGCCAAGGCCGTTCTGGAGCCAGAGTCGAGTGCACAAATCCCGGAAATTGTTGCCCGCGCCGTGACCTTGACCACAGCCGGACGACCGGGGCCAGTCATCGTTGTCATGCCGAAAGACATTACCGAAGGCGATGCTGGCGATGCAGCCCCGCCGCCCTTGCGCCCACGCGCTCGCGCTGGCATGGCACCGGATGATGTGACAGCAGCAGCGGCGCTGATCAACAGCGCGAAGCGGCCGATTGTGATCGCTGGAGAGATGATCTCCATTGATGACGCCACCCCCGCCCTGATTGCCTTTGCCGAGGCCAGCGGTGTGGCCGTTTCGGCGGCCTATCGCAGGCAAGATGCATTCCCGAATGAGCATCCGGCCTATTTCGGTCATCTGGAAATCAACCGGGTCGCCTTTCAGGAAAAGGCGTTCGCGGAAGCCGATTTGATCATTGCTGTGGGTTGCCGGATGGATGGCATCTCCACCCAGGAATTCACCATCCCTCGCGCTGACCAGACCTTCATTCATATTTTCCCGGATCGGGAGGTGTTGGCCCGTTTCTCCGCTGAAGTGGCGTCACCTGCCGATGTGGTCCCGGCCCTTCAAGCTTTGACAGAGGCAGTCGCCAATCCATCGCCGAGCCGGCTGGAATGGCGGGACGGGCTGCATTCGGCTTTTGATACGTTCGCGCGACCGGGAACGATCCACATTCATGGCCAGGTCGATCTGGCCGCCTGTGTTGCAGAGATGCAAAGCCAGGTGCCGGATGATGCAGTGGTTCTGTGTGACAGCGGCACGTTTGCCCGCTGGGTGCACCGGTACTACAGGTTCAACGCGCCGCACACCCAAGCCGGGCCGATGTCAGGCGCGATGGGGTATGCAGTTCCTGGTGCCGTCGGTGCTGCCTTGGCCAAGCCGAACGCACCGGCTATTGCCTTTGTTGGCGACGGCGGCTTTCTGATGAGCGGGCAGGAGTTGGTGACAGCAGTGCAGCATCGTCTGAAGCTGGTCTGCATCCTGTGCGATAATGGCGCCTGGGGCTCAATCATGGTCTCGCAGCAACGGCGATATGGTGAGGAAGGCGTCCATGGCACCCGCCTGCAAAGCCCGGATTTCGCCAAAGTGGCTGAGGGTTACGGCATGCCGTCATTCCGGGTGGAGCGCACACAGGACTTTGCGCCGGCACTGGCCAAGGCGCTGGCAGGCGACGGTCCGGCACTGCTGCATCTTCTATTGGATGATCGGGACGTTAGCCCGTTTACCGACGAAGTGAGTGTGTAGCTAGGGCACGAAAAACGCCCTTCGACGGGCTCTGGGCGGAAACCAAATTGGAGAGGTTTACCGCCGCCTGGGATAGCAGGAGTGTTTCCACCCCAGCCATCGCAACATCTGATCGTCACGGCAGGCGCCGTAGTAGAAGCGGCCATTCAAACCGGCGACCACTGCGAACCCGGCGGGTGAGACTTCGGTCTCACACCCGTCGGCGCAGTTGGTGAGGTTGCGCCAGCCAAAGCGGACGAACTCCTCGCACCGGTTGTAAACAATGGTGCCAGAAGCATTCAGCTCCAGGCACCGGATCGGATTGGAGACGATTGTGATATCGCCCTCCCGCGGTGCCGCGGCAGCCTCGACATTCAGCCAAGCCAATGCCACCGCCCCTCCCAGGGCCAATCTTCGCCAATCCATGCCGACCGCCCTCTATTCAGGTGAGCAAGCCGACCTCCTCCATGGAAAGAGTTAGCAGAGGCAGGGTAAGCAGACGGTTAACCGGCACCCAGATCCCAGAAAATTCCTGCCGTAGACGCAATGCCTTCGCAAAACAGCGAGATCAGCCCGTGCTCATTCGCACCGTGCTGATTGCAGCCGGCATAGGAGCTGGGCAGCCACACCACCGGCACGCCCAGACGCGCCTTGAAGATCTCCGACGGGTTAGAGCCACTGGACGATGGCAGGATATTCGGCTCTTCTCCATGGGTCGCGATAATCGAGCGGCGAAAGCGTTGCACCCAAGGGTCGTCGGGATCGGTGCGGGAGGCCAGGAATTGGTCGCGGCCGATATTGGTATCGATGGCCACGTGTTCAAAGCCGTGGGCGTCCAGATGCTTGCGTAGGGCCGGCACGAACACTGCTGCGTCCACATCCACCGTGTGTCGGATCTGACAGGTGGCTTTGGCGTAGGATGGCACGGCGTTGACCGGGTTATCAGGATTGCCGGCACTCATCGCCAGGATGATAAAACTGGTCCAAGCCAGCACCTTTTCGTGCTCGCTGAGTTCGGGGAAGCCCCATTCTGGGTCCGGCTGGGGCATGCCTTCGACCGGGTCGGCTATGATATCATGGCAGGCGGCGCGGACGGAGTTCGGCACGTGCTTGGGCAGCCAATCCTCAATCAGAATACGGCCCTTCGGCGTGGTGATGGTCGCCAACGCTTGTGCCAGGATGATAGCGGCATCGGGGAGGACCCCGCCGAAATGGCCCGAATGCAGCCCGCCCGGCCGCCCCAGATCAACGACCAGCGAGAAGAACACGCCACCGCGGCAGCCCAGGTTCAGGTCCAGCCGGCGGAAGGACTTGCGCGGGCCGTCAAAGCCCAGAAATGCGTCGGCGGCGAACACATCCCGATGCTGCACCATCATCGCATCCAGCCCCGGTGAGCCCTGCTCCTCCCCTGTCTCAATCATGAATTTGGCGTTAAAGCCCAGCTTGCCGCGCTCTGCCAGCACTGCCTCCAACGCCAGCACTGCGAGTGTGTGCTGTCCCTTGTTGTCGACAACGCCCCGGCCATACAGCCGATCGCCCTCACGACTAACGTGGTAGGGGTCGCGGCCATTCTCCCATTCGCTGGCAACGGAGCGCACAACGTCTCCATGGCCGTAGAGCAAGACGGTTGGCAGTGCAGGGTCTTCGATGCGGCTTGCGACCAATACCGGCCCGCGGGCGGGAACCGGGTTGTTGAGGATAGTGTGATCGAAGCCAAGCTTGGCAAAGGCCGGCGCCATCAGGTCGGTTTGATAGCGGTGCAATTCGTCCGAGCGCTCTGGCACCTGGCTTTCCGTCGGGACAGCCACGCGGGCGGCGAGGTCAGCTTCAAACCGACCGGAATCGACGAAGGCCTCCGCGCGTTCAATCGCGGCGGCGCGAGAGTCTGGTGTGGCAGGCATGTTAGGGGCCTCTGTCAGTTAGCGGGGCATTTCAGGCGCGAAAGGCAGGCACACGGCGGAATCAGAAGACACAATTAATGCTGATCCCTCAGCCACCGGCGACCAGCCATCGCCTTCCTCGTCCAACGGCTCGGAGAGAATTAGCCAAGCGTGCTCAAGGCCCAGATCATTGCCGGTAAAGCTATTAATGGATGAGGATTCAGCGGAATACAGCGATGGCGATTGATGGTCGGAAGACCAACGGGCACAAACTATGCGTTGGCCATCGCTCATAGCCGCCGTCATGCGAAATGGCTGTGTGATTTGCGCGGCTTCCATCTCACCTCGCACCTGCCCCACCGCGCGGGCGAGACCGCCTAACGGGTCCTCAACCATGCCATTGGCAACAGCCAGCAGGAACAAAGCCTCCGTGTCTGTCGTTCCCTGGCGCTGCGCATATAGGTGGTCCGGGATCAACGCCTCAACCGCACGGCGAATCTGGCCCCACCCGCCAATCTGGCCATTGTGCATGAACGCCATGCGGTCATAGGTGAAGGGGTGGCAATTGGAGCGACTGGTCTCGGTTCCGGTTGAGGCCCGGACATGGGCGAAGAACAGGCGGGACTCAATCTGCTCCGTCAAACTTCGCAAATTGGAGTCATTCCAAGCTGGGAGCGTATCGCGATAGCGACCAGGCTCCGGCCTATTGCCCCACCATGCCACGCCAAAACCATCGCCATTAACAGGTGTGACACCGTGCTGAGCCGAGAGGCTCTGGCGTACCAGTGAATGCTTTGGACGCAACACAAGCGCCGCCATTTCAACAGGGGCCCCAACATAAGCAAGCCAACGACACATCTTTTTCTGCCTCCGACGAACGATTTGTCCCCGCAGTCTGAGCGGATTGACAGTTGGCGCAAGAGTGGATTTGCGGCGACAGCCAGAAAGGCTGCCGCCGCACGGTCCATTCTGGCAACGTTCTAGGCCCGAAGCACAGTTCGCGCCCGTTGCAACAAGCGGATGCGGTCATCCAGGCCGTTGGTGCCGCCATTGATCCGTCTTGTGACGCTGCGGACATCATCGCGGTCTGCCAGGGCGTTGATCCCTCGGGTTTTCCAAAACCAGCAGGCGGCATCGACGGCCATATCCGGATCGTCGGCAACCTGTTTCGGGTTATCACCATCGGTCAAATTCAGCCCGCGATAGTGGCCATAGGATGTATAATTGGCCCGCCCAGTCAATTGGATGAGACCACGCCCCTTGAACCGCACGCCATCGCCAGCCTCCGTGTTGCCCAGATCGCCACGGCCTTCATAAGCGGCGCCGGTAGCCAGCTCCTCATTATACCGCAACTCGCCACTTTCATGGCCAATTTGGGAGAGGAAATGAGCCTGGCGCATGGGCGTGTTGATCTCGTACCGCATCATTGCCGGCTCTAGATGTGCCCAGTATTTTTCAACCAGCGGCAGTCGTGCATTGGAAAAAATCAAACCAACGGTATCGAGCGTTAGATCGCTGGGCACGCGCACCACCATGCCGGCAACGTGTGGATCGCCGGGCTCGAGCAAACCATCGACTGCAGCCGACCCACCGATTTGCTGTTGCGCCCAGACGATGCCTTTGCCTGTGTTGCTGCCATAAAGGCCATCGACCCCCAGCCGGCTCGGTGGATTCATAAAATTCACAAGTCGTTGGGTCGTACGCACATCGGCCTGATTATTAGATCCGCCGACGCCCACTGTGTCTACGATCATTGCCTCAGCCTTTCGCTGTTAGCTCCATTCTGCGGAGCAAGACGTGACCGTCCGGTGAAGCCGCTCTGGCGGATCGTCTGGGTGGTCAGTTACGCTGCCTTGACAGCGTAACACCAAGGCAGCAGTTCGTCGATCCGATTAATCTTGTGATCGGCGATGCGGCTCAACACGTCTGTCAGCCA
>CALKDI010000304.1 GCA_938084065.1 uncultured Alphaproteobacteria bacterium
CCGCTGTTGCTGCGGATCTATACGCCGCATGGTGACGGGCCATTTCCTCTAATGGTGTTTTTCCATGGCAGCGGTTTCGTGCTCTGCAATTTGGATACCCATGACGGCATGTGCCGGAACCTTGCGGGCGGCATTGGCTGTGTCGTGGTGTCGGTAGATTATCGTCTGGCACCAGAGCATAAGTTTCCTGCCGGCCCGGATGATTGCCTGGCTGCGACCCGATGGGCGGCGGAGAATGCGGCTTCGTTTCAGGCTGATGCCAGCCAGATCATGGTGGCTGGCGATAGTGCGGGCG
The DNA here is from genome assembly GCA_938084065.1 of uncultured Alphaproteobacteria bacterium. Lineage (GTDB taxonomy): Bacteria > Pseudomonadota > Alphaproteobacteria > Bin95 > Bin95 > JACKII01. The sequence continues at coordinate 296 of CALKDI010000304.1, forward strand.
GAAACATGGCAGCGGTCACAGCGCTTCGTGTGCGTGACGAGGGCGGGCCGGATCTTTGCGGTCAAATGCTGCTCTATCCCGTTACGGATTATCATACGCCGCCCAAGCCCTCCTATGTTGAAAATGCTGAGGGTTATGGCTTAACGCGCAAAACTATGGAGTGGTTCTGGGGCCATTATCTTGCCGATCCGGACAACGAAGCGGATAACCCTTATGTATCGCCGTTGCGCGCCAAGGATTTGAGTGGTTTGGCACCAGCCTATTCGATGAATGCCGAGTACGATCCGCTGAGGGACGAGGCGGACCTCTATGCCGACCGGATGCGGGCCGCTGGTGTGTCGGTGGAGACCTCATGTCGTCCTGGCATGAATCATGGCTTCCTGTTCTGGGTTGGTCGTGTTGATGCAGCAAATGAGGCGATGGCGCATGCGTGCGATTGGGGCCGCCGGGCCTTCGCCGGCCAAGTGTAAGGGAGATTTAATGATGGACTATGATGCCAAGCGCGCCGCTCTAATCGAGAAATATAAGCCCACCAACCAGCCTGCAGGCTCTGCGCCGGTAGCAACAGGCGGGGTCGATCATCTGGCGTTGATCTGCTCTGATGTCGCGCAGACCATCGAGTTTTATACCGAGGTGGTTGGCATGACGATCAACAAGATCGTGCCGAACCGCGACGAACTGAGCTCCACCCACATATTCATGGATATGGGTGGCGGCAATTATCTGGCGTTCTTTGATTTTCCAAAGAAGGGTCCGGCCAAGACCGAGCGCGGGGTTGGCAGCATGCATCACCTGGCGCTGAAGGGCACGCCGGCGCAATACGCCAACGCCATCGCCAAACTGCGCGAACGCGGCATCACCCACGATGTTCATGGCAGCGAGGATAAGGGCTCCGTCTATTTCCGTGATCCAGACGATATCCTGCTGGAGATCACCACGGGCTATTAGGCGAACCACGCAAGACTGGTGATTGTCCGGCTCCCGTCGTCATTGCGAGGCAAAGCCGTGGCAATCCAGTGTTGTCAGACCGTTAAGCAAGCTTCTGGATTGCCACGGCTTTGCCTCGCAATGACGACGAGAAGAGCGAAGGTACCCCTAACCCCGCCGCTTCACCAACTCAACCACCGGCACTGCGTCATCCAGGTAGACGTCCAGCTTGGCTAGGCGCACGCGGGCGGTTGTTACGGTTGTGTCCTGAAATGCGAACGCCAACAGATCGTGCGCCAAGGTCTCCAGCAGGTCGGTGTGGCCGCGTGCCGGCCATTCTTGGGTGACGTAGCGGTAGAGCCGGCTGTAGTCGAGGCAATCCTCGATGCGCGTTGGCGGATCGCCCAGGGGCCGATAGCACCGGACATCAATTTGCACCCGCTGCTTGCGATCAGGATGCCGCTCCCAATCGCGGATGCCGATGTGCAGTGGCAAGATCAGACCGGTGAGGGCCACGCATTCGTAGTCGCCATCTATTGGGGAAGTCATGGGATGGGGGCCGTCATGGTTTGGGGTCCAGCGGTTTGCTTGGCAGGTATTTTTGACTTTGCATCAGGTGTTTGCCGGCATCGACGAACAGGATTTCGCCGGTTACCTTGTCTGAATGAATGAGATAGTCCAGCGCGCGGACAATGGCATCTTCGCCAGGGCCTTTGCCCAGCAGGGTATTGCGATGTGCCCGCTCAAACGCCTCTTGAGAGCTATGGCCGCTGTCCAGGATCAGGCCCGGCGCAATGCCATTCACCCGGATACGTGGCGCCAGCGCCTGCGCCAGCATCTCCGTCATCGCGGCCAGGGCTGCCTTGCTGACGGTATAGCTAAAGAAGGTCGGGCCGGGCCGCGTAACGGCTTCGTCCAGCATGTTGACGATCAGGCCGTCCAGGCTATCCGGCAGCGCCGCCGCCATTCGCTGCGAGAGCAGGGCAGGGGCCTCAGCGTTGATGCCAAGGTGCTGGCGCCATGTGGCGGAGGTTAGGGTCTCGATGCTGTCATTTTCGAACGCAGACGCATTGTTGATCAGGCAGGTGACCGGGCCCAATGCCGATGCAGTCGCCACCAATCCGTGGACCGCGTCAGGCGAGGCCAGGTCGGCTTGAACAACACAGGCCCGGCCGCCAGCGGCTTCGATCTCGGCCACAACCGCATTCGCCTGCGCGACCGAACGGTTACAGTGCACGGCGACGGCATAGCCATGGCTTGCGCAGTGCAGCGCCATTGCGCGACCAAGCCTTTGGCTGCCGCCGGTGATGAGTGCTGTGCCTTTTATCATGCCTCCGCTCATACCCGACGCAGCGCTTCCAGCCAAGCGCGACGGCAGCCTACATTGACACTAGAGGTGCGGAGGGGTAGCCGAGGCAGGTTCGCTGTTGTCTTTGAAGGACGTCCACCGCCATGCGCCTCTCCCGATATTTTCTGCCAACGCTAAAAGAAAACCCGTCTGAGGCGCAGATTGTCTCGCACCGGTTGATGCTGCGGGCAGGCATGATCAAGCAACAGGCAGCGGGTATCTACTCCTGGCTGCCGCTGGGCCATCGCGTCCTCAAGAATATTGAGCAGATCGTGCGTGAGGAGCAGGACCGGACCGGCGCCATCGAGGTGTTGATGCCGACAGTTCAGGCGGCGGACTTGTGGCGCGAAAGCGGCCGCTATGACGGGTATGGCCAGGAGATGCTGCGGTTCACCGACCGACATGAGCGCGATATGCTTTATGGGCCGACGAACGAGGAGGTGATCACCGACATCTTCCGCAATTCGGCCAAAAGCTATCGCGACGTGCCACTAAATCTCTATCACATCCAATGGAAGTTCCGGGACGAGGTGCGGCCCCGGTTCGGCATCATGCGCGGGCGTGAATTTCTGATGAAGGACGCCTATTCCTTCGATATTGACGCGGAGAGCGCCAAGCGCTCCTACAACAAAATGTTCATGGCCTATCTGCGCACCTTTGAGCGCATGGGCCTGAAGGCGATCCCAATGAAGGCTGATACGGGGCCGATTGGCGGCGACCTGTCCCACGAGTTCATCATCTTGGCCGATACTGGCGAATCCGAGGTGTTCTGCGACAAGCGCTGGCTGGAGATGGACCTGAAAGGTCGCAATGTCTCCTATGACGAGGATCTGGAACCCATGTTCCAGGAACTCACCAGCATCTACGCGGCCACGGATGAAATGCACGACCCGGCGACTTGCCCGGTGCCAGCCGATCAATTGGAAACGCGGCGCGGCATCGAGGTCGGCCATATCTTCTATTTCGGCGACAATTATTCCAAGCCATTGGGTGCGACTGTGGCGCTGCCCGGTGGTGAGCAGGTCGCTGTGCACGGGGGCTCCTACGGCATCGGCGTGTCTCGGTTGGTTGGCGGCATTATCGAGGCCAGCCATGATGACGCCGGGATCATCTGGCCGGAGAGTGTGGCACCGTTCCCGGTTGGCCTGATCAATCTGCGGACAGGTGATGCCGCCTGCGATGCGGCTTGTGCGGACCTGGAGGCCAAACTGACCGCTGCTGGCAAAGAACCGCTCTACGATGATCGGGATGAGCGCGCTGGCGGCAAATTCGCGGATATGGACTTGATAGGCCTGCCTTGGCAGTTGATTGTTGGCCCGCGCGGCCTCAAAAATGGCGTGGTCGAGTTGAAGAACCGGGCTAGCGGCGAGCGCGAAGAACTTTCGGTGGAAAGCGCGCTGGCGAAGTTGGTGGGCTGATGCGTTTTAGGGCCAGAGCCGTCTTCGCCCTTCGACAGGCTCAGGGTGAAGAACATGAGTGGGTGTTTGGGCCAATCTCTACCACTGTCTTCACCCTGAGCCTGTCGAAGGGTCGGGGGCGAGGGGGACGCCGATGATTTTTTCTTCCTTTGAGCGCATGGTTGCCTGGCGCTATCTGCGTGCTCGGCGGCGGGAGCGGTTCGTCAGTGTCATCGCTGGTTTTTCGTTCACAGGCATTATGCTGGGCGTGGCGACGCTGATCATTGTGATGAGCGTCATGAACGGTTTTCGCGCGGAATTGCTGGATCGGGTGATGGGCGTTAATGCTCATATTGTGGTCAGCGGTTTCGGTGCGCCGTTGGATCCTGACTATCCCGACTTGCAGGCCAAGCTGGCCAAGGTGCCCGGTGTAATCTACGCCGAGCCGATGGTGGAGGGCCAAGCCATGGCCGTCGTCGGTAACGGCGGCACCAGCGGTGTTGTCGTGCGCGGCCTCTCCCGCCCGGCGATCACCAGCCGGGGAATTTTGGCGAAGAACCTGACCAGTGGTGATCTTTCTGGCTTTGGGCAGCAGGGTGATGAGATCATCGTTGGCCACCGGTTGGCAGTCAAGCTGGGCATTGGTGCTGGCTCAAACCTGCGGTTGATCTCACCGTCGGGGAATGTCAGCCCGTTTGGAACCGTGCCGCGCACCAAGACGTTTCGGGTCAGCGCAGTCTTTAACGTTGGCATGTTCGAGTACGATTCAGGCTTCGTCTACATTCCGATTGAAACAGCGCAGCGATTGTTCGGCACGGGTCAGGGGGTCTCGTCCATCGAGTTGATGCTGGCTGAGCCGAACAAACTGGCGACGGCGCGCTCTGCCGTGTTTGATCAGCTGCCGCGAGATAAGCCGCTGCGCCTCTATAACTGGAAAACCGCTAACGCGGCCTTCGTCCAGGCCTTGCAGGTTGAACGCAACGTCATGTTTTTGATCCTGTCGATGATCATCATGGTGGCTGCGTTCAACATCATCTCGTCGATGATTATGCTGGTGCAGGACAAAGGGCGGGACATCGCAATCATGCGCGCCATGGGGGCGACCCGCGGCATGATTATGCGGATATTCTTTCTGAATGGAGCATCTATCGGTCTGAGTGGAACACTGGCAGGCTTTGCTCTGGGGCTGGCATTCGCAAAGAACATCGACACGATCAAGGGCTGGCTGGAGGGCCTGACTGGCAGCGAGTTGTTCGCCGCAGAGATCTATTTCCTGTCGAAATTGCCGGCCAAGGTTGATTCGTTTGAGGTGCTGCTGGTGGTGTGCATGGGCGTGGTCCTGTCGATATTGGCGACGCTCTATCCCAGTTGGCGCGCCGGTCGGCTGCAACCGGCGGAGGCGCTGCGCTATGAGTGAGGTCGCATTGCAACTGGCGGGCATCGTCCGCGAGTATCGCCAGGGTGACCGTGCTTTGCGCGTGCTGAACGAGTTGGATCTGACCTTGCAGCCAGGCGAGATCGTGGCGCTGGTCGGCCCGTCCGGCGCGGGCAAGTCCACCTTGCTGCAAATCGCCGGCCTGTTGGATAATCCGGACTCTGGCTTTGTCATGTTAGGCGATCGCGATTGCGCCAGGCTCAATGATGCGGAGCGTTCGGCTGTGCGGCGGGCAGGGATTGGCTTTGTCTTTCAATTCCATCACTTGCTGCCAGAGTTCACCGCCTTGGAAAATATCGTGTTGCCGCAATTGATCGCCGGTACCAGCCGGAGTGATGCTCGAAAGCGAGCAGCAGAGCTATTGGCATCAGTGGGCCTGGAAGAGCGGGCGACCCATCGGCCAGCGGAACTTTCTGGTGGTGAGCAGCAACGGGTGGCTATAGCGCGCGCTTTGGCCAATGGCCCGCGTGTGCTCCTGGCCGATGAGCCGACCGGCAACTTGGATCAAGCTACTGGCACGCGCATATCCGAGGTGTTGATCCGCCTGGCTCATGACACAGGCATTGCGGCCTTGGTTGCCACCCACAATCTGGCGCTGGCCCAAAGCATGGATCGGGTTGTGCGGATGGAAGGCGGTCGCTTGGTCGACGGGCTCTAGGCTGGCTTTCGGTCCGCGTGCCTTGCCAAGAGCCAGACCACCGCACCGCCGGAAATCACCGCGAAGCCCAGGCTGGCATAGGCCCAGCCCCAGCCGGTGATGCTCTGCGGGCCGCCGGTGGCATCAAGCACGACGCCGAATAGGACCGGGCCGACCAGCCCGCCGGCGGCGTTAGCCAGTGCTATAAACATGATCAGCATTCCCCGGCTGCCGGGCGCGGCAGCGGCGATAGCGCCTGCATTTACCACGCCCGAGTCTGCCAGCACGAACAGGTTGTGGCCCAGGATCAGTACCAACAATATCCAAAGGGGCCACGCGGCAGCGAAGCCGACAAAGAGCGAAAATACGCCGGAGACGATCATCAACCCCGCCGTCACCCGGGCATAGCCCCATTTCGCGCCAGCATCGCCACCGGCAAAGGACGTGGGTGAACCCATCAGGATCAACAATGTGGTCGCCAGCGGGATCGCCCACAGAACGTCGAAATCGTCGTATTGCGCCGCCGCGAATACATAGAACGCGACGCTCCAACTGCGCACGCCCAGCAATTCAACCGCATGCATAAATGCGCCAAAGCCAAAGCCCAGCACTGGCTTGTTGCGCACCACGGGGCCGATATTAAACAGGGATCGCGGCGGTCCGGCCTCTGGCTCGACCGGTTTCAGCAGAAATAGCACCAGCAGGAAGGCAGCAAAGGCGCTAATCGCGGGAAGCACGTAAGCAGCCTGCCAGCCGAACGCACCGGCCAACTCTGCCGCGATAACGACGCTGGCACTGGCGCAAATCGGAAAGCTGGAGATATAGCGCGATGTGGCCTTGGGTCGGTCCTTGTCGGCGATGCGGTCGCTGATCGCTTTGACGCCGACCATGTAGGTGCCAGCAAATCCCAGCCCCTGAATGCCGCGAAAGGCCAGCGCACTCCAAAATCCGTCCGCAAACAGTGCAAAACCCAAAAAGCCCACCACATTCGCCCACGTACCCCACAGCATGAACCGGCGCGCGTCGATGCGGTCGGTGAAGGTGAGCAATGGGATGGCCAGAGTGGAAGTCAGCCCCATAATGCCGTTCAGCCATCCAGCCTCGACACCGGTCAGCTGCCACATCTCGATGAACCGTGGCAGCAGGGTTGCGGTTGCATGCATGCCGAGCAGGTTCAGCCCCAGAAAGGCGCACATCAGCAAAACAAGGCGGTTGGATGACATGCCGGAAGCGGACTCTGGCGACGAGTAACAGCCGCGCAGCATCGGTGGTTCCCTGGCAGAAAGCAAGCAATGGCTTTGCGTTTAGTGTCGGGCGGTTGGTCGCTCAGTAGCTGACACGGTGGGGGAGGCGATGTTGCTGGGGGGCGCCAGGGTCACGCAATTGCGGCCCTTGTGCTTGGAACGATACAGCGCCTCATCCGCCCGGCGCAGGGCCTCATCTGCGGAAGGCTCGTCCCATGCAAGGTCGGCAACGCCGAAACTGGCGGTCACGCGCAATGTGGCGCCCTCCGTGTTCAGCGCAACTTCGGATTCCGCGATGGTGCGCCGCAGTCGCTCTGCCACGCGTTCCGCCTCTGGCAGGGCTGTATCGGGTAGGACTATGACGAACTCTTCCCCGCCTTGGCGGACAACCAAATCCGGCGCGCGGACACTGCCAGAGAGCTTGTTGGCGACGTGGCGCAACACCGCGTCGCCAATGGCATGGCCATACGTGTCGTTTACAGCCTTAAAGCGATCCAAATCGCACATGATCAACGACAAAGCCCGGCCCTCACTGATAGCGCGGGCGTGCAGACGACGCAGATGTGCATCCATATAATGCCGGTTATAGAGGCCGGTCAGGGCATCGGTCACAGCTTGGTTAAGGTTGATCTGGTGGCGTTGCTGAATGCGTTGTTGCAGACGATGCCTGCGGATTTGCGTTTTCAGGCGCGCCATGACCTCATTCGGATTCAACGGGCGCAACAGGCATTCGTTGGCACCGAGGTCCAAGCCTTTGTAGAGCCGCTCGCTGTCGCTGCGGTCACCGATCAGGATGAAGGGCAGATGCCGGGTTTCTTCACACGAGCGTGCTTGGGAGCAGAGGCGTAAGGCGTCGAAGGGTTGATAGCCGACATCGGCCAGGATCATGTCAAAGGACCCGGTTAAGAGTTGGCCCGGTGGTGGCATGTTCGGCTGGCAGTGCACGACCTCATGCTTCAGGGTGTCTGATGCCTGTTCGATCACCTGGCGCACACTGCCGCTGTCGCTCATCAGAAAGGCGCGAGCGTCGGTATAAGATTCGTCAGCCAGGGCCTCATATCCGATATCGCCCAGTGGTCCGCCCTCACGCAGACGCCATTCATCCAGCACGCGCTTCAGGCGTACCAGGTTTCGCACCCGCGCAAACAGCGCCAGGTTGTCGAGCGGTTTCGTGAGGAAATCGTCAGCGCCACTTTCCAACCCACGCACCATATCTTGAGGCGAGTCGAGTGCAGTTACCATCACGATGGGGATATGGCTGAAACGGTGATCGGCTTTCAGGCGGGCGCAGACGTCGTAACCGCTGATTCCTGGCATCATCACATCCAGCAGGATCAGGTCGGGCGCAGTGTGCTCAACCGCGGCCAGAGCTTCCTGACCACTGGCAGCCAGGGTGACTTCGAAATATTCGGCAGTCAGTTTGGCTTCCAAAACCTTGCGGTTCGCCGGGATATCATCAACTACTAGAATTCGTGCCGTCATGGCTCTCCCGCCCGGCTGCGCTGCTGTCAGGGACTAGCCTAACGCAGCACCTCCGAACGCTGGGTTAATGACGGTTTTTCAAATGCCGGCGAACGGTCTCGATGAAGCTGGCAACCTTGATCGGCTTGGCTATGTAATCCTCGCAGCCGCCGCGACGGATTTTTTCTTCATCGCCTTTCATCGCAAATGCGGTAACGGCCACAATGGGGATCGATCGCAGAGCATCATCCGCTTTGAGCCATTTTGCCACCTCTAACCCAGATACTTCCGGCAACTGGATATCCATCAGAATCAGGTCAGGCCGCTCACTCCGCGCCAGCTTCATGGCGTCGACACCATCGTTTGTTTGGATGGTTTCGTAGCCGTGTGCGCGCAGCAAATCGTTGCACAGTTTCATGTTCAAGTCATTGTCTTCGACGATCAAAATCCGCTCTGCCATGCCGCGGCTCGGTACTTTCGGTATTCGGTGATGCTAACGGCCTAGCCAGAAGTGGTGCTATTCCGGTTCGCGTTCAACGATAGGCTGCTATTTCTTAACGAATTGCATACTTCGTTGCAGACTTACGCTGAATCAATGGATTTCGCTATTGCTTTCCATGGTTTCTCTGGCTCTTGAGCAACGCTGAATTGGACACTGATGCCCGCGCTTTGCCGTGACTGTTTTGCGACCGATCTGCCGCCGGCAACCGCGCGTTGCTGGGTTTGCGGGTCGTCGCGGGTGTTGTGGCACGCAGAATTGTTCAGCCTGCAGGTGGCCCACGTCGACTGCGATGCCTTCTATGCCACGATCGAGAAACGCGACAACCCAGCGCTGCGTGACGTGCCGCTTGTCATTGGCGGTGGCCGACGTGGTGTTGTGGCGGCGGCATGTTATGTCGCCCGCCGTTACGGGGTTCGCTCTGCGATGCCGATGTTCAAGGCGCGGGCGGCTTGTCCGGCGGCGATGGTTGTCCGTCCAAACATGGCAAAATATCAGGCGGTTGGGCGAGAGATGCGAGCGCTGATGCGCGCTACGACGCCGGCTATTGAACCCATTTCTATCGATGAGGCATTTCTGGATTTCCGGGACTTGCCGGTGGCTGATGGTGAACCACCAGCGCTGAAGTTGGCCCGTTTGGCTGCTCAGGCCGAGGCGGAGCTGGGCATCACCATCTCTGTTGGTCTAGGGCCAAATAAGTTCTTGGCGAAGATGGCCTCCGATCTCGACAAGCCGAGGGGCTTTGCAATTATAGGCCGTCGCGATGCCAGAGACTTTTTGGCGCCAAAGCCGGTAGGCATGATTTTTGGTGTCGGCAAAGCGATGCGCGAAAAACTGCTGGCGGACGGTATTCAACGTATAGGCCAGCTGCGAACCTATCCCATAGCCACGCTGGAGCATCGCTATGGCAGCTTTGGTGAGCGGTTGGCGCCTTTCAGCCGAGGTCTGGATCGACGTCGGATACGCACGGCGCGTCCGACCAAAAGCGTGTCAGCGGAGACCACATTCGAAGATCCAATTGCGGGCGCAGAAGAACTGTCTGCACGGCTTGACCGATTGTGCCGGCGTGTGGCCGAGCGGTTGCAGGCTCAAGTGTTTCAGGGGCAAACGGTCGTGCTGAAGCTGAAAACCGCCGGCTTTCAAACTCTGACGCGCAGCCATACTCTGGCGGATGCAACCAACGATTATGCCGACATTTTCATCGCAGCAGAGACATTGTTGCGGCGGGAGGCAACGGGAATTCCTTACCGTCTGATCGGTGTCGGCTTGTCAAACCTGAGTGACGCGGATGAATTCGCCGATACGGCACTGTGGGAGGACACGGAGGGTTGATTGTTGCCAACCTTGCTCCATCTCCAGGCATGCACTAACGTCCGCCGCAGACGTCGCGATGGGTTGAGCCGGGCTTACCCCGACATCGTCTGAATTTCACGTTCTGTCCTTTGGAAGAGGCTCACCTATGAAGCGCTTGTTTGCTGGCCTAGTTGCCATCCCTGTTCTGCTGTCTACACCTGCCATCGCACAGGATGCGGTGTCACTGGAGACACTGGACCAGAAATTTAGCTATTTGGTTGGTATGCAGCTGGCTGGCGGGATGATGCAGCAGGGCTTGCACGAAAAGTTGGACATTGACGCTTTGGCGCAAGCATTACGTGACCGCTTCTCCGGAGCGGAGCCACGTTTGACCCAGGAACAGATGCAGGAGACTATTGAGGCTATGAAGGCAGCGGATGCCGGTGTTCAGGCAGGTAAGAGCAATCAAACTAAGGCAGTAGGCGAGGCCTTCTTGGCTGAGAACAAAAGCAAGGATGGCGTGACGACCACTGCCTCCGGCGTCCAGTATGTGATGACTGTCAAAGGCGATGGGCCAATGCCCAAGCCAGCCGATGTCGTGAAAGTTCACTACGAAGGCCGTCTGCTGGATGGCACCGTGTTTGACAGCTCCTATGCCCGCAATGATCCGGCCACATTCGGTGTTGGTCAGGTCATCCCAGGCTGGCAGGAGGCGCTGCAACTAATGCCTGTCGGTTCCAAATTTGAGGTGTGGATCCCGTCTGATCTAGCCTATGGTGCCCAGGGTGCTGGCGGTGCAATCGGTCCGCACGAGACCCTGAACTTCACCATTGAGTTGCTGGAGCTTATCAGCAAATAGGCTATGCGGACCGGTTCGAGCAGTGGCCGCCCTGCCTCATGGGACTCGAACCTAGTTCGTCGGTTGATTTGGCAGAGGAATCGGGCAAACGCCCGGTTCCCGATTGCCGGCCTCCACCTGTGCCAGCGTTGTAGCGTCCACGTCCGTCTGGAACGTGGCGTGGAACCGGTTCACCATGTTGGAGAGGCCGACGATTAGACACAGATCAACGATCTGCCCGGCGTCGAAATGCGCCTCCAGATCGGCATAGGTCTTGGCGTCAATCGGCTCCATCCGGGTCGATTTCTGCGTGTAGCGGATGATGGCCGCTTCTTCCGGCGTATAAACGCCATCCGGCAGCGGATCGGCCAGCAGGCAGCTCATTTGCTCCTCCGATAGTCCCAGCACCCGACCGAGCGCTGTGTGAGTCGGAATTCAATAGAAGCAATTGTTGACCGTCGTTGCCGTCAGATAGGCCAGTTCGCCATGCTGCGGCTTCAACGTCGAATCCTTGCGGTAGGCCGCCTGGATCAGGCCAGTGAAGGCTTGCAGCACGTTCGGCCGGTTCGCCATCGCCCGATGAATATTCAATAAACTGCCGCGCGCAGCGCCGGCCTCCAGCAGGGCGGTACGGGCATCCGCGGCAGCGGTGGGGTCGGATTCGTCGATCAAGGGTATTCGGGCCATGGCTTCGATCCTAGGTGGTAGGGCAAATCGTGAGAATTTAGTTTATCCAACTGGAGCGACTTGGGCTAGCAGACGAAGGCTGCCCAAAGTGTTAGAGTGCCGGTAAAGCGACAAAGGAGCAGTCATGACCATCACCATTCTATCTGACCAGGGCAATGTGCCAGTTTCTGCCGCAACGGCGGATCCGGGCGCGCTCTGGCTGACCCCAGCCGATGCGGAACGCGCGACCGGCTGGACTATGAAGCCGGAGGGCCTTTGCCGCGGTGCAGTCTGCATTCCGGTGCCGCCCGCCGACCGCGATGCCTTTGTTCGGGAGGATGCGATCAACATTGCTGGCTTCTGGCAGCACATGGATGCACCGGTTGTTGCTAGCGATGCTGGTGATGTCTGGGCTTTCGGTGAGCGGGCTGATGCCCGTGCCGAAGCGCTGGACAGTCTGGAAGCACCTGATTTCGAATTGCCCGATGCTGCTGGCAATTTGCATCGGCTTTCAGATTATCGCGGCAAAAAAGTGCTGTTGGCGACCTGGGCATCCTGGTGAGGCTGTCGTGTTGATCTGTCCGTGTGGCAGACACTCCTCGACGACCTGAAAGACCCCTCGTTCACCGTCATCGCAATCGCCCTGGATACGCCGGAGGCCGCCCGCCCCTGGATCGAGGCCGCGAAGCCGCGCTACCCCGCCCTGATCGACCGGGAGCACCACCTGGCAGCACTCTACAATTTCAAGAACGTGCCGGAAGCCGCCTGGATCGACGAGCAGGGCCGCATGGTGCGCCCGCCGGAGACGGCAGGCGCGTATGAGTCCTTCCGTTTCATCGACCCGGCAACCAAGGCCCCCGCGCCCGAAGCGGCGGCTAAGAAGGAGTCTGCTCGAAAACTGTACCTGGAAGCCCTGGCCGATTGGGTGCGGAATGGCGCGGAGAGCCGTTATGCCATGGCAGCCGATACCGCCCGCAGCCATGTCGCCAAACCGACGGCGGCAGAGGCGTCAGCGCACGCTCACTTTCGGTTGGGCGCACACCTCCTCGGCCTGGGTCGAGCGGCTGAGGCGGAGCGGCATATGGCTGAAGCCAGCCGGCTGCACCCAGAGTCCTGGGCCATCTGGCGGCAGGCCGCGCCGAAGAATGAAACCGGCCTCGCGGCAGATGAGAGTTTCTGGCGCCGCGTTGCTGCCCTCGGCGAGAAACGCTATTACCCGCCGCCGCCAATGGACGGCATGACCTGACGCGGTGTTGCTCGGGCTTGCCCGGGCCGGTGGCATCCGCCTATTCTCGCGCGCCGTCAGTCCCCCGGCGCGCGAGAGAGGATGACCCATGTCGCTGAAACAACGCCTCGGTTTTCAGGTGCCGATCTTTGCCTTCTCCCATTGCCGCGATGTGGTGGTGGAGGTGACGAAGGCCGGCGGCTATGGCGTGCTCGGCGCCTCCACCTTCAGCCCGGAGCAGTTGGAGATTGAGCTCACTTGGATCGACAGTCATGTTGATGGCCGGCCCTATGGCGTCGATGTCATCATCCCCGGCAAGTACGATCATGAGGCCGAGGTCGGGCACGGCAAGATCGACCTGCACGACCTGATCCCGGATGAGCACAAGAACTTCATGGCCAAAATCCTGGCCGATGAAGGTGTCCTAGAATTGCCACACGACGAACGCGAGCGCATCAACGCGGAGATCATCACCGGCCGTGGCGCGATGACACCGGATGGTGCCCGCCGGCTGGTCGAGGTGGTGCTGCGGCATCCACAGGTCAAGCTGGTGGTCAGCGCACTCGGCCCGCCGCCGCCGGATGTGGTGGCGAAACTACGGACGCAGGGCATCACCATCGGCGCCATGTGCGGGCGGCCCAAGCACGCGGCCAGGCACAAGGCGGCGGGCGTCGATCTGGTGGTGGCGCAGGGCACAGAGGCCGGCGGCCATTCCGGCGAGATCTCCACCCTGGTGCTGGTGCCGCAAGTCATCGATGCGGTGGGCGGTGAAATTCCGGTGATCGCCGCCGGCGGGTTCGGCCGCGGTAGCCAGATTGCAGCGGCCTTGGCGCTAGGCGCAGAGGGCGTTTGGTGCGGCACCGTCTGGCTCGGCACGCGCGAGAGCGAGCTGACGCCGTTTGAGCGCCAAGCCTATTTCGATGCTCAAACCGAGGATGCCGTTCGCCGTCGCTGCCGCACCGGCAAGACGGTGCGCATGCTGCGCTCTCGCCTGTCTGAGGCCTGGGAGCAGCCGGGTGCGCCGGCCTATCTGGACCCACCATTGCAAGGCATCTTGTTCAACGAGATGACCGCCCGTGTTATCCGTGCCGAACGTGCCGACCTCTATTCCTTCCCAGCCGGGCAGGTGGTCGGCACCATGACCGAGGAAACCACCGTGCGGCAGGTGATGTATGACATGCAGGTTGAATTGGCCGATACGCTGGAACGGCTGGGCAAATTGGATTTGGGCGGGCAATAGCTTTGGGCCTACTCACGCTGTCGGTTCACCGATAGACTGGCGGCAATAACGAATTTCACCGGAGGATACGCCACCATGGCAAACACCCTGAATGGCAAAACCGCCATTACCGGGATCGGCGAGACGAAATACTCGCGCGGTACCGACAAAAGCTCTATCGGCCTGATGCTGGAGGCTTCGATCAAGGCCATCCATGATGCGGGCCTGAAGCCAAATCAGGTTGATGGCATCATTCCCTATTGCTTAGGGCCGGTCGGCGAAGAGGTTATGACAGGCCTGGGATTGACCGATGTTCGCTTCTCAGCGCAGACGCCGATGGGGGGCGCCAGCCCCGTCGCAGCGCTGCAATGCGCTGCTGCGGTAATCGCTGCCGGTGTGTGCAACCACGTGCTAGTGGTGTTGGGGCGGCGTGGCTATTCCGATGCACGGGTGACGACGCGCCTTGCCGCTATGCCTCAGTTCCGCCAGATCGCCGAGTTCGAGAACCCGGTCGGCGCATTCGCTCCAGCCCAGCTCTACGCACCGATGATCCGCCGGCATATGGAACTCTACGGCACCAACCCGGACCAGTTTGCCGAGGTCGCGGTCGCCATGCGCAACCATGCCATGCTGAACGACAATGCGATTATGAAGTCGCCGCTGACGGTTGAGGATCACCACAATTCCCGCATGATCTCCGACCCTTATCGCCTGTTCGATTGCTGTCTGGAGAGCGATGGCGGCACCGCCGTGATCGTCAGCAGCTCTGAATATGCGAAGGACACGCGCGCGCCTGTTACGATCCTGGGCGTTGGCGAAGGCCATCCGGACTCGCCAAGCACGATTACTCAGCGCCCGGATATGCTGGAGCTAGGTCTTTCCAAGGCCGCGCCGCGGGTGTTTGAGATGGCCGGGGTCAAGCACAAAGATATCGACGTCGCCGAGATCTATGACTGCTTCACCGGTATGGTGATTGCAGAGATCGAAGACCTGGGCTTCTGCGAGAAGGGCGAGGGCGGCCCGTTTGTCGAAGGCGGCCGGATCCGCCTGGGCGGCGAACTGCCGGTCAACACCCATGGCGGTCTGCTCAGCCAGGCGCACATTGCCGGCATGAACCATGTCTACGAATTGGTACGTCAGCTGCGGCACGAGGGCGGAGCGGCACAGGTGCCAAACGCGCAAATTGGGCTGGTAACAGGCTATGGCGATTTGGGCGACGGGTCGCTCGCGATCATGCAGAGGGCATCATAACATGAGTGAATATCTGAAACCGCTTCCCGAACCCTCCATCGACTCCCAGCCGTTTTGGGATGGGCTGAAAGAGGGGCGGTTGCTGCTACAGACCTGCTCCGACTGCGGCACGGTCCGGCATTATCCGCGGCCAATGTGCGAGAAATGCCAGTCGATGGAATGCCATTGGACAGAGGCCACCGGTCGCGGCCAACTCTACACCTGGACCGAGACGCATCACCCGTTCCACTTTGGCTTCAAGGGCGAACTCCCCTACATCCTGGCGACGGTCGAATTGGATGAGGGCGTGCGGATCCAGACGCAACTGCTAGGTGGCGCCAAAGTCGGCGACCTCCGCGTTGGTACTCCGATTGAGGTGGTGCTGGACCGGGCGACGGACGAATGGGTGTTGCCATACGTGCGGCTGGTGAAATAGCCGGGCATAGGCCTGCGCCATCCACCGTCATTGCGAGGCGCCCGTAGGGCAACGAAGCAACCTATGGGCTATAGAGTTCTGAAGCCCATAGGTTGCTTCGGCTCCGCCTCGCAATGACGATAATGTGGCGGAGAGGACAGCCAAGCTAAATAGCCAAATCTTTTGTGTTGTAGTCGCGGATCACGCTCTCGAACGTCTCTGGCGTGAACCGGAATTGCTCGTCCAGGCCTGCGAACGGCTTATAGGCGAACCGCGGC
Source organism: uncultured Alphaproteobacteria bacterium (assembly GCA_938084065.1). Lineage (GTDB taxonomy): Bacteria > Pseudomonadota > Alphaproteobacteria > Bin95 > Bin95 > JACKII01. Next base: position 16,408 of record CALKDI010000304.1, read on the forward strand.
TCTGCCGAGTGTACCTGCTGGCGCGCATCAATGGCGACTTGGATCACCGACGAGCGCTCGAACACGCGCTTGTCGTCGTAAACCGCATTCGAAGACTCAACGCTGAGTGCAGCCTTCTGGCCCATCACCGACTTGCGACGGTGGAAGCCGAAGGTCAATGAAATGCGCAGGTCGGGGGAGGTATTGGCGAATGAGCCATGCACCATCTGGCGGTTGACGATTGTGACATCGCCGGCGTTGCAGACCAGCGGCACTGCGCCGGGTAGCTTCTCATCGCCGCCATTGGCCGCGACCTTGCCCTTGATATCCGACCGGCCCAGCTTGTGCGATCCTGGCAGGATCCACAGGCAATTGGCAGGTGTGGTCGGATAGAGCTGCACCTGAAAATTAAAGCCGTGAATGCCCTCGTCCCATTCTGGGTTGTCCCAATGGGTCACGCCGTCTTGGTGCCACGCGACGGAGCCACCTAGCCCCGGTTGCTTGACAAATATTGCATCATTGAACGGTACGAAATCCTCGCCATTGATCGATTCGGCGACCGCTAGCAGGCTCGGATGGCCGTACAGGCGAAGGCCAGACGGCATGGCCTGGCACATGGCGTACATGAGGAAAACCACATACTCCGGCGCATCCGCATCGGCCTGCGGTTGCGCCATCTGCGCCGGATGCCGTCCGCCAAGAAGTTGCGTGCCGCCCCAGGGGTCGGCCAAGGGCTTGGAAAAGCGGTAGGGCAGGCGGGCGAAGTCTATGCCGAGGGCCGGGCGGCCTTGGCGGTCGGTTTTGGCGTCCGGGCCGGTGGGCGCTCGCTCCACCATGTTCTGCGCATCGGCCCGCAGTTCAGCGATCTCCGCGGCGTCAACCACGCCCTCGAAGATGTAATAGCCGTGCTTCCAATACGCCGCGACGATATCGGGATGCAGCTTGCCCTCGTCGGTTAGGCGCAGCGGGCCGCGGTTGTTGATGGTCGCGGCGATGCGTTGGCCCTCTTGCTGATAGGCGAGCATGCCGGCGGCGTGCTCCGCTTGGGAAATGGGCTTGGGAGTTGCGATTGTGCCGGCGATGTCATTCATGGCGCGGTCCTCTCTGGAGGTTGCTTTGTGCCATTGTCGCCGAAAGTAGTGAGGGAGTGCAACTATTCCGCAGCTATCGTCTCTGCTGCAACCCGCTCCGCTTCAATTTCCAGTGCCTTCGCCTCAATTAACTTGACCATGTGATCAACGATATCAGCGTTTTGCAGGCGATGATCCGGCAGGCCCGCCACATAGACCATGTGCGTGCCCTTGCCGCCGCCGGTAATACCCAGGTCGGTCTCGCGCGCTTCTCCCGGCCCATTCACGACACAGCCGATCACCGAGACGGTCATCGGTGTGGAGATATGTTCCAGGCGCTGCTCCAGAACCTCCACCGTTTTGATCACGTCGAACTGTTGACGGGCGCAACTTGGGCAGGAGATCACGTTGACGCCGCGATGGCGCAGGCCGAGTGATTTTAGAATATCGAACCCAACCTTCACCTCTTCCGTCACGTCGGCGGAGAGCGAGACCCGCAGCGTGTCACCAATCCCGGCCCATAGCAGTGAGCCTAGGCCAATGGCACTCTTCACCGTGCCCGACCGCAGGCCGCCAGCCTCGGTCACGCCCAGGTGCAGGGGGTAATCGCAGACCTCCGCCAGCTGCTGATAGGCCGCAACCGCCAACAGCGGGTCTGAGGCTTTGCAGGAGATTTTGAACTCGAAAAAGTCGTTGTCTTCCAGGATGCGGATGTGGCGCAGCGCGCTCTCGACCATCGCTTCGGGGCAGGGCTCGCCATACTTCTCCAGCAGGTCACGCTCCAGCGAGCCGCCGTTGACGCCAATGCGCATGGAGCAGCCATGATCCTTCGCCGCCTTGATCACCTCCCGCACGCGGTCATCAGAGCCGATATTGCCGGGATTGATGCGAAGGCAGGCCGCACCAGCCTCAGCCGCCTCAATCCCGCGGCGATAGTGGAAGTGGATGTCGGCGACAATCGGCACCTTGGCAGCCTTGACGATCTGGCTGAGCGCCGCTGTCGATTCTTCATCCGGGCAGGAGACGCGGACGATATCGACGCCGGCGTCTTCGGCGCGGCGGATTTGCGCGACGGTGGCGGCGACGTCGTGGGTCAGCGTGTTGGTCATGGTCTGCACCGTGATCGGCGCATCGCCACCGACTGGCACATTGCCGACCATGATCTGGCGGGACTTGCGGCGGGTGATCTGGCGGTAGGGGCGAAGAGCCATGCGGACCATTCCCTGTAACGGCGGGGGCTGTGTGGATGCTGGCTTCTATAACTGATCTGAAGCGGTGTCGCCAGCCGCAGCCGTCTTCAGTGATCGTTAACCGGCTCCGCTGACGCTGTGTTTACACCTGTCGCGCCATACTGCGGTTAGTGACCGTAGCCAGGAGGATGGTGTCATGTACCAGATCAGCGTCATTATCGCAGCCGCAGTCGGCCTTTCGGCTGCCGTCCATGGAGCACCGGCCCTCGCCTATGCCTATGATGGTGGGATGTTTGATGCCAGCGGGAAGGAAGCCTCATTACCAAGCCAGGGACCGCTACCATTTATCGATACCGCCGGGCAGCAGGTCACACCTCAGCCCAGTGATGAGCTGTTGTCGTCCGTAGTGAGCGACCCTGCCGTATGGCGGCTGGCGCATGCCATGGCGACCCAGCCATCGGCTGCAGTGAGGCAACCTGCACAAGCACCGACGTCCTTCCAAGACTCCGTCGGCAGCGGCGCGCTCGGCCTTTCTATGGTGGGAGCCGGAATGATCGCCTGGGTATTTCAACGCCGTCGGGAGGCCAAAGCCGATGAAATTGACGACGCTCTCGCCTGAGAAATTGTGCGGGCATCGCTACCGGCAGACTTGACAGCGCCTGCGCGACTGTGGGACGCGGCTAGGGAAGTATAACCAGCCGAAAGGGCGAAGTACGCCATGTCTGATCTGCCAAGCAAAGTTCACATCCACGAGGAAGGCCCGCGCGAAGGCTTTCAGATTGAGAAAGGCCCGATCGCAACAGCCCGCAAGATCGAGCTGATTGACGCGCTGTCCGAGACCGGCCTGGAGAAAATCCAGGTTGCCAGCTTTGTCTCGCCGAAGGCAGTACCGGGCTGGGTCGATGCGGACGAGGTCGTCAAAGGTTTCAAGCGCAAGCCGGGCATCAACTACCACGTCTTGTGGCTGAACGAGAAAGGCCTGCAGCGCGCGCTGATGCACCAGAAGGAAGGCGCCGGGCTGGACATGTTCGGCTCGATCTCGACCACGGCGTCCGAGACCTTCATGCGCAAGAACACCAACCGTGGCTATGACGATAACGTCCGCATTCAGGGCAACCAGATCAAGATTTACCAGGAAAACAACATCCCGGTGGTTCGTGCCAGCATCATGACCGCGTTCGGCTGCAACTACGAAGGACCGGTGGAGGTCGCGACTGTGATCAAGCGCCTGGCCGAAATCCTGGCGCTGGCAGAAGAGATGGGCTGCGCCATCGAATATGTGAGCCTGGCCGATACCATGGGCTGGGCCAATCCGGCTTCGGTTAAGCGCGTGGTCGGCGCGGTACGGGAGAAATGGCCGGAGCTGGGTATTAACCTGCACCTGCACGACACCCGCGGGCTTGGCATTGCCAACGCCTATGCTGGCATGCAGATGGGCGTGACGGAGTTTGATAGCGCCGTTGCCGGCCTGGGCGGCTGCCCGTTTGCGGCGCTGAAGGGTGCCGCTGGCAATGTCTGCACCGAGGATCTGGCCTTTCTCTGTGAGGAGATGGGCATCGAAACCGGTATCGACGTCGATAAGCTGGTTGAGGTGGCCCAACTGGCAGAGGATATCGTCGGTCATCCGCTGGCGGGCTCTTTGATGCACGCCGGCACGCTAACAGCAGCACGGGCCGCAGCGAAAGCGGCTTAGCTAGATT
>CALKDI010000305.1 GCA_938084065.1 uncultured Alphaproteobacteria bacterium
CGGCCAGATGGATCTCGCCGACCGGCGCATCCGCCATCGCAGCCAGATAGGCAGATGCGCTCCATCCGTGGTTCTGACAGCTGACATAGACGTTGTTTACATCCAAAAGGACCCCGCAGCCGGTTCGCTCCGCAATGGCACGGACGAAATCTGCCTCAGGGATGCAGGAGTGTTCGAATTGCAGATAGGTCGAAGCGTTTTCAACCAAAATGGTGCGCCGGAAAGCTGACTGAACACGGTCAACATTGCGGCAGATAAGTGCCAGGCTTTCCTCAGTGTACGGCAGGGGCAGCAAGTCATTCAGGTAGACACCGCCTTGCACACTCCAGGACACATGTTCGGAAATGAGCCCAGGCGCAATTCGGTCCGCTAACGCGACCAGCCGTGCAAGATGTGCACCATCCACGCCCTCGGCTGAGCCAAGGGACAGGCCAACTCCGTGCATCGAAATGGGGTAATGGCTGCGCGCGGCCTCTAGATAGGCCAGCGGCGCGCCTCCGCCCAAATAGTTCTCCGGGTGAATTTCCAACCAGGGGATATTGGGCAGCCCGGATGTAACATCCTCAAAATGTTGGGCACGCAAGCCGATACCCGCCGCAACGGGAATTTCCGTCACGGCGGGCATTGTTTGGGCCGGATCTTGGTTCGAACTTTGCATGCGATCCTACTTCCGGCCCTTAAATTTTAGCTGGCTGCCTTAGCACCACCAACCAGGCGATCGCAAAGGCCGGCCGGAACCAGAACCCAAGCGTCTTTCTGATTGTCGACCTTGGACGTACCAGCGCAAGAGCTGGTGGCCGTCGTGCAGTCATTGCCTTTTGCTTTAGCGACGCCGAAACATTTTTCCATCTTCTTGTCAGCAGCAACGGCAGCGGGAGCGGCTGCGAAAGAAGCACCAACGGCGGCAGCGACAGCTGCGGCGAGAACGGCTGTTTTGTTCATCGGTATAAGTCCTTTTCAGTTCACAAATGGTTCGATGGGTCCACACGAGCACCATGGGCCCGCCTGCTATACAAGTTGCATTTTGCCTCGATGTGCTAGTCACGAGGCCGTGACTTCACAGCCATGTTATGCGGAGTTACCTGCGGCTTAACGGAAAATGATCGATACTGCGATTTCGTAACCAGCGTGTTAACGGACAAAGGCCCACCCTATGGAGCAGCGACCCGGCGCCATCCTCTCCGACCTCACCTGGCCGGAGGTAGAGCCCTGGCTGCGCCGCGTCATCGTCATTCCCATAGGTGCGGCAGCGAAAGAGCATGGCCCTCACTTGCCGATGGGCACCGACGCGATTGTTGCCGACGCGCTGGCCCGGCGGTTGGCTAACATGATGCCCGTACTGGTCGCGCCAACGATAACGCTTGGATACTACCCGGTTTTCCGCGACTTTGCTGGCAGCCAACACCTGCGCGCTGAAACATTCATGGCTGTGGTGGAGGACGTATTGACCGGCTTTATCCGCCAGGGCGCCCCTCATCTTCTGCTCCTCAATACCGGGGTTTCGACGGAGGCACCGCTTTCCCTAGTCGTGCAAAAGGTGTTCGACGACACAAGCGTCAGGGTCGCAATCGCAGACCTACGCGGGCTTGGGCACAGTGCCGATTCGCTCTTGAGCCAAAAGGGCGGCGGTCATGCAGATGAGCGGGAAACGGGGTTGATGATGGCCCTGGCACCAAACCTCTTACGGTTGGATCGAACTCCCGCCTTTGGTGAGCCTGATGCCCCCTCAAGCCCTGGTTTCCGCCATCCGATTCGCTTTAACACCGATGCCGCTGCCGAATCCCCGGATCATTGGCCAACAGGCACATCTGGAGAACCCCAGTTGGCGACATTGGCTACGGGTGAAGCCGTCTTGATTGCCATACTCGCGGATTTGGAAAGCGGTATCCGCACCCTTTTTCCCCATTGTCTATAAGGAGCCGCATCCATGATTCAATATGTGATGAAATTGGTTGCGCTTCTGCTTTGCACCGGGGCGATCTCCACCGCCTGGAGTGCAGAACCAGTGCTGCCCGTATGCGCGTTCGACGTAGAAGCTGAGGGCGAGCCTAGCACTCTGCAGCTAGCAGTGACGGTCCGATGCCAACCGCATATCGCACGGTTAGAGTTTGACGCCGCTGATCGAGCATCAATTCACGCGGTTCTGACCCTGTCAGGCGCGGCGGCGGCGGAAACTGACCGCGGATGGCGTATCACTGACGGCGGACTACGCTACCTGGTCGACTTGCGGGAGCGTGTTGCCGCGGGCGGGCGATCGCGCGACGTGGCGTTGACGAACGACACTATCATGACACCATTGGACACTTGGCTCGGCATGCCGGAACCAACCCGCAGTGAGAATTCCCTGACGGTCCGGCTCCGCGTGCCGCCCGGGCTCTATGCCATGCATGCCATGACGCCTGATGGTGCCGATACTCCAGATACATTTACCTTGTCTGCCGAAGACCTCACGTTCGCCGGTTACGCGATCTTCTCGACCCGTCCGGGCACGCAAATCATGGTCTCAGGGCGCACCGGCAGTGCAGCCCCCATCACCGTCCACGCGGCGGCCGATGATTTTGCCATCGGATCGCCGGCTTTGGTAGAATGGGTCGATTATTTCTCACGCCTATCGGCTGCCTATTGGCAAGGCTTCCCAGTGGATCGGCTATTGGTGGCCATTCTTCCCAGCGGCAAAGGCGATAACGTCGCCTTTGGGCGGGTGCGCGGCGGCGGCGGCGCTACGCTCCAAGTCGTGGTTGGTCGCGGAGCCACACCCGCCACGCTATATCGACAAGACTGGATTTTGACCCACGAGTTGCTGCACTTGGCGCAACCCAACATCGGGCGCGATGGGATGTGGCTGATGGAGGGAATGGCGACGTATGTTGAACCCATATTGCGACATATTGCCGGGCTCTACTCTGCTGATCAGGTCTGGCGTGAATGGCTACGGGGCATGCCAACAGGAGCACTAGGCGTTAATACAACAGGCCTTACCCGGGCCAACCCTTATTGGGGGGGAGCCCTGGCGCTACTCTCCTCAAATGTGGCGATTTTACAACAATCCCAGGGTAGGGCAACTATCACCGACTGCCTGCGCAATGGACTTCAAGTAATCGGCAACGCTACTAAAAAAGCACAGCCTGCGGCGCTTATCGGCGCTTGCGACGAGGCATCTGGCATTCCGGCGCTGTCTGAATTCGCCAAAACCTACGGTTCAGCGGCCGAATTCGATTTGCCTAAATTGTGGCAAAAATTGGGAATTTCTCAATCTAACAAGAACGTGGTTTTTTCCAACGATGCAAAATCGGCAGCACTGAGAGCAGCGATCCTTGCCATCCCCCAAGGGTTTGCTCCACCACAATTGCCACCCCGAATTGCCCCATTAAACTAAAGGCTGCGGCTATTTTTCCTAAGCTAACCCAGCCTGTTTCTCTGCAATGGGCTTTGCAGAACACCGAAACTGCATTATGAGTAACAGATCGATCTGCGATCGTTCGCGATACAGTTTGGCGGGATAGCTGAAGGCGGACCTTGTCCAGGGCGTCTAGATCGGCTAACATGAAATCCCCCGATTACTTAGGAGAATGGGCACACCCATGCTTAAATACCTGAAGACATCAGCAATCGTCGCGGTGATGGGCTTGGGCCTCAGCGCGTGCGCAAACATCTACGACACGGCTAAGCAATCGGCCCCTGCTGGCGGTGGGTACGAGCAATCGCTGTTCAAAAATTACATGATGCTGGCTGACAGCGAGCGCCGTGAGGAAGATTGGTCTGACGCCAACTTCTTCGGTGGCAAAGCGCTGGCAGCGGCCTCTGGCTCCACTGGCCCGCAAGAGCTGGGCGAGCGCATGCTGAACGAAGCTCACCTGGCTGAGCTCGGCCCGGCACGTGACGCACTGACCTCTGCTTTGGCTGGCGGCGCCGCTGCTGACCATCCAGACGCCGCAGCCATGGCCGTTGCCGGCTTCGATTGCTGGATGCAGGAAGCAGAAGAGAACATTCAGCCCGACGATATCGCCGCGTGCAAAAAAATGTACATGGACGGTATGGCTGGTCTGAACAAGATGCCAATGATGGTCGATGGCGGCCCTTGGACGGCATACTTCGCGCATGACTCTGCTGCGATCATGGATAGCGACGACGCAACTTTGACCGCCGCTGCAGCCGCAGCGATGCAGTCCCCAGATGCTCCGATCGTTGTTTCCGGTCACACAGATACCAGCGGTGCCGCTGGGTACAACTTGGGTCTCTCGGCTTCCCGTGCCGAAGCCGTGGTTGAGGCTCTGGGTCAGCTGGGCATCAGCGCCAGCCGCATCAACGTCAGCGCAACGGGTGAGGAAGACCTCGCCGTGCCGACCGGTGATGGTGTGCGTGAGGCTCAAAACCGCCGTGTGGAAATTCGTCTGCTGAAATAAGCCTCAGCTAACGCTTCCCTCCGGCAAGGCAGTTCGACGGGCGCGCCACTCAGAAATGAGTGGCGCGCCTTTTGCGTTTGATGGGTCTCCGGGTCTCAGTCGCCCTTCTCAACCGTCCGCCTCTCAACCGCGATCAATTTCGGCAGGTCGATAGCCTTGTGCATCTCATGCTCTAACTCGCGCCATTCCGCTGGTGGCCGCGATGGCATAGCGAATTCGTTAGCCGCCAATTCCGCGTAGATATCGCGCCAGGTCTCATAGGCTGCAAACAGGCCCGTGCCGGGATCGGCCAGGATTTTCCATCCCATATCCGCCATTTCCTGCTTGGTCAGGCCTATAGCCGCCAATCCACCGGGGGAACAGAGATACATGAGCGGTGCCGGCAGCCGCTCGCCCAGAAAGCGTGCTTCCTCCGCATTGCGCGGGCTGGCTAGCAACACGTCCGCACCAGCCTTCTTGTACATCTCTAGCCGCCGCACCGCATCGTCCAAACCGGTGTTCCGCACCGCATTGCTGCGAGCGATGACGATGAAGTCCTCGGAACGGCGCACCGCAATGCACTCCGCAACTTTAGCTGCCATCAGCTCTGGCTCGATCATGCGTTCGATGCCGATGTGATGATGCGCCCGTTTCGGTAGCAATTGGTCTTCGATCTCAATCGCCTGAAAGCCGGCTGTCTCGACCATCGGGATGGTACGATGCATGTGCATCGGGTCGCCATAACCGGTCGCGCCATCCAGGATCAGAGGCTTGCGCGTAACAGCGGCGATCTCGGTGCCAGCGGCGCACATCTCGCTGACGTTCAGGTTGGCCTCCAGCAGGGCTTTCGCATAACCGGTAGCACCACCGCCCAAATATAGGGCCTCGAATCCGGCCTTATCGGCCATCATCGCCATCATCGGGTTGAGCACCAAGGGCGCAGTAATGGGTTGGCCAGCGGCCAACAGAGAACGTAGGGTCGGCATGGGGCAAAACTCCTTTTTCACGGGAAGCGCTTTTCCAAGCGCGCAGGGTGGGCTAAGAGCCTATCTCATCCGAAATTGCTCCGCACCGTCTGATAAGAGAATTGCCCAATGACCAGTGCCCTTTTCCAACCGATCCAGTTGCGCGGCCTTACACTGCCGAACCGTGTCGTCATCGCGCCGATGTGCATGTACTCCGCTGTGGATGGCTCTGCCACTGACTGGCATACGATCCACCTCGGCAATCTGGCGCTGTCCGGTGCTGGCCTGCTGATTATTGAGGCGACGGGCGTTGAGGCGCGCGGCCGTATCTCTCCCGGCTGCACTGGCCTCTATAGCGACGCGAACGAAGCCGCGATGAGGCGGGTTGTAGATATCGTGCGCCAGTATTCCGACATGCCCATCGGTATTCAGCTGGGTCATGCCGGCCGCAAGGCTTCGACCAATCCGCCGCAGATCGGTGGCGCGTCGCTGAAGCCGGAAGAAGGCGCCTGGCAGACTGTTGCACCCTCCGCCGTGCCGTTCGGCGAGGGCTGGCACACGCCAACCGCCATGGACCGCTCCCTGATGGATGAGGTCATCGCCGCTGCTGTCAAAGCGACCGAGCGATCCGCCCGCATTGGCTTGGATCTGGTCGAGTTGCACGGCGCGCACGGCTATCTGGTCAGCGAGTTCCTCTCGCCCCTGGCCAACAAGCGCAACGATTCCTATGGCGGCGAGATTGGCAACCGCATCAAGTTCCCTATGGAAATGTTCGAGGCAATGCGTGCGGCCTGGCCCGACGACAAGCCGCTGGGCGTGCGCCTGAATGGCACCGACTGGGACGACGAGGGCCTCCAGGTTGAGGACGCCATCGTCTTCGCCAAGGCGCTGGCTGGCGCCGGCTGCGACTTCCTCGATATTTCCGGTGGCGGCAACAGCCTTGTGCGCCCGCCACTGGCGCCTGGCTATCAGGCTGGCTATGCAGCGCAGATCAAAGCGGCGTGTGGCCTTCCTACCATGGCCGTCGGCATGATCCGCGACCCCAAGCTGGCGGAAAGCCTTGTTGCCAGCGGCGATGTCGACATGATCGCCATGGCTCGCGGCATCCTCTACGAGCCACGCTGGCCCTGGCGTGCGGCATTTGAACTGGGCGATGGTGCGCCTTACGCTCCGCAATACGGTCGCGCCGAGCCGACAAAATGGATCCAGGCCTTCCCAGAAGCTCAAGCAGCCGAATAGACCGCTTGGCGGTTCGCGAGGATGTCATTTCCCGCGACCCGTGCCCGCGGTTTAGCATATGGCACCGCCTCATCCTGAAAGGACGCATCCCATGACTGTCACCATCTATGGATCACCTGTTACCCGCGCCGGACGCTGTCTCTGGGCGGCAGAGGAGTTGGGGCTCGACTACAAGCAAGTCGACGTCAACATGATGGGCGGCGAGCACAAGGCACCAGAATACCTGGCAATCAATCCCAACGGCAAGATGCCCGCTATGACCGATGGCGACCTCACACTGTTCGAGTCGCTGGCGATCAACCAATACCTGGCCAGCCAGTACGGCAAAGGCAGCTTGCAGGCCGACGATGCCAAAGGTCAGGCATTGGCGAGCCAATGGACGCTCTGGGTTGCGACCGAGTGCGAGACACCTCTGCTGCACGCCGTCCTCCACACCTTTGGCCTGTTTGGTTTCGAAAAGAGCGCCGACAAGGTCAATGAACAACGCGCCGCTTTGGAGCCCAAACTGGCGATCTTGAATGCTGCTCTCGAAGGTCGGGATTTCCTGGCCGGCGACCGCTTTACCGTCGCCGACCTGAATGTCGCCACGTTGTTCCAATGGGGCCAGACCGCCCGCATGGATTGGGCACCGCACAGCAATGTCGCTGCGTGGTTGGAGCGTTGTCTCGGCCGGCCGGCCAACCAGAAAGTCGGCAAGATGGTTGCTGCAGCCATGGCCAAAATGAACGGATGAGCCACAGCGCCGATGTTCTGATCATCGGCGGTGGTATGGCCGGAGCCTCCGTCGGGTATTTCCTGGCGGAGCGCGGCCGCCGCGTTATTCTGCTGGAGCGGGAGGACCGGTGCGGCTACCACACCACCGGCCGTTCCGCCGCGCTATATAGCCAGGCCTATGGCAACGCCGCGATCTGTGCGTTGACCATCGCGGGTGAAGCGTTTTTCGACAACCCGCCCACTTGCTTTACCGATCACCCAGTTCTGTCGCCCCGCGGCGCACTGTTCGTCGGGCGAGCCGATCAGGTTGCGACCGTTGAGGCCGCTGTAAAAGAGGGGCAGGCGCTGGTGCCTTCCGTGCGCCTCGTGGATGCCAAAGAGGCCAGGCAAATATCGTCTGCCCTGCGCGAGGACTATGTCGTTTGCGCTGGGTACGAACCCGACGCGCGTGACATGGATGTAAACGCCATCCACCAGGGCTTCCTACGTGGCCTGCGTGCGATGGGTGGTGAGATAGTGGTCAATGCCGACGTGCAAGGTCTGGAGCGCAAGGCCGGCGTTTGGCAGATTCGCACAAGCGCTGGAGAGTTCACCGCCCCAATAGCCGTCAATGCCTCTGGTGCTTGGGCGGACACTATCGGCCAAATGGCCGGTTGCCGCCCTGTCGGCTGTGTCCCGAAACGGCGGACGGCCTTCCTGTTCCAACCGCCAGCGGACATGGGCAGCTCAAAATGGCCGCTGACGGTAGATGTCGATGAAGATTGGTATTTCAAGCCAGACGCAGGCCTGCTGATGGGCTCCCCCGCAGACGAAACGCCGGTCGAACCGCACGACGCCTTCGCCGACGAGATGGATATTGCCCTCGGCGCGGACCGCATCCAGACCGCGAGCACACTGGAGATCGTCTCCATCCGCCACCGCTGGGCGGGCCTCCGTAGCTTCGTCGCTGACAAGACACCGGTCGCTGGCTTCGATCCGGGGCAGGAGGGCTTTTTCTGGCTCTGCGGTCAGGGCGGATATGGCATCCAGACCGCACCTGGCCTGGGTGCAACAGCAGCAGCCCTAATCGACGGCGCCGAGGTGCCGGAGCATGTGCGCAGGCTCGGGCTCAAAGCCGCTGACCTGGCTGCCGACCGCCCCACATTGCGCTAAATCTCACGCCAACACTTCCCAAAACCAAAAAGGAAACGCCATCATGACCATCGAACTGGGCAAAGACTCTATCGACATCGGCATCGTCGTCCGCGATGGAGCGGCAGCGCTGAAATTCTACCGTGATACCCTGGGCCTGGAACACGTAGCGGATACACCGGCAAATGGCGGCGGCACCATGCATCGGCTGATGTGCGGCACAACGCTGGTTAAGGTCGTCGCGCACGACAGCGCACCAGAGAAGAAAGACAACACCGGCGGCCCACGCGGCGCCAGCGGCATCCGCTACTGGACCATCACGGTCAAAGACCTGGTCAGCATGACCGAGAAATGCCGCGCGGCAGGCTACACCATCGCCGTCGAACCGAGGGAAGTCCGCCCCGGCACCAGCATCTCCATGATCGAAGACCCGGACGGCAACTGGGTCGAACTGCTGGAAAACAAGGCGTAGATACGGACACAGAAAAGCCCCGTTCACCACCGAAATTGGTGGCGAACGGGGCTTCTTTTCTCACCGACCGTGATCAAGACGCGGCTTGAACCAACGGCGGGGATTATCGACCTGTCGTCAAATTTCCTTCAGCCTGAGGTGGCGCCGCAGGCGCCCTCGAAGGCCGCCGGCGCTTCGAGGCTCACTACGTTCGTACCTCAGCGTGAAGAAATTGGTTGGAGAGTCAGGAACCGCTGCCGTTGGTATTAGACCTTATCCTGGGTTTTGGTGTCGAAGTCGCTGGCGTCATGGCGCTCATGCAATTGCTCGGACGGGTCGCCTTGCATGCGATTGACCATGCGGCCACGCTGCACGGCCGGACGTTCAGCGATCTCTTCCTGCCAGCGGATGACGTTGGTGTAGGTGTGCGCCTCGATGAACTCACCAGCGCCGTAATTCAGGCCTTTGACCAGGTTGCCATACCAAGGCCAGACAGCCATATCAGCGATGGTATATTCACCGCCGCCAAGGAACTGGTTCACTGCCAGACGCTGGTCCAACACGTCCAATTGGCGCTTAACCTCCATAGTGAAGCGGTCGATAGCGTATTGGATCTTGATCGGCGCATAAGCATAGAAATGCCCAAAGCCACCGCCCAGATACGGCGCGCTGCCCATCTGCCAAAACAGCCAGGACATCGCCTCTGCCCGGGCCATCGGCTCTGTGGGGACAAACGCACCGAACTTTTCTGCCAGATACAGCAGGATTGCGCCGGACTCGAACACGCGAGTTGGCTTGGGCATGGAATGGTCGACCAATGCCGGGATTTTCGAATTCGGGTTGGCGCCGACGAAGCCGCTGCCAAACTGCTCCCCATCGCGGATTTTGATCAGCCAAGCATCGTATTCGGCACCGGAATGGCCGAGCGCCAGCAATTCCTCCAGCATGATCGTCACCTTGACGCCATTCGGAGTGCCCAAGGAGTAGAGCTGCATCGGATGCTTGCCTACCGGCAATGCCTTTTCGAACTGCGCACCGGCAGTGGGGCGGTTGATGTTGGCGAACTGGCCGCCGCTTTCAGTTTCCCACTTCCAAACTTTGGGTGGGACGTATTCGGTGTCAGACATGGATTGCTCTCTTTCGCTGAGAATAGGATACTAAGCTCTACGGTAGTTAACCCAATTTTGCACATCTCCAATTGCGAACATGTTCCGTGCTTGCAGCGCAATTCCGATGCTCGGCCTGAATCAGTTCGCATCTCCTCCAGCTCTCGGTAGATCCCATGGACCCCAAAATCGTCTTCGTCACCCAATTCCCCGATGCCGCCGATGCAGCCCGCGAGATGGCTCCCTCCGGTTTCGATCTGCGGATCGTGCCGGCCAAAAGTGCCGAGTTCAGCGAAGCCATCGCCGACGCTGAATTCCTGGTCGGCTATGTCGATATGCTGGTGCAAACAGACCTGTTCAAAGCCGGCCCGAATCTAAAGCTCGTACAGCTATTGAGCGCCGGCTACGATCAGGCCGACCTTGATGCCGCCCGCGCCGCCAGGGTGCCGGTCTGCAACAATGGCGGCGCCAATTCCGTCGCGGTTTCCGAGCATGCGATGATGCTGGCGCTGGCGGTCTCGCGCCAGTTGGTGAACCAGCACCGCAGCGTCTCTGCCGGCAACTGGCGTGGCAATCAGACGCCACGGGTGCACGAGGTGCGCAACCGCACCATGGGCATTATCGGCCTCGGCACCATCGGCAAGAAGACGGCGCGGCTGGCTCAGGCGTTCGGCATGAACGTGATCTATTACGACATTGCCCGCCTGCGCGAGGACCAGGAAGACGCGCTGAACGTGCGCTTCCGCCTGCTGCGCGAGGTTATGCGTGAGGCTGATGTAATTTCACTCCACACGCCACTCAACGAGACAACGCGCCACCTGATTGGAGCCGAAGAACTCAAGCTGATGAAGCCCTCGGCCATCCTGGTCAACACCGCCCGCGGCCCGGTGGTGGATGAGGCTGCACTCTTCACCGCGCTGACCGACGGCACGATCTGGGGCGCCGGTCTCGACGTGTTCGACCAGGAGCCGCCGCCGAAGGACAACCCGCTGTTCAACTTGGACAATGTCATCCTGACGGCTCACCTCGCCGGCCCAACCTTCGAGAGCCAAATGGCACGCGTGCGCAACGCCTTCGACAACGTCCAGCGCGTCGCCCGTGGTGACGCTCCTCTCTGGGTCGCGCCGGAGCTAGAGGCATGAGCCTAACGCCTCCCAGCCGATGGGACTTAGAGGCGGACGTTGTCGTCGTCGGCTTCGGCGGGGCGGGCTTTGCCGCCTCTGTCACAGCCCACGACGCCGGCGCGGACGTGCTGATTCTGGAGAAAGCGCCGGAGGGCAAGCACGGCGGCAACACCAAGGTGGCCGGCCAGGGCTACCTCAACTCGTCGGACCCGATTGAGGCCGCCAAATACCTGCGCGCCCTCTGCGGCCCGCATACGGTACCAGAGGCAATGGTCCTGGTCTGGGCGGATGAGATGTGCCGCAACAATGACTGGCTCGCCAGCCTCGGCGCGGACCCGCAGGAGCATCAGCACCAGCCAGTCGGCATCGAGTTTCCGGACCTGCCAGGTGCGTTCTCGACCCACAAATTCCATGACGGGCCGAAATACGGCTATTCGCTGACCTGGAAAAAGTTCGAGAGCCTGGTGCGCGAGCGGCCCATCCAGATCGCGTTCGAAACGCCTGGCCGGGAATTGATCCAGGACGGCGCGTCCGGCGAAATCCGCGGCATCTGGGCGGAGCGCGCCGATGGCTCCCGCATCGCCGTAAAGGCGCACAAGGCGGTGATCCTGACCTGTGGCGGTTTTGAAAACAACCAGGAGATGATCCGGAATTACCTGCCCGGTGTGCCCTACTGCTATACCTCCGGCAGCCCGTATAACGAGGGCGATGGCGTCAGCATGGGCCTCGCGGTCGGGGCCGACCTATGGCACATGAACAATTACGCTGGCCCTAGCATGGCGATGAAGGTGCCGGAGGTGCCGACGTCTCTGTCCATGCAGAACCTGCACTATTCCAAGATCATTCCTGGCGGCATGATCATCGTCGGCCCAGACGGGCGGCGGTTCTGTGACGAGAAGTTCAAGACCCGCCACGGCAAGGTGCCGAAGAACGGCGTCTGGCTGCCGCTAGCAACCCCCTGCCCGATGCACATGATCGTCGACCACGCCAATTTCAGCGCCGGGCCGCTCTACGACGGCAACCCAACCCATGGCTGGACCCAGATTGTCGAACAGCCGGAATGGAGCGCGGACAACTCTGCCGAGGTGGCGAAGGGTTGGGTGAAGAAGGGCGAGACGCTGGCGGACTTGGCGACGGAGATTGGCGTCGATGCTGGGGCGCTGGAAGACTCCGTGACGCGCTGGAATGCCAGCGCAGCCGCAGGCGAGGACGCGGAGTTTGGCCGGACGTTGATGGTCGAGGCGTTCGGCGCGGGACCATACTACGCGGTCGAGATGTCCCCCTCCATGCTGAACACCCAAGGCGGTCCCCGCCGCAATGAGCAAGCGGAGATCGTGCGACCAAGCGGAGAGGCTATCGGGCGGCTGTACTCGGCTGGAGAGTTGGGGTCGATTTACTCCTACCTGTACCAGGGGACGGGGAATATTGGGGAGTGTCTGGCATTTGGGCGGATTGCCGGCAGGAACGCGGCAGGATTGCAAGGCTGGGGGTGAGGCAGACGATTGTTGAGAGCTAGTAAGAGTCTTTGCAGGCGATTTTGTATGGGTTTTTCTACCTATTTGGATGTGATCAACAGCAGCTTTTGCAGAGCTAGGTTCGACCCTATATAAATAGGGCTTACGCGTTGGTTGCATTCCTAAACCGCATGAGAAAGAGGCATTCGCCATGAACCTGAACGACCCAAATTTGTTTCGCCAGCAGGCCTACATCAATGGTGAATGGGTGAATGCCGACAGCGGCAAAAAATCCAAAGTCACAAATCCCTCCAATGACGCGTTACTCGGTACGATTCCAAACTGCGGCCCCGATGAGACTCGGCGTGCAATTGAGGCTGCCAATGCCGCCTGGCCTGCCTGGCGCAGTAAGACAGCAAAGGAGCGGTCCGACATACTGCGCCGCTGGAACGATCTAATGCTGCAAAACGCTGATGACTTGGCAAAGATCATGACTCTGGAGCAGGGCAAACCCTTTCTGGAAGCAAAGGGTGAAATTGCGTATGGTGCCAGTTTTATCGAATGGTTTGCTGAAGAGGGGCGCCGCATTTATGGCGATGTAATCCCACCGCACCAGGCCGACAAGCGTATTGTGGTTCTAAAGGAACCCATCGGCGTCTGTTGTGCTATCACGCCGTGGAATTTCCCCAACGCAATGATTACACGTAAGGCTGGCCCGGCTTTAGCCGCTGGGTGTCCGATGGTCGTGAAGCCGGCATCTGCCACTCCGTTTAGTGCCCTTGCGATAGCAGAACTGGGCGAACGGGCCGGCATTCCACCTGGAGTGTTCAGTGTTGTCACCTGTTCTGGTGAAAACTCTGGTAAAGTCGGCACTGAAATGTGTAGCAACCCAATAGTGCGCAAGGTTACCTTCACAGGCTCAACACCCGTCGGCAAAATGTTGATGAAGCAAACCGCCGAAACTGTAAAAAAGGTATCGATGGAGTTGGGTGGCAACGCTCCCTTCCTAGTGTTTGATGATGCTGACCTGGATGCCGCGGTCGAAGGGGCAATCACGTCAAAATACCGCAATGCCGGACAGACGTGCGTTTGCACCAACCGATTGCTGGTTCAAGACGGTATTTATGATGCATTCGCAGAAAAACTGGTGGCCGCAGTGAAAAAGCTGCCCGTCGGCGATGGCATGGAGCCTGACGTCCTCATAGGGCCGCTAATCAACCAGGACGCGGTTGAAAAAATGGACGAACATATTGGCGACGCTGTCAGCAAAGGGGCCCGGGTCCTACTAGGCGGCAAAAAACACAGCCTAGGCGGTACGTTCTATGAGCCAACGGTTGTCGTAGACATGACACAAGACATGCTAGTCGCACGCGATGAAACCTTTGGCCCACTTGCTCCGCTCTTCCGCTTCAAGACCGAAGAAGAGGCTATTCAAATGGCAAATGACACCGAATTTGGGCTAGCCAGCTATTTCTACTCGAAAGATATGGCCCGCGTCTGGCGCGTTTCCGAGGCCTTGGAGTATGGCATCGTTGGTGTTAATACAGGTCTCATCTCAACCGCTGTAGCGCCGTTCGGCGGTGTTAAGGAAAGTGGCCTCGGTCGCGAAGGCTCAAAGTATGGGATCGAGGATTACCTTGAAACCAAGTACATTTGTATGAGCATCTGACGGCATACAACACCCAAAGATCAAAGCACCGCGAACCAACATAATCCCCATTGAATAGCGGGCGAATGAAACAGTTTATTCCCAACGCACTGACGGCTCTGCGTGTCCTGGCGTCATTGGTTCCGTTTGCGGTTCTTGCCAGTGCACCTGCAAAGGCAGCTGCTGTGGCTTTGATCGTGCTCTTCATCGCGGGGGTCACAGACTTTCTTGACGGAAAGCTCGCGCGTGCATGGAATGTGACGTCGCGCATCGGCCAGGTGCTCGACTCTGTCGCTGACAAGCTTATCCTTGTCAGCCTGATTATACTTGCCATCGCACACGGCATGTTTGGGCCAATTGGTATTGCAATCGCGCTACTACTGATCCTGCGTGAAATCTGGGTAGGCGGCTTGCGCGAGGGCTTAGGCCAGGCGTCAGCCGTGCTTAGTGCTTCCAGAGCCGCAAAATGGAAAACCACACTTCAGTTTTTGGGCCTGATCGTCGTATTTGCCGACGCCTGGGCTAAGTTGGGCTTTGGCTGGGGTTCAGAGCTTGCTTTGTTGCCAGCTTTGGTGCTGAGCTTGATCAGCGCTTGGGATTATTCGCGCCGCGGTTTGGCGGCGCTGGCTGAAAAGGACGAGCCGCAATGAACGTGCTCTATTTCGCATGGCTACGTGCCAAAATTGGTAGTGCGTCCGAGGACCTCACATTGCCGGAAGCTGTCGTATCCGTTGGCGATCTAATTGGGTGGTTGAAGGAACGCAGTCCGGGTCATGCCGCTGCATTCGCTGACATCTCTTGCGTGCGCGCGGCCATCAATCAGGAGTTTGTTGACCTAGACACGATAATCCCCCCTGGCGCCGAAGTAGCGTTCTTTCCGCCGGTAACCGGAGGCTGAAGATGGCTGTACGCGTTCAAGCAGAGCGGTTCGACACCGGCGTTGAAATTGAGGCATTGGTCGCAGGAAACTTCGCCATAGGTGGTGTCACGAGTTTTACCGGCTATGTGCGGGATTTCTCAACCGAATCCGGTGTCGTTGCAATAACGCTGGAACACTATCCAGGCATGACTGAGCGCATGCTAGAGACAATCGAAGCGGAGGCCCGGCAGCGCTGGGACTTGGAAGCTGCGCTTATTATTCACCGCTATGGTCGAATGACAGTGGGGGAGCCCATCGTCTTGATCGTAACCGCGTCCAGCCACCGACAAGCGGCCTTTGAGAGCGCAGAGTTCCTGATGGATTGGCTTAAGACAAAAGCGCCGTTTTGGAAGTGTGAAGAAACCAAGGATGGTTCCGAACATTGGGTTGATGCTCGCGAAAGCGACGACGCTGCTGCTGCTCGTTGGGGACGCTAGAGCTAAACTGAATTAGTTTCGATGTTATCTGACACCGTTCCCTTTCCAGCGCGCTGGAAAGGGAACGGTTCATCTCTTGAACGAGATGATGGTTGCCGGTTTTGATGGTGGTGCACACCAACCACAAAACGAGGACACCACAATGTTG
>CALKDI010000306.1 GCA_938084065.1 uncultured Alphaproteobacteria bacterium
AGCAGGCGGCGATTGCAGGCGTGCTGAATGCTGGCATTCTGGAGGACGACACGCAGGCGCTGGAAGCAGCGCAGTATCTCGCTCGCCGCATGGATTCGCTGGAGGACGAGCGCGATCGTGGTTGGAACGGCATGGTCAGCCCGGAGGGTGGGCTCGACTTCACCCACACCAAGGGCGGCTATGACCGGCGCTATCACTTCTCCGCCCGCCTGCTGGCCAGCCAGGAAGCGCAACGGTTGGATGACCGGTCTGCCATCCTGCAATCAGTCTACGAACGCCCGGCAATCCTCTCGTTGAAAGGCGTGGAGCCGCGCGTGATTGGCCCGACGGACCTGTTGGAGGCGATCACCACCGCGGGCCGCAAGGGCATCAGCTTCCAGCGCTACAAGGGCCTGGGCGAGATGAACCCGGAACAGCTGTGGGAAACCACCCTGGACCCGAACGTGCGCTCGATGCTGCAAGTGCGTATCGGCCATGCGGAGGAAGCCGGAGAGATATTCTCCACCCTGATGGGCGACCAGGTCGAACCCCGCCGTGCCTTCATCCAGGAAAACGCCCTGAAAGTCGCCAATTTGGACGTCTAGCCGGATGGACGGCTCCAGCCGCATCACCAGAGGCTACGCCCCGGCGCCATTGGCCGGGTGGCGGAGCTGCACGGCCTTTACTACGGCCGCGAGTGGGGCTTTGGTCCGCAATTCGAGGCGGAGGTGGCCACTGAATTGGCCGAGTTCACCCAACGCTATGACGTGGACCGAGACGGCTTTTGGCTCGCATGGGCCGGCGACACGATCATCGCGCCTGTCTCTCTGGATCATAGGCCAATCGCAGGGGAGACTGGCGCGCGCGTCCGCTGGTTCATCGCGGCACCCGAAGCCCAAGGCACCGGTGTTGGCCATCGGCTGTTTGCCAAGCTGATCGGGTTTGCAACGGCGACCGACCAATCCTCTAGCTAGTCGTCCGTGATTTTCTCTTAAAACACCAGATTTCGTGCGTAAATTCCCACTATCGAAGTATTCGGAATCGCAAGGTTCCGCGCCTCATTCCGCCAAAAGCTTGCGATTTCACACGCGCCTGTGCGCAAGGGATTCCCATTCCGGCGGCGATGTGGTTCGATTCAGAACCCGAGATTGAGACGGTGAGATGCGTCATGCGCCCGAACCAACCTGGCCTCCCGAATGGCGACCTGTTCCGATCCTCTCTGGAGGCGATTCTGGACCCTGAGCACGAACTGCTCCGGCTGGCGGCCTTGATCGAATGGGAGCGCTTCGACGACGCTTTCGGTCCGTTCTATCACGAGCGCAAAGGCTGCCGGGGATTGCGCACAAGATTGATGGCCGGGCTGCATTTGCTCAAGCACATGAAAGGCTTATCGGACGAAGAGACCTGTGCCGCCTGGCGCGAGAACCCGTACTTTCAAACCTTTTGCGGCGGGACGCATTTCCAGCACCGCTTGGCCCTTGACCGGTCATCGATGACAAAATGGCGCCAGCGGATCGGGCCGGACAACCTGGAGGCGCTGCTGGCGGAAACCATCAAAGTGGCGGTCGAGACCAAGGCCGTGAGCCAGCGCCAGCTGGAGCGGATCACGGTGGGCACGACCGTCCAGGGGTGCGCAGGATGCGAACCTGGCTGGGCCGTCTGATCCGGGACATCCAGCGCAAAATCGCTGGGAACGAGGCCCTGGAGGCCGCCTTCAAGGTCGCTCTGGAGCGAGCCGAAACGATCTTCGGCCAGCAACCGGACGACAAGGCCAAACTCTATGCTCTGTCCGCGCCCGAGGTCGAGTGCATCGGCACAGGCAAGGCGCGCACCCGCTATGAGTTCGGCGTCAAGACCGCCATTGCCACCACCAACGAGCGGGCACGAGGCGGCCAATTCGTGCTCGGCATCATGGCACTTCCCGGCGCTCCATACGACGGCCACACCCTGGCGGGGCAGATCCATCAGGTCGGGAAACTGACGGGCGTTGACGTGAAGCGCGCCTATGTTGACCATGGCTACCGCGGCCACAAAATCCAGCGCGACGGTCTCGCCATCACCATCAGCCAGACCCGAGGCATCGCCTCTGCCACCGTCCGGCGCGAGAGGCGGAGGCGAAGCAGCATCGAGCCAGTGATCGGCCATCTCAAGCACGACGGTCTCTTGGAACGCAACCACCTGGCAGGCCCGCAAGGCGACGCCATTCCCGCGCCCTTTCGGAGCATCTGGATCAGACCATCACCCATCGGCCTGCCGCATGCGCTAAGTGCGGCCAGCCATTTGCTGCCGACGCGCAGGGCCGTGTCATCGCCGCGCACGAGACGCTCGACCTGCCGCCAATCCGACCGGTTGTCACCCGGCACCAGCGCTTGGCCTGCACCTGCGGCGCATGCGGGCATCGGACCAAAGCCGCTCCGCTGGAACGTCGCCCGGCTACGAGTGCGAAGGCTGGGGTGCCAGTGCTGAATTTGCCGGGCCCGGTTATGTCAGCCTTGGTGCCAGCATAGACAATGGCGGCATAAGCGGCATTTCGGGCGTGGGCACCTTCGGCTCGATGGGGCCGACGGCGACGTCAACTGTCCACTCTGCCGGCAACGAATTGACGATCTGGCACAATTTCGGTCCGTCGATCTTCTTCGACGTATTCCAGGCGACCGTAACGATCACCAACGACACGGACGAGACCGCGCGCAACGTCACTTATCGCCGGATCTTGGATTGGGACATCCCGCCGACCCCGTTCGACGAATTTGTCATGGTCCAGGGCGTGGAGGCCAACTTGCTCGCTAACGGCGGCAACTTGATCCGCGCAGTCGACAATGGGTTCGACCCAGCCAATCCAGGCGACGGCATGCTGACCTCCATCAACGAGCCGGCCAACACTGATTTCCATGACAGTGGCCCGAGCGACCACGGCGCTGGCTTCGACTTTGGTTTCGGCGATTTGGAGGCGGGCGAGAGCCGCTCGTTCAACATTTTCTATGGCACTGCCCCGGACCAGGCGCAAGCGGAGGCTGCGGTCGCAACCTTGAACCTTGACGTGTGGTCGTTCGGTCAAAGCAATCCCTAGGGCCTTCCATTTGACGGCGGCCCCTGCGATACGTTCCCATCTCCGGACGGATGTGGCGGCGGCGAACGCGAACTCGTTGGCGAAGTCGCCGGGCTTCCTAGCGGTGCTGGCGGACCCTTGGCATCGGCAGTACCCGGTGAAGCCAACCCGGTTGGTGCGCCTGCGACCTTCCTCTTCGGCTTCCAGGGTGTTGGCGGTGTTGCACCCAGTCACTCGGCACTAACCCCGATCCTGCCGATCGATTCCGTTCCGGACGACAACATCTTCGAGTTCGAAAACCCGGTGAGCGGCCTTTGGTATGATCCTCCGGTAGTTGACGGCTATGCCTACGAACCACTAGGCGATCCGCTGGCATTGAGGTCACAACGTTGGCTGCTGGCGATTCGTTTGACTTCTTCTTGAACGGCTATACGGATGTTAACGCATTTGTGCTCAGGGACGTCAGCCCGACCATCGATCTTGCAAGTGCAGCTTTTGCTTTCCCGGTCTTGCTTGAATTCACCAGCGCACCGCTGAGGCTTCGGATTGAGGCGCTGGATAGCTCCGGTGGCGGCTCGACTAGCATGCCAGAGCCGGCAATCTTGGCGTTTTTCTGCTTGGGCGTGATCGGCTTGATCGTCTTGCGACGCCGTCAGGCATAGCACTCGACCTGCATCTGATTGATGCGATTGGCGAGGGGGCCCATTTGGGGCCCCTCGTCTTTTTCGCGGCAAATCCTGACGTATGGATCTGTCAATTCACCCCTATCGCTGCCTCTAGAATCTCCCCCAAAGACGCGTTACTCTGCGGTCCATATAACCTTCCCAGCCACAGGATAACCCCATGTCCCTATCTCTCGCCGGTAAAGGCGCGATCATCACCGGTGGCAGCCGCGGTATCGGCCTCGCCATTGCCCAGGCATTCGCCCGTGAAGGCGCGTCTGTCTCTATCTGTGCCCGTGGTGCAGAGGGTGTTGCAAAGGCCGTTGCGTCCTTGCGCGAGCATGGCGGCACTGTCCACGGCGCCCCCTGCGATCTGGCCGACAAGGAGCAACTCGACGCCTATATCGATGCCGCCAACGATGCTATCGGCGGCGTCAATATCCTGGTCTGTAACGCCTCCGGCTTTGGCCGCACCGACGATGAGACCGGTTGGATGGCGGGCATTGAGATCGACATCCTGGCCAGCGTCCGCGCCAGCCATGCCGCCGTGCCGCTGATTTCGGCCAATGGTGGCGGCTCAATCACACACATCTCCACTATCTCCGCCCTGCGCCCGAGCCTGCGCACCCCGCCCTATGGCGCGGTGAAGGCGGCGCTGAACCACTACGCCCAGACCCAGGCGCTGGCGCTGGCGAAGGACGGCATTCGCGTCAACGCCATCTGCCCGGGCTCCATAGAGTTCGAGGGCGGCGTCTGGGATATCACCAAACAGAACAACCGCCCCCTCTACGACCGCATCGAGGCCAGCATCCCGGCCGGCCGAATGGGTGAGCCCGAAGATGTCGCCGACGTCGCCCTGTTCCTCGCCAGCGACATGGCCCGCTGGGTGACGGGCGCCGTGATCGCCGTCGATGGCGGCCAGGTGCTGAACGGCTAACATAGGTTGTATAATTGCCGCTTATGATAGCACATCGTTGAGCATCAATAAGTTGATTCACTGGAATAATCGCCGCTGCTTTTAGAGTACAGCGTCGATTATTTTAGTCTGATGTACAACCTAAGATATATAATAATTTTGTGCCGGGAAAAGTTATCGCCTCAGAGGCTTCTCCCTTTCGTTCCGGCGCTCCTAGATGTTGATGTTTCTGATGCCGGCGCGGGTGATGGCTTCCTGGTGCATGCAGGGCTCTGAGCGTTTCTGATTGACGTAGGCGGCGGCTCGAGATGGTTGGATGCA